>JALSLZ010000034.1 GCA_026988075.1 Flavobacteriaceae bacterium
CTATTAATTTGAATTTAAAGTGATGACTTTCTAAAACAGCCTGTATAGCACATGAAATGCCGTTTTGAGTTTCTAAAGCAATAAATTATTTTGTTTATGATAAAAACAAAAAACAGAAGTCAAAACGACTTCTGTTTTTTAATTTAATTGCAACACGTTTATTTGTTTTAATTGTTTCTTCGCTATTGTTTGCCTTAGCTCATAGTACAAATTCAAAATATGAGTGGTTACGTTTTTTTGATTTATTTTTGGTAGGTATATCCTATATTTTTACAAAAAAATTATGGTTTCCAATTGCTTTACATTTTAGTTGAAATTTATTTTAAACCTTTTTTGGGTTTTAATGCAAGCGGATAAGATATGCAGTCAATAATAGAAAATAATTTTTTGAATGGCGGCGATTTTGGTTTTGAAGGCTTTATATTATCTATTATTTTTCAAATAATATTTATTGTTATTTGGGCTTATTACCGTAAACAAGAAAGAACACAAACACGTAAAAAACTATAGTATACTTATGTTAGGCATTATGTAAAACCTGTAAAAAAGACTTTTATTATAATTTATGAATATGTATCTTTGTAACTACAAAATATTTTATGAAAACAAAATCAATATTTATTTTAGGGCTTATATTCTTATTTTTTTTAGGATGTAAAACAAATTTAGCCACAACACAAACCAAAATTAATAAAGAACAGCTAAAAATTCCTAAAAGAGAACATACAATTCAAGCATTGCTTTGGCAGCAGCAATCAGCCGAATACAAAGCATTATCACACCAAGCGTTTAATTTAGCTAAACTATATTTAGACAAACTTTTAGAAAACAAATCGTATAAAAAACCATTAGCCATTGTAACCGATATTGACGAAACAGTTTTAGATAACAGTCCGTATAATGCAAGAATGGTTAAAGATAATGCTAACTACACAAGAAAAACTTGGAAATCTTGGGGAGAAGAAAAAAAAGCAAAATCCATTCCAGGTGCATTAGAGTTTTTTAATTACGCTCATAGTAAAAAAGTAGCTATTTTTTACATTTCTAATAGACGAGATAATCAGAAGTTAGAAACAATACAAAATTTAATAAAAAACGGATTTCCAGCTGTTGATGCAGCTCATGTTTTATTAAGAACCAATACAGGAGAAAAACAAGCACGAAGAAATAGCGTTGCTAAAACACATAAAATAGGTATTTTATTAGGTGATAATTTATCCGATTTTTCTAATTTATTTGATAAAAAAACAACCAATGAGCGAAATAATATAGTAAAAAAAATGAAAAATAATTTCGGTACAAAATTCATTATTCTTCCAAACGTAATGTATGGCGATTGGGAAACAGCAGTTTATAATAATAGCTATCACTATACTGAAAAGCAAAAAGACTCCATTCGTAAATCTAAACTAATTGTAGACTAATATGAAAATAGTTGATTTATCAAAACCAATACAGTACAATAAAAATGACCCATGGTTTATGAAGGTTAAAATAAAACATAAACCACACCATAAAGCAAAATGGTTACTTCGCGTTTTAGGTTTACCATTTAAGCTTTTTCCTAAAAATTTTCAAGGTTGGGCAGATGATACCATTACAAAAATGGGTGTACATGCTACAACTCATATTGATGCTCCGTGGCATTATTCACCAACTACAAACGGAAAAAAATCAAAAACTATCGATCAAATGCCATTAGATTTGTGTTATGCAGATGGTTTGGTTATTGATATGAAACATAAAGCCGATTTTGATGCAATTACCATAAGTGATATTGAATTGTTTTTAAAAAAGAACAGTTTATCTATAAAACAAGGCATGATAGTACTTATAAAAACAGGTAGAGATAAATTTAACGGAACAAAAAACTTTCATAAAATAGGCACAGGTATGAGTGCTAAAGCAACCGAATGGTTAATTGATAAAGGTATAAAAGTAATGGGAATTGATTCTTGGGGTTGGGATGTGCCTTTGCCGTATATGATTGAGCAAGCAAAAAAAAGCAAAAATTCAGAGTTGTTTTGGGAAGCTCATTTAGTAGGGCAAAACAAAGAATATTACCACATGGAACAATTAGTAAATTTAGACGTATTGCCTTATTCAGGTTTTAAAGTTGCTGTTTTTCCACTAAATATCGTTGGTGCATCTGCAGCACCAGCAAGAGTAGTTGCAATTTTTGACGAATAAACTTAAATTATGCGCTAATAATAATTATATTTGCAAATGAATACTAAAATTAGGTATTCAAAAAAAAGAAATATTAATTTCTTAGAGGAAGAATTTGACTGATTGCAACCTCATAAAAAAATGCTAAAACAACGTAGTTTATCTACATGCAATCACAACTCTTTTTTTAGGATTAAACACATAATATGTCCTATTTATTTACTTCAGAATCCGTTTCTGAAGGTCATCCAGACAAAGTAGCCGATCAAATTTCGGATGCACTTATTGATAATTTTTTAGCCTTTGACGCTTCGTCAAAAGTAGCTTGCGAAACTTTAGTAACAACAGGTCAAGTAGTATTGGCAGGCGAAGTAAAATCAAAAACGTATTTAGACGTACAAAAAATTGCTCGCGATGTAATTAATAAAATTGGTTATACAAAAAGCGAGTATATGTTTGACGGTAACTCTTGCGGTGTATTTTCGTCCATTCATGAGCAGTCGGCAGATATTAACCAAGGTGTAGAACGTGCTGATGCTGAAAATCAAGGCGCAGGCGATCAAGGTATGATGTTTGGTTACGCAACCGATGAAACTGAAAACTTCATGCCTTTAGCTTTAGATTTATCACATTTAATTTTAATAGAATTAGCAATAATGCGAAGAGAAATGACCGATGTTACTTATCTTCGTCCAGATGCAAAATCGCAAGTTACTATCGAATATTCAGACAATAATATTCCTATTAGAATAGATACTATTGTGGTTTCAACACAACATGACGATTTTATTAAAGGCGATGATAAGAAAAAAGTAGATGCGCAAATGTTAGCAATAATCTATAAAGACATTACAGAAAAATTAATGCCAAGAGTCATTGCAAAACTACCAGTGAAAATTCAAGCATTGTTTAATAACGAAATTACATATCATATAAACCCAACAGGAACCTTTGTAATTGGTGGTCCACATGGAGATACAGGTCTTACAGGTAGAAAAATAATTGTAGATACTTATGGCGGAAAAGGAGCACATGGCGGCGGTGCTTTTTCAGGAAAAGACCCAAGTAAAGTAGATCGGTCAGGAGCTTATGCAACACGCCATATCGCAAAAAATTTAGTAGCGGCAGGTTTATGTAAAGAAGTTTTAGTACAGGTTTCTTATGCAATTGGAGTGGCAAAACCAACAAGTATAAATGTTGATACATACGGAACCGCAACTATTAATTTAACCGATGGAGAAATTAGTAAAAAGGTAGAAGCTATTTTTGATATGCGACCATATTTTATTGAAAAACGATTAAAATTACGAAATCCAATCTATTTAGAAACTGCTGCTTATGGTCATATGGGAAGAACCCCAGAAATAAAAACAGTTCAATTTACTTCACCAAATGGAGAAGTGGTAAAAAAGAAAATAGAAACTTTTACTTGGGAAAAATTAGATTATATTGATAAGGTAAAAGAAGTTTTTGGTTTGTAAGTGAATTTAAATCAAATTACCATACCATCTTTAAATATTGAAAAAGCAATTGTATTTTATCAAAAATTAGGATTAAAATTAATTGTTCATTCAGAGCAAAACTATGCACGATTTGAATGTAGTAATGGAGCTACATTTTCAATTCATCAAGTAGAACAATTGCCTAATATTGATGGTATTTGGGTGTATTTTGAAATAGAAAATTTAGATCAATATGTAGCTGAATTAATTCGTAAAAATATTGAATTTATAGAGTTGCCTAACGATAAACCTTGGCTTTGGAGAGAAGCACGATTAAACGATTTAGACAACAACATTATTATTCTTTATTTTGCAGGCAAGAATAGATTAAATCCACCTTGGAAGATAAAAAATAGAACAGTGTAAAAACTAATACCAGAATTCAACCTAAACTTATAACCTGAGTTCGACCTAAATTTGCAATCAAAGTCTTCAGCCTTTTTCTTAGACGAGGCATGGCTTTGAAGGACTATTTTTAGTTTGAAAAGACATAACGAAGTATAAGGAAAAGGCTAAAAATCCTTTGGAAAGCCTTCTAAACAGCAATCTTTGAACAATAAAAGCCTTAATTTAATATTAAATCTTCGTTTTTATTAACCTACCGAGACTTCGGTATTACTATTTATAAGGCTTCTTTGATGTAAGTTTAGGTCGAACTCAGGTTTATAATTAAAATTTAGGTTAAACTCAGGTTATTAGTTTTTTTTCGCACGTTCTAAATTTTCTTTAGCTCTTTTTAAATTTTCTTTCGCTCTATCTAAATCTCTTTTTGCTCTATTTAAATTACGTTGATCTCGTTCTTGACTTATTTTTTTTCTTTTTTTTGAATCATCTCCAGAAATAATAACCTTTAAATCATCTACTAAAGCACTTATTTTTTCAAAAAATTGATTTGTTACCAAATGCTTATCCACGATTAAAAAAAGTCTTCCTTCATTTAATTCACATTCAAAATCTTCATTTTTAGTATTATTTTTCCAAATAAGTGTGTTTTTTTTAATTTGTAAATTATTACGACCTAATCTATCTAACAAAATTTCTTTAATCTTTAAATTTTTACTTTTATGAAAAGTAGCTTTAAGTCTTAATATATCATCTGAATTTTTTATAGAAACCGAAGAATTATTTGTATAATCATTATCTGAATCTATATTAATTGAGTACGACATAGATGATGAAGTTGTTGATTCTGTATGTGTTTGTGCAGTACAAATTATAGTAAATGCTATGAATACTAATGTTGTTATTAATTTTGTCATGGTGTTTTGTTTTAATTGTTAAAAAATTTAATTACAAGGCAAATGTACAACTGATTTATTAACAAATGTCTTAATTACAATACGTTAACCTTGTGTTAACGTTAACTAATTATTCTAAAATTTTAAATTCCAATCCAATACCTCGAATACTTTTAATAGAAATATTACTATCTTCTTTAAAATATTTACGCAATCTACTTATAAATACATCCATAGATCTACCTGAAAAAAAATCGTCATTTTTCCATACATTAATTAAGATTTCATCTCGTTTTAACAAAGTGTTTTTATACTGAAATAAATAGTTAATAAGGTCACTCTCCTTTTCGGTTAATTGTTGTTTTTTATTATTTATTTCTAATTCTAATCGATGTGTATCGAATGTATATTTTCCTATTTTAAGTACTAAGTTAGTTTTTGTAGTTGTTACATTATGATGACTCCTTTTAATAATATTCTGCAAACGTAAAACCAACTCATCAGCTTCGAATGGTTTAACAATATAATCGTCTGCTCCTAATTTTAACCCTTTTATTTTATCTTCTTTCATTTTTCTTGCGGTCAAGAAAATAAACGGCATTTCAGGATTAATTTTTATTATTTCGTTAGCTAAAGAAAAGCCGTCCATTTTCGGCATCATAACGTCTAAAACACAAATATCAAAATCATTTTTATTTTTAATTGACAACAAGGCAGCTTTACCATCTTTTTTCCATGTAACTTGATATTGATTCATCTCTAAATATTGTTTTAGAATACTACCAAAATCAGAATCGTCTTCCGCTAAAAGAATGTGTTTAGAATTCATAATTTTATTTTTTACATACTTTTTAAACCAAATTAAATACTTACTAAATAGGTAATTTTATAATAAATTCAGTGCCTTTTAACTCTTTACTAATTATTTTAATAGTGCCTTGATGTGCTTTTACAATTTGATTGGTATAATACAAACCAAGACCTAAGCCTTTTACATTATGTTGATTTTTATTATTTACTCTATAAAATTTATCAAAAATATTGGCTTGATTTTTTTTTGAAATTCCTATACCGTTATCTTTTATAGAGAGTATGAATGCATTTTGAGTATTTACAGTTATATTAATATTAACTTTAGCATTATTGTATTTTACAGCATTTTCTAAAATATTTAAAATGGCTGTGGTAAAATAAAACTTATCAATTTTTACTGTTTTATTTTTTATTGAAAACGATGTATTTATTTTTATGTTTTCATTTTGTATTGAAAGTAAAAAATCATCAATAATTGTATTTAAATATGCTTCTATTTCAATATTTTCTTTTTTTATTTGAATTTCTTGATAGCCTAAGCTGTTGTCTAAAACTTGATCGATTAATTTTTGCAATCGTTTGTTTTGTCGCTCAACAGTTAGAATTGTTTTATTTACAATTGCTTCGTTTTTTTTAACTGATGTATTTAATAATATTTTGGTTGCTAATGTTAAAGTTGCTAAAGGGGTTTTTAATTCGTGTGTAATGTTATTGACAAAATCAGTTTTTACATCGGCAATTTTCTTTTGTTTTATTAAATTTTTGATGGAATAAAATAGTAATCCAAAAACAAATAAAAAAATAATTAAAGCTAATGAAAGTACACCAATCATTTTTTTGAGTACAATGTTTTTCCAACCGTCAATATTCATATAATCTGTACTTGAAAATTGCAAATCAAAATTTAAATTTAGAGCTTTTTTATTAATTGTTGTTTCGTAATCATGATCTGTCATCCAAATTGCATTACTCACTTTGTGTCCTTTTATATAATCAAATTTATCACCTATTAAATACATTTTTTCGTTATAACGATCACTAAAAATAGTATCAATTTGAAGTCCGTCTGTTAAAATAATTTCATTTATTCTTCGCTGAATTTTAACATCAAAAAGAAAGCCTTTTTCTTTCATTTCATCGTGATATAGTTTAGTATAAGTAGCACTTAAAGCATTTGCTTTTTTTAAAAGATTTTTAATTAGCAACTTCTTTATTTTTTGGTTTGATGTTACTGAATTTTTAATATTTGTTTCATTGTTTAGATGGTAAAAATAATTTGAATGATATTGCTTTAATTCGTCAATAAAATATTCTTGCCATACTGTATTTATAGAATCTATAGCTGGCGAATAATTATCTAACCTACCTATTTCTTTTCGTGTTTTATTTAAAAAAGCATCTTTTTTTATTTGATACGTATTCTTAATTAAATAACCTTGAATAACAGAAAGTGCAATTAAGCTTACTGTAGATGCTAAAATCAATATTCGCATTTTCTTATTCATCCCTTTATTTTATTACCAAGCATTGATTTATTGTATTTTTTTGAATTGCACTTATTTTTCAAAGGTAAAAAACAATTGCTTAATCGTGCTAAAAAAAGTGTAAGTTAACGTTCTATTAACCTTGATTAATATTGGTATTAACAACAACTCGTTTTTTTAGAATTCATTTTATTTGTTTCTATTTTATCACAACAAGAGCTAACTTGTTTGGTTGGTTTATCTATTGTGCAACAGTTTATTTCTTCTTTTGAACTTGTTTCATTACTACAACAAATTTCCGCTTCAATATTAGTACTGCAAACACCTGTTTCGGGTAACACCAATTGTATGTCTTTTGCTGCTTCAAAATCACCATTTATATATGCAACAATCGAACGTACTTGTTCATAACCTGTAGCCATTAAAAAAGTTGGCGCTCTACCATAACTTTTCATTCCAACAATATAAAAATCCTTTTCTTTTTGTCTTAATTCTGCTTCTCCATGTGGTCTTACTGTTCCGCAACTATGAATATTTGGGTCTATTAATGTAGCCAATTCAGTAACACATTCTATAGATGCATCAGCATCAAAACGGATTTCTCTTAAAAAGCTAAAATCTGGTCGAGTACCTGTATTACTTATTACTTTATCAATGTTTTTTAATACGAATTCTTGCCCATTTTTATATCCTCTTACAATAAGTTTTTTATTGTGTTTTTTAAACTCATTAATAAAAACAGGTGTATGAATTTCTATATTACCAGAATTTACTAATTTTTCAATCCGAATACCTAATTGACCTCTTGACTTAAAACCATCTGCTTCTTGACCGCCATAAACCTCACTTACATTTTTCTTTCTAAGCAACCAATGTATTTGTGTTTTTGGATGTTTTTCTTGAATATTACTTAGTGCTAAAACGGTTCCGATAGCCGAATGTCCGCCGCCAACAACTAAAACAGTTTTATTGGCATACTTTGCTATTAATTTATTACTTACATCTGGCATTCCATAAAAAAAGTGATGTTTGTTTTCTTTTTCTCCAACAGCAAAAACTCCGCCAGAGCCAACAGGATTTGGATTTTGCCAAGTTCCTGACGCATCAATAATTGCCTTTGCTTCATAGATTTTAAAGTGGTTATTTTCGTTTACTTTGATTGAAAAAGGAACATTTTCTCTATTTGCATTTTTCATTTTATCCAAACCTTTTCTACCAATAGAAAGCACTTCTGTATTTAAATGTAGGTTTTGCTTTATTTCTACAATTTCTGACAAAGGTTTTAGATATGCATCAACTAATTGTTTGCCCAAAGGCACTTCTTTTTTATTTGGTATTTTTATTCCGTTTTTTATAAGTAATTTTTCAGCTTCTTTATCTATGTTATATTGCCATGGAGAAAATAATTTTACGTGCGACCAAGTTAAAATATTTGCTCCTACATTTTTCTTTGCTTCAAATAATATAAATTTTTGATGGCTTTTTAATAAATGTACTGCGGTAGCAAGACCAATTGGTCCAGCACCTATAATTGCTACTGGTAAATTTGAGTTTTTCATCGTGTTAATTTTTCAATTCACGTTATAGATGTGTAATATACAAAAAAGACGCAAAGAAAGATAAACTGTTAGCAGCCTGATTTACAGTTGTTACTTTTGTAAGCTATTATATTGCCATAATTATCCGTAGAAATTGTACAACATTTTTCTAATAATGATTTGAGCATTTTTCTACCTCTTTGCACACGTGATTTTGCTCCAGAATAAGAAATATTTGCAATTTTTGCTAATTCTTTTTGAGAAACACCTTCAATTTCGGTCAACCGTATTGCTTCTTGATATTTTAAAGGCAATGCATTTATCATTGGCTTTATACATTCAGAAAATTCACTGGTTAAGTTATCTTCTAAAACTTCTAATTTAACAACTTTGTTTTTTTTGCCAAATTCCTGTTTTCTAAAATATGTATTTATTTCATTTCTTGTTATTTGATAAACCCAAGGTGTGATTTTATCTTTATTTTTTAACGTGTTTAATTTAGAAAAAACCTTTATAAAAACATCATGATTAATATCTTTAGCAAGCTCAATATTATTAACTTTCTGATTGATAAAATTAAATAATTTTTCATTTAAATTATTCCAAATAGCTTGTGTTTCTTTATCCATTTTTACAAATTTACTTTTGTTTTATTGGTTATAGATGTTAAAATTATAAAAAAGACGCAAAATAAAGCAAACATTAGCCCATGGTTTTAAAATTATTACAAAATAAAATTAAGTTATTGATGAAAATAGTTAATAAAGTAAATACAAGCATAGCTTGCATTTTTTCTTGATAAGAAACTAATTAATTTGTAATACTCTTTTAATTTCTGTTTCAATGTGATGAACAGTTAAAACAACATATTTAGGGTTGTCTTTATATTTTATAAATTATTTTTAACATAATTATCCTTGGTAAGGTAAATGTTTTTGTATCTGTAATTATAAACTCGTTTTGGCTGTTACTTTGCTTGTATTTTGCACTAAACAAATTAGTACCACTTATCTCAAAACCCCAAGCACTATTTTCTTTTTGATAAAAAACACTTGCGTTAGCATCTATATAACTATTATCAATATTATGGTCTGTTTTGTTTTTATAGGCATTGTACTCAAAGTTGGCTTCAAAAATAAAATTTTCAAAATCATAATCTAAATAGGTGAAAACGCTTTCGTTAGTGTATTTTGTAATTTGTGTGTTTTGATAGGTAGTAAAGTCTTTTTTATAACCAATTTCAATATTTGGAATTTTTTTAAATTTGGTTTTTATACTTGGTGTTATTGATATGGTGTTACTTGTGTTAAGGCTTTGATTGTTGTTTAGTAGTTGGTAATAATCATTATAACGATAATTAGTACTTACTTTTGCTCTTATTTTTTTAACAGTTTTAGAAAACACACCATTTATGCTCCAATTTATTTCAGGTTCTTCAAACATAATTTGTGTGCTAAATTGATTTATGCCATTTAATTGGTTAACGTTTTTAAAGCTTTTTATTTTTTTATTAAAATTACCACTGATAGAAAAACGATACCCTTTATAAAAATTAAATTTATAATACCGTATTGATAATGAATTATATAATGTGTTTTCTAAGGTGGAATTGCCTTTGTAAACACGATTAAAACTCGATAAAATATATTGATTAGACAACATTTTTATATCTGGAAAATTAGATTTTAGTCTGTATTTAAAAATTAGTTTTTCAGAATTTTTAAAGGCCACTTTTGCAGTGAATTGAGGAAGAAATATTTTTTTAGACGAATAAATTTTATTTTCATTTTTTTGTTGTGTACTCCAATAGTAATTGTGATAAAAAGCTGCTGGTTTAAAAGTTGCTTTTCCAATTTTAAATTTATATTCTAAACCCAAATAAGCATCTAAAAAACTATAATCTAAATCGTTACCAAAATTAGCCGTATTAAAATTATTAATTGTATTGTTTTCTAACAACTGCCAATCTTTATTGTAGAAGCTTGTTTTTGCCTTATTAATACCGATACTTGTATAGATATGATGAAATCGATGTAAGGACCAGTATTCTTTTAATACCGCATTTATATTTTGTAAGCTTATGTTTTTGTTTTGTCTAATTTGGTAATAATTCTCAGTAGTTATTGGTATTAAATTTTCTAACAATTCTTGATTGGTATTCCATGCTAAATTAGGTTTGTCTTTTTGATAGGTATAGTTTATATTTAATGTTAACGTATGTTTTTTTGACAAACTATTATTTAGACTTACATCTTGTTTAAAACTAAAAGTCTCTAAATTAGAAACAGTTTCTACGTTATAATTATTACTTATACTATTTGTTGCTATATTGCCAATACTGTTATTATTAGATAATTTTAGAGAACTGTTAAAGCTATAATCTGTTTTTTTATTAGGGTCATAATCTAAAGTTAATTTACCAATGGTATAAAAATTAGTGGTTTCTTTAGTGTCAGTTCTGTTTTCTGTAAATGGCGTAGTATAAAGATACTGGTTGCTACTTGTGTTTTGTGTACTTGTTACCGCTTTCGCACTTATAACATACATGCTTATATCTATTACTTTACTAAGGCTTTGTCTTAAATTAAATGCACCAAATGTGGTGTTGTCTTTTTTATAATCTTGGTTGTTAAGATAATTGGCAAAATTAGAACTGTATAATTTAAAATAACTACCAGAGTCTGTAAAAAGTTTACTTATTCCTCCTTCAAATTCTATATAATCTTTTATAGTAAAGGCTTTTTTACCTGTATTATTTACATCACCAATAAAATTAGCACTTGTTTTTGGACTGTAATAAAATAATTTTGGATGTACTAAGTATTTATTTTTATGACCAATACCTGTTTCTATATCACCAAAAACAAATTTTTGCTTGTCTTTTTTAAGTTTTATATTTAGGGCTACATTATCATTATCTTGCAGGCCTTTTAGCATAGCAACCTCGTTGTAGTTTTCTAACACTTGTACTTTATCAATAGCATCTGCAGGTATGTTTTTTACACCTAACTTGGTATTACCTCCAAAAAAAGGCTTGTTTTCTACCAAAAGTTTCGTTACTTTTTTACCATTTGCTAAGACATTACCATCTCTATCTACTTCAACGCCAGGTAATTTTTTTAATAAATCTTTAAGTTTACGTTCATTACCTGTAGTAAAACTGCTTGCATTATAAGTAATGGTGTCTTTTTTTACTACAACTGGTATGGTGTATTTTATTTCTATTTCTGCTAATTGGTTTAAATCTTCTTTTAAAACAAAATTATAAATAGTGTCTTTTGTAAAATTAAACACTGTTTTTTTAGCTGTAAAACCTAAATAACTAGTGGTTACATTATACTTTTTATTTTTATGGATTTTTAATTGATACTTTCCGTTTTTATTAGTTGTAGCAAAAGCAATGTTAATTTCTTTATTTTGTGGTACTGCAAATACATTAGCATAAGCTAAAGGTTGGTTTATACTATCTTTTACAACACCTGTTACTTCTATAGTTTGCGCTTGGGTTTGCAAAGAAAAAAATCCTGTTATGATAAACAGGATTAAATATATGTAATAGTGTTTTAATGTCATTTATTAATACCTTTCTCACTCATTGTTTTTTTATAAATTCCATTAATTTTGTCTTTTTGTTTTAATTTTACAAAAATCATCTATTCAGTCGTTTATCCACATTCTCTTTTACTATTTTAGTATATTCTTCAGCAGTTACAACTTTACCATTTACTGGTTTTTTTATTTCTATATTATTAATGGTAAAATCTACCTTTTTCATTTTGTAAGTTGCTTTATTATTAAAAGTTAGCTCTAATATTAATCCTGGTAAATTAGAAAAGCCAATTGGACCAAATTTAACGGGTAACTCAGATGTATACCAAGCTACTATCTCATAGTAATAAGTACTATTTTCACTTTTCTTATATTTTGTAATTGCTTTATAACAAAGATATTTTCCTATTTTTTTATTTTCATTTATAAGAGTCCATTTAATTCTATCTGCTTTATATTTTATAATAAAAGTTTCCCCAAATCTATCTACTTTTCTTAAGCAGTTATATTGATCAGTATAGTAAAAACCAGCACCACCACTTATTTTTGCTGCTAAACTTTCTGATTCAAGACTATTAATTATTTCAAAACTTGATGTGTTATTATTAATTTTTAATTCATATTCTAGGCTTTTTGCAGATTTAACAATCATTTCATATACTGCATTTTTAATTTGATTTACTTTTTCATGCAAGGTGTCTTTAGGCGCAGATTTATTGAATTCTTTTGAATAAATAACTTTACCATTTAATTTTTGTGAAAAAGAATAAGAGAAAATTAAAAAAGAAATAATTAGTAATATTTTTTTCATATTTAAGTTAGATTAAAAGACACTTTGTGATTTTAATAATACATTTTACAAAGTGTCTAAATTTATATATCAATGGTTAATTCCATTCTTCACATGCTTCATAAGCAATATCATAATAACCGTACCATTCATCGTCTCCATTATCTGCATACATAGAAGCTACAATACATGCAATGTCATCGCAATCATAAGTTTGTGCTTTGTCTAAACGTAAAATACTAAAACTCATAAGCGCAAACATTCCTGCTAACGCTACTAAACTAAATAATTTTTTCATAATAAAAAATTTTGTGTTCACTTTTTTTATTTTTTCAAAGTAAACTGGTTAATTAATATTTCAAACATATAATAATTACGTTTTTATACCAACCAAAAAAATGGTACTTTTACCATATATTTAATATTTTAAATTAAGATTACAAATGTCAATAGCAGTAAAATTATTAGAACTACGAAAAAGTAAAGGTTTGTCGCAAGAAGAGTTGGCAGTAGATTTAAGTATTTCGCAATCTACTATTTCAAATTATGAAAAAGGCACTTCAAAACCAGATGTAGATACGTTAAAAAAATACGCCAGTTATTTTCAAGTAGCTTTGAGTGAATTTTTTGTTGACGATAATTATACTTTTTACAACCATGAAAATAAAAATAAAGGTGACATTAATAACTTAGTTATCAACCAGCTTTCAGAGCAGTTGTTAGAGCAGTTTGAAAAACGCATAGACGATAAAGAGTTAATTATTAAATTGCAAAATGACACCATTGTTATTTTAAAAGACACCATTACTGGTTTGCAAAAAGTGATTTTAAAAAAATAGTTGGTATTATATTGCGTATAAAACTCAACCCTTAATTAGTATAAATACTTTTCAAATTGTGTTTTTGTAATTTCTCTTGCGCCCAAACTTGATAAATGTTCATTGTAAACTTGGCAATCTATTAGTTTATAGTTTTCTTTTTCTAACTTGTTTGCTAAAAAAATGAACGCAGTTTTTGAGGCATTACTTACTAAGCTAAACATACTTTCGCCACAAAAAACAGGTATGTTTTGTGTTTTTAAATCAATGCCATACAAACCGCCAACCAATTCGTTATCTAACCAAACTTCAACCGACTTAGCAACACCTAATTTATGGAGTTTAATATAAGCTTGTTTCATTTCATTGGTAATCCAAGTTCCGTCTTGACCTTTACGGTATGTATTTTTACAATGTGAAATGACTGCTTCAAAATTTTGATTAAAAGTAATGGCAAATTTTTTGTTTTTGATAATTTTTCGCATGCTTTTAGAAATTTTTATTTCATTCGGAAATAAAACCATTCTATCGTTAGGCGCATACCAAACAATAGGATCACCAGGATTAAACCATGGAAAAATACCGCTTTTGTAAGCTAATAATAACCGCTCTGTAGACAAATCTCCACCAAAAGCTAAAAGACCATCTTCATTGGATTGATTTGTATTGGGAAACGCTATTTTTTTAGTTAATATATGCATGTAAACCTACGTTTTAACCATCATCACTATATCTAATACTTTTTTTGCCACTGCTACGTTTTCTTCTTTTCTTTTGATTAAAACGATACGTAAAATTTAAGCGTACTTGTCTTTCTCGCCATTGAAATTCGCTATACGTACTTGAAAAACCAGCAATAGATGTTGTTGATCTTCGCTTTCTTGAATTTAACAAATCGCTTGCATTTAATGATAATGTTGCTTTGTCTTTAAACAAATCTTTACTTAATGCCAAATTAATTACAGTAATTGGTTTTATTTTAGATTGAAAATTTTCATACGCTCCACGATAAGTAAATGTAGTTTGCCAGTCAATTTTAAATGGTAAGTTTACACGTGATGTAAAACGTGTATTCCAGCTATTGTCTTTGGAGTTTTGGGTGTAGTTATTTCCGTTTCTATCCATGTGGAAAAAATTAAAATTACTGGTTAATTTTAACCATTTTATGGCTTTATAAGCTATTGAAAACTCCATACCGTATCTATTTTCTGAAGCTATATTTCTTGGTATGGTTCGTATTATCGGAATACCTTCGGCTGTTTGTTGGTTGGTATCTTCTCTAACAAATTGAAAAACATTGTTGGTATAATTATAATACATCGAAGTATTAAAGGTAATTTTTGTCCACTTTTTTAAATAGCCTAAATCAACACCATTAATGTATGATGGGTCTAAATTTGGATTACCTTGAAAAATATTGGTTTGGCTGTATCGAGTTGCAAAGGGATTTAAAAAATAGGCATGCGGTCTTCTAATTCTTCGGTTATAACCTAAAGTGATATTACTTTTGTTAGAAATTTCATAGGCAAGGTTTAGTGTAGGAAACCATTGCAAATATTTTTTATTATTTGGTATTTCTTCACTAATTATTTCAATATTGGTATGTTCTACTCGCAAACCTAATAAAGCGGAGAATTTTTTAAATTTACTTCCATATTGTGAGTAAATTGCCGAAATTTCATTTTTAAAAGTGAAAAAATTAGAAATATTATCATTTCTTATGTATGTTCCATCAGCTTGTTCTTCATTTAAAATAAAATCAGTTTTAATGTCGTTTTTATTGTACATTAGACCAATTTCAAATTTAGAATTTTCGCCAATAGGTAATACGTAATCCGTTTTAAAACTAATACCTTTAGTGTCTTCTAAAGCGATTCTTTTCTCTTTTAATGCAATGCTTTGATTTGGTTTAAACTCTTCGCCAATTATTGTTGCATATTCGTTGTCATTACTAAAATCGTATGTAAAATCAACATTAAGTTTATTGCCGTCTTTTTTAAAATTTTGAGTAAAATTAAATTGATATTCTAACCTTTCATCCTTTCTATCTTCCAATTCTTTTCGAGTAGAAAAACCAGTCTCTACATAATTGTTATTTAGTGTAGCAAGCGAAATACCAGTATTAGATGTTTTATCAGAGTTTCTGTATGAAATACTACCTGTAAGTGATGATTTATCGGTCATTTTATAGGTAACACCAAAACGAGTGTTTGTGTTATTACTAAACCGATCGTAAGTTCTATTTTCAATTCCGTAAGGATTTGTGTTTTCTAACAAATAGGTGTTTTCAAAAAAGGCTTTTCCTGGCACATCTGCGTATTGATAACCGTTGGTGTTAAAGAAATTAATTTTTTTAACTCGATAATTAAAATTTGTAGAAACACCATAACCTTTTAAGTTTGCTGTACTTGCAGTAACGGTACCATTTAAACCTTGTGCTTTTCCTTTGCGCAATACAATGTTAATAATACCCGCTGTTCCTTCGGCTTCGTATCTTGCCGATGGCGAAGTAATTACTTCTACTTTTTTTATGGCGTCGGCAGGTAATTGCCTTAATGCTTCGTCTGCAGTAAAATTAGAAGGCTTACCATTAATTAAAATCCGAACATTATCATTACCTCTTAAACTAATTGTTCCGTCAACATCAACAGTAACCGAAGGTACATTATCTAAAACATCAGAAGCCGTACCGCCTTTTACAGTCATATCTTTACCAACATTGTATATTTTTTTATCTAAACGGATTTCAACGGTACTTTTTTCGGCAATAATTTCAATTTCATCTAAGCTTTCGGCATCTTCTTCTAAATAAATAGTACCTAAATCGGTATTTTTATCAAATGTTTTTAAGCCTAAATCTTTAGTCAAAAACGAAATATATTCAATAGATACTTGGTAAGTGCCTTTTTTTATAGCAACATTAAATTTACCTTTAGCATTAGTTATTCCACCTGTAACGGTAGATTTATCTACTGGTTTTAATATTATGGTAGCATATTCTAATGCTTGTTCCGAATTAACTTCTACAACTGTACCTGTAATGTTTATTTTTTGAGCATTTACATAAAGGCCCATTAATAAGACAGCTAATAATTGTATTATAGTACCGATTCTATTTTTATTCTGCATGTTTTTAAATTAAAGTCCGCTAAAAATAGACAAATTTATTTACAGATACTGTAATACTCACATTACTTTTACTGTTTTATTGATGCTGTAAGTTGAACACTTTTATGAATTCAGTTTATAAGTGCTGTTATTTCATTACGAATTTAGTACCTAAACTTATAATATTTGCAGATAAACCATTACTTCGTTTATAATGCGCATAATTTAAACTAAGGTTTTTAAGACCAAATTTCCAAATTTTATTTTTGGTAAAAACATCGGTGTACTTTATACCTAAACCAAATTGGCTGGAGTTAAATTTTGATAAATCATAGTCGGATGTGTAAAAGTCAAAACTTGACAAGGCTTCTTCGTATCCATAAAAATAATTTGCAGCAGTTTGATTGTAATACCTATAATTAGGATATAAGGTTACTTTTTCAGTAATTTTTATGGGTAATTCTACATTAACGGTATGTGAATTAATACCCCAATCATCAGTGTAATAACGATAATATGTTTTGAATACCAAAAATTCATTTATATAATAATGCAAGCGCATACCAATAGGCGTTTTTAATCGATTATCAGGCAATCGCTCAATATCATCTGCTAATTGAAACACACCATTATTTTTAGTTGGATCGGTATAAAAAGGAATATCACTTGCTTCGCCAATATAAAAATTAGGTCTATCTTTAAAATAAATACGTTGCATTGGGTTTGACAACCATCCTTTTTGCATAATTACATCCGCAAATAGCGAAACCTGTAGATTTTTACTTAATATTTGAGAGAAACTCAAACTGGCAGTATAGGTATTTCTGCCTTTATCAACTACTAAAGTGTTATTTACAGGATGCCAAGCATTGATACTATTTTTATTAATTATAGTTCCGTTTTGGTTTAAAATATCTGTACCATTAAAAAAACCAGCATTTAAATCACCATTATTAAGAACATATGTATGTATTTCTGTAGGATATTCAGGTCGCCAAGCGTCTAAATAAACATTACCTTTCAGACTTAATTCTGTGTTTTTTCTATTGAATTGTTTTGTAATACTTGCACCTAAACCAAATGAAATGTAATCAAATTCGTTTGCAAAGCTTAGATGTGCAGCACTTGTTGTATTTCTGTTATCTGATGTATGACTATATGTCAAACTTCCACTTGCCCAAACATCTTCTTTAGAAGCGCCACTTGCAGCCAACCAAGGCGTTCCTTTTTTTATAGCTGAATTATTACCATCATTATCTCTTCTATCATCATCGTCATCGCCTCCATTACCAGATGCACCAGAATTAAACGGGTTTAAATTACTTGATGATGCCGAAGTATAATAAGATATTGTACCATCAAAAGAAAATACATCGTCGTCATTTAACGGAATAGCAATCGTAATATTTGCAGCAGTATCATCTAATTTTTCAGAACCAATACCGCCAGTTACAGCTGCATTATTACCGTCTTGTGCGTAATAGCTTGCTAACACATCAATTTCAGCACTTTCTAACACTCTTTTTTTATATACTTTAGTAGAGTCTTGCTCTTGCTGAGAGAACATAAAAATGGTACTTAAAAGCAAAATATGTAATAGGTAATTTTTCATTTTATTGTTGATTGAAACTCATGATAACCGTTTTAAAAATAAGGAAATCTAAGTTGTATGTTTTTATTTGTTTAAAAAGATGCTGAAACAAATTTTAAATAACGTTTCGGTAGCAAGAATATTGGCTTCTATTCTAATTTAGAATTAATTACAACCACAACCACCGCCAGATTTACCACCATTTGCACCTGAAGCACCTTCACGATATACTTGAAAAGTAGTTTCAAATTTTTTGCCTTTTCGGTCAGTTAATGCCATATCTGGATCGTTAAGATTCATTTTTTGATATTCTTTTACAGTTACACACGAGCTTGATAATAAAGCCGTAAAGAGAACTAAGAGGATTGCTTTCTTCATTTTAATCGTATTTTTTAATGTTAATTCCGTTTGATTTATGGATGTTTCCGTTGTCGTCAATAATAATTGTTTCAATATTTGGTAATTGATTGATGAGGTTTAAACCGACATCAAAACCCATTACAAAAATAGATGTTGCTAAAGCGTCTGCTAATTCTGCACTTGGTGCAAAAACTGTTGCGCTAATAATACCACTTGCTGGATAACCTGTTTTAGGATTAATAATATGGGTATAACGCACACCATTAAAAACAACAAATTTTTCATAATTACCAGAAGTAACTACCGCACCTTTTTTTAATGGAAACACACCAAATACTTTGTGTTTGTTTAGCGGATTTGTAATTGCAATAGTCCAATCTTTTCCGTTGGGTTGTTTCCCCCAAGTATTCATATCGCCAGAAGCACTTATAATACCTGATTTTACTTCTTTAGAAATAAGTAATTTTTTGGCTTTATCTGCTGCATAACCTTTACCTATTGCACCAAAGCCAATTTTCATTCCTTTTAATTTAAGAAATACAGTTTGTTTATCTTTATCTAAAACAACATTTTGAAACCCCACTTTCTCAACTGATTTTTTTATTTTTTCTTTTGAAGGAAATACGCTCATAGTACCATCAAATTTCCAAATTTTATCCATTGACGCATAACTTATATCAAAAGCACCTTCTGTTAATTTTGAAATTGCTTTTGCTCGTTTAATTAATTCAAATAATTCTACACTTACTTTAACGGTTTTTACACCTGCATTTTGGTTTATTTTTGAAGTTTCAGAATTTTTATCCCAAGAAGATATTATTTTTTCAATTCTTGTAATTTCGTTTACTGCCATATCAATAAACTTATTTGCAGTAATACTGTCTTTTTCAACTACTGTAATATCAAACCTACTACCCATTAATTTAAGGGTTCTTTGATATATTTGTTGCGAAAAACTTGCAAAACTTACAAATATAAGTGCTAAAAATAATAGAGTTTTAGTCATTTTATTTTTCTATTTCTTGAATATATGCTTTTGGCGATATGCTTTTATAGCCTATTTTTTTTAATACTTTACCTTCGTTATTTAAAACAACCACTAAAGGAAAATTACCATTTGGATTGAATTTTTCGGCTAAGCTATCATTTTTTGCTTGCTGTGCTTTATCTAATTTGTTTTTTCTTCGTCTTGGAAAATCAGCTTTAAGCATAACGTAATTTGTAGCCGCATATTCTTTAAATTCTGTTGATTGCCAAATTTCTTGATCTAATTTAATACAAGGTGCACACCAATCTGAACCTTGAAAAACTAAAATTATTTTTTTATTTTCTGCTGTTGCTTGCTTTTTTGCTTGTTCAAAATCGGTTGTCCATGTTTGTGCAAAACTTATTGATGCAATAAATAAAAATAGTGTTGTAAAAAGTGTTTTCATTATTTTTTAATTTGTGTTTATTAATCTCTCAATACTAAAACGAATCAAAGGTATTTAACCCTACCAAAATTATAAATAATTTTATTTTTTAACAAAATAAAAGGCAAACTATTTAAAGTTCACCTTTTAAATTAACCAAAATAATATACAATTTTTATAATAAAAGCCCGCTTTATATTTAAAAACGGACTCTTAAAATCCCCTAACTCATTTTTTATCCGTTATCTCCATCATCATCGTTGTCATCATCATCATCATCATCGCCTCCATTATCACCATCTCCTTCTTGGTCGTCGTCTGTACCATCGCCATCTGCATCATTATCATCGCCATCATCAGTACCATCATTATCTGAATCGGTATCTAAATAATCTGGTGTACCATCATTATCTGAATCATCATCTGATACACTTCCATTATGATCATTGTCTTCATCTGCAGTATCAACACCATCGCCATCATCGTCGGTATCTTGATAATTAGGTATTCCATCGCCATCGGTATCATCATTTTCTGGGTTTCCGTCATGGTCTACATCTTCATCTGCAGTATCAACACCATCGCCATCATCGTCGGTATCTTGGTGGTTTGGTATACCATCGCCATCGGTATCATCGTCTAATTCATTACCGTTTCCATCAGTATCTTCGTCAGTATCATTTATTCCATCATTGTCATCATCTTGATCTTCGTAATTTGGTGTACCATCTTGATCTGCATCACAACTTGTTATAGCTGTTTGAAAATCGGACTCTGTATAAATTGTTTGATTACCAGAAGTTGTAACAATATCAAACGGAAAAGTAATACCATCGATATATTGTGCTGCTGTCATCTGACTAACAATAGCATATAACTCTGTACTATTATTAACTGTAACTTCTACACCATTGTTATAAGATAATGTAATTGGGTATACAAATTTTAAGCAAAAATCAAATTCTAATCGCTGATCTATATTTGAAGCATTGTCGGCTGCATTATTTGTAGATTTATTAAAAAGCCCAACAACTTTTTCTTGTAATCTGGCAGTAACTATTTTTGCAGATTCGCTTTGCTCGTTTTGTTCAGTAGTTTCTACAGTATCTTGTTTACAAGATGTAAATGTAAAAGTAATTATAGCCATTGCTATAAAAAGGTTTCCTAATTTTTGATTGAATAGTTTCATAATGTTTAATTTTAATTTGTGTT
>JALSLZ010000035.1 GCA_026988075.1 Flavobacteriaceae bacterium
TGTTCAGTAGTTTCTACAGTATCTTGTTTACAAGATGTAAATGTAAAAGTAATTATAGCCATTGCTATAAAAAGGTTTCCTAATTTTTGATTGAATAGTTTCATAATGTTTAATTTTAATTTGTGTTATTAATCTCTCAATACTAAAACGAATCAAAGGTATTTAACCCTACCTAAAATCTAAACTATTTTATTTTATAACAAAATAAAAGGCAAACTATTTAAAGTTTGCCTTTTAAATTAACCAAAATAATTATTACAATTTTTATAATAAAAGCCCGTTTTATATTTAAAAACGGACTCTTAAAATCCCTTAACTCATTTTTTATCCGTTATCTCCATCATCATCGTTGTCATCATCATCATCATCGCCTCCATTATCATCATCTCCTTCTTGGTCGTCGTCTGTACCATCGCCATCTGCATCATTATCATCGCCATCATCAGTACCATCATTATCTGAATCGGTATCTAAATAATCTGGTGTACCATCATTATCTGAATCATCATCTGATACACTTCCATTATGATCATTGTCTTCATCTGCAGTATCAACACCATCGCCATCATCGTCGGTATCTTGATAATTAGGTATTCCATCGCCATCGGTATCATCATTTTCTGGGTTTCCGTCATGGTCTACATCTTCATCTGCAGTATCAACACCATCGCCATCATCGTCGGTATCTTGGTGGTTTGGTATACCATCGCCATCGGTATCATCGTCTAATTCATTACCGTTTCCATCAGTATCTTCGTCAGTATCATTTATTCCATCATTGTCATCATCTTGATCTTCGTAATTTGGTGTACCATCTTGATCTGCATCACAACTTGTTATAGCTGTTTGAAAATCGGACTCTGTATAAATTGTTTGATTACCAGAAGTTGTAACAATATCAAACGGAAAAGTAATACCATCGATATATTGTGCTGCTGTCATCTGACTAACAATAGCATATAACTCTGTACTATTATTAACTGTAACTTCTACACCATTGTTATAAGATAATGTAATTGGGTATACAAATTTTAAGCAAAAATCAAATTCTAATCGCTGATCTATATTTGAAGCATTGTCGGCTGCATTATTTGTAGATTTATTAAAAAGCCCAACAACTTTTTCTTGTAATCTGGCAGTAACTATTTTTGCAGATTCGCTTTGCTCGTTTTGTTCAGTAGTTTCTACAGTATCTTGTTTACAAGATGTAAATGTAAAAGTAATTATAGCCATTGCTATAAAAAGGTTTCCTAATTTTTGATTGAATAGTTTCATAATGTTTAATTTTAATTTGTGTTTATTAATCTCTCAATACTAAAACGAATCAAAGGTATTTAACCCTACCTAAATCATAAATTATTTTTTTAAAACAAAAAACACTCTTTTAATTTTAAAAATATATATTTGTGAAAACTTACTATTACTATAATGAATAATTTAAATAAAGATATATGTAACGAGAGCACCTATAATAAAGTGTTTAATACGTATGCAAAAGACTTAAAACGTTTTTTATACTTTAAGTATCATGATATGGCTTCTGCCGAAGATGTTTTACAAGACACCTTTATTAAGCTATGGCAAAATTGCACTAAAGTTAGTTTAGAAAAAGTAAAAAGTTATTTGTATACCTTAGCTAATAATGCGTTTTTAGATATAAAAAAACACGAAAATGTTGTACGTAAACACCAAAAAGGTTTTGTTAATTATAATGAAAGTGAGTCGCCTGAGTTTTTAATGATTGAAGAAGAGTTTTTGCATAAAGTAGAACGTGTTATAGCAAGTTTACCAGAAAAACAACGTGAAGTCTTTGTAATGAGCCGAATTGAAAAATTAAAATACAAAGAAATAGCACTAAAACTTAATATTTCTGTAAAAGCAATTGAAAAAAGAATGCGAAATGCATTAATTGTAATTAGAGAAGAAATAGGAGACGTATAATTTAAAGTAGGGTTTATTACATTTAAATCGTTTTAGTAGTGAAAAACAAAATTATGGAAGAAAAATACAAAGCATATTTTGCCGATTGGATTGAAGGTAAAATTACAGATATAGAAGTAAAAAAAAACATACCTGAAAAGGAGTTTTTGGCGTTTAAAAAAATCAATGCGTCTTTTGAAGTAATTGCACAATTAGAAAAACCATTAGATACAACTTTAAAAAACATCAAAAAGACGGTAAAAATTAATAAAAACAAACCCAAAGTAATTCAGCTTTATATAAAATGGGCAATGTCTGTTGCTGCTGTTTTTGTATTGTTTTTTGGTGTTAAAAATTATTTAACAGCTTCAGAAACATACATTCTTACAAATTACGGAGAACAAAAAACCATCGCTTTATTAGATGGGTCTGAAGTAATGTTAAATGCAAAATCGTCTATCAAATACAATACATCTTCTTGGAAAAACAAAAGAGAACTGTTTTTAGATGGCGAAGCCTATTTTAAGGTAACTAAAGGTAGTACGTTTACAGTACATACAAAAAATGGAAGTGTAACCGTTTTAGGAACGCAGTTTAATGTAAACTCAACAAATAACTACTTTAAAGTTGTATGTTATGAAGGTAAGGTAAAGGTAGTTGAAAATAATAAAACAAATATTTTAACGCCTGGCAAAGGCATATCAACCATAAATTCAATACAAAATTTACTTAAAATTGAGGCTCAAAACCCAAGTTGGATTCATGGCGAAAGCACTTTTAATAATACACCTTTGGCATTTGTAATTACAGCGTTAGAAAAACAATTTAATGTTTCTATTGATAAAACAGCTATTGATAAAAATGTAAAATTTACAGGTAGCTTTAATAATAAAAAATTAAATTTAGCCTTGTTAACTGTTTTTAAACCAATGTATATTTCGTATAAAATTGAAGGAAATAAAATTATATTAAGTAAGCAAAAATGATAAAAAAACTTATTGCAGTTATTTTTATTTTAAGCACTGTAATTGTTTTTTCACAAACAAAAAAGCAAATTGTTTTTTATAATAATGAAAAAATCACAGTGGTTTTAACTGATTTAGAAAAAAAGTTTGATGTTAAATTTTCATATCCAAGTAATTTAATTACGGATGATACTATTTATTTAGATAAAAAAGAACGTAGTCTAAGTGATGTATTGTTTGAAATAACTTACATAACAAATATTAATTTTAACCAATTAGATAGTAGGTATATTTACCTTTCTAAAATTAATTCTGAAAAATTAGATAAAGTAGTTATTAACAGCTATTTAACCACTGGTGTTTCTAAAAACAATGATGCTTCCTATTTAATTAACCTTAAAAAATTAGGACTTTTAGCAGGTTTAACCGAGCAAGATGTTTTAGAAAGTATACAGCAATTACCTGGCGTTGTAAGTATTAATGAAAACGCTACCGA
>JALSLZ010000036.1 GCA_026988075.1 Flavobacteriaceae bacterium
AACGATAAATATGCTAGTCCGCAACGATTAATTGTTATTACAGCAAAAAACAATGCCGATTTGGTTACGCTGTTAAATAAGCATGAAAAGGATATTGTTAAAACGTTTAATGATTCGGATTTAAATACAATTAGAACATTAATATTAGATAAAGTTTGGGAAAGAGATTCAATTAAAACCTTAAAAAAGCAAAAAATATCTATTAAATTGCCTTATGCATACCAAAAAGTTCAAGATACTTTAAATTACATTTGGTTTAGAAAAGATATTGTAGAAGGTTATCTTAATTTACAAGTATATACAATTAAATTAGATTCGTTAGCGGCATTTAATAAAAGTAATATTATTAAATTTAGAGATGAAAAAGGAAAACAATTTATACCTGGAGAAAAAGAAGGTATGTATTTAGCAACCGAAGCTGCTTTTACACCTACACAATATAATACAATGATGTTAGGTAGAAAAACAATAGAAACACGTGGCACTTGGGAAATGAAAAAAGGCTTTATGGCTGGTCCTTTTTTAAATTATGCCTTGTTAGATAAAAAAAATAATAGAATTGTTGTTGCCGAAGGTTTTGTTTATGCGCCAAATATTAGCAAACGTGATTATCTTTTTGAATTAGAAGCTTTATTAAAAACTTTAGAGATAGAATAATTATTTTTCTGTAAAATTATCCGATTGGTATGTTTTAATCTCACTATTATTGTCAATATAAATTAAAAAGACTTTTAATTCTTTATGATTTTTAAGAAAAACCTTGGTTTTTTCTAAACCAAAAGCAATGAATGTTGTAGCATAGCCATCAACATCGGCACAATCTAAAGGCGCAATTACCGATGCGCTTAATAAATTACTTTTTGCAGGGTAACCTGTTTTGGCATTTAAAATATGTGCGTATTTATTTCCGTTTTCATCAATTTTAAATTTTCGATATGTACCAGAAGTGGCAATTGATTCATTATTTAATGTCACAATTTTTTGAATGGATTGCGTGCCGTCAAAATTTGGTTTTTCAATACCTATTTTCCATAAAGTATTTGAATCACTTTTACCTCTTGCTCTAATTTCTCCACCAATATCAATCATGTAATTTGTAATTTTTTTTGCTTCAAAAAAACGACCAATTACATCAATACCATAACCTTTGGCAATTGCATTAAAATCAAAATACGTTTTATTATTTTCTTTAATTACTTTGTTGTTTAAAATATGTACTTTATTAAAACCCACTTGTTGCATTAAATTTTTAATTTGAAGTGAATCTAAATTTTTAAGTTTTTTCTCTGGTCCAAAATCCCATGCATTGACTAAAACACCAATAGTCGGATCAAAAACCCCATTGGTTTCGATAAATATTTTCTTTGATTTATTGTAGACTTCAATAAATTTTTCATCAACAATAATTGTATTGTTGCCTTGGTTTATTTTTGAAATGTCAGAATTTTTATCGTAAGTAGATAAAGATTTATTTACACTTTTAATTATACTATCAATCGATTTTGATAAATCTCGTTGTATATTGTCTTGGTATTTTATTAAAAAAGAAGTGCCAAATGCCGTTCCACTTAAGATGTTGTATTCCTTTTTGTTACAAGAAACAAATGCAATTACACTAATTAATAGTACCAGCTTTTTCATAATTGATTATTAAATAATTGTTAAAGATAAAATAAAAGGCAAAATTAGTGGTTTACCTATAAATAATAGTATAAATTTGTATTATTCAATCTTATAAATATTTAAATTATGAAAAAAATAGTATTACTAACCTTATTACTTAGTTTAATATTATCTTCTTGTGTGTCTAATAAAAAATACGCATCATTACAAGATCAATTAACTGATAAAGAGCAAGAATTAACTAATGTAACTGCAAATTTGCAAAAATGTTTAGTTGATAAAAAAGGAAGTTCGACAGAATCGCTTGCTTTAAAAGAGCAAATTTCGTTATTAAAAAATCAAATTTCGAGTTTAGAACAACAAAATCAAAGTTCGTTACAACAAGTAGAAAGTTTAACTGTTTTAACTCAAGGTGCAAGCGATAATATTAAGACTGTTATTGCTCAATTGAGTGAGAAAGATAAATATATTAATGGCGTTCGTGATGCAATGACACGTAAAGATTCTATTAATTTAGCTGTGGCATTTCATTTAAAAAGAGAATTAGCTGCTGGTATTCAAGATCAAGATATTCAAATAAATGTTGAAAAAACGGTTGTTTATATTTCTTTATCGGATAAATTAATGTTTTCGAGTGGTGGATTTACAGTTTCTGAAAAAGCAAAAGAAATATTAGGTAAAGTTGCTACTGTTATTCAAAATAGACCAGACATGCAAGTTATGGTAGAAGGTCATACTGATAATGTTGGTATCAATACTGCTTGTATGAAAGATAATTGGGATTTGAGTGCAAAAAGAGCTACGGCAGTTGTTCGAGTTTTGCAAGAAAAGTATAATATTGATCCAAGTAGATTAGTTGCTGCAGCAAGAAGTGAATTTGTACCTTTAGAATCAAACGAAACACTTGAAGGTAAAGCAAGAAACCGTAGAACAAAAATTATTATTCTACCTAAATTAGATCAATTTTTTGACATCTTAGAGCAAAAACCTGAGTAATAATTGAAAAATAACTTAAATAAAAAAGTCAGAAATTTTAAAATTTCTGACTTTTTTATTTTAACCCCAATTATTCACAAATTTTCTATTACAAAGCCAAACTACCCGCTATAATTGAAAATGCTCGAAATTTATTGGGTCAGTTGTAAAAGTTGAGGATTATAAAAACAATTCAATAAAGATTTTTTTGCATAAAACACCTGTATTGACGATAAAGTTTATCAACGGTGTGTGTAAGATTTTGTTGCGTGGTTAAGCAACAAATTTAGTAAATAATAACCGACTTGAAAATTCGATAGGATTTTCCTAAGTATGCCAAAACTTAGCAATGAATTTTACACGTTGTTGCCAATCCGTTTTTTTTTCAAAACTCTTTTAAAAAGCAAAATTCACTTATTATGAGTGGCTTTTGTGATTTTTTTATTAATTAAATTATCCTGTAAATTCTTCTTCTTCAATTATTGAAGTGTAGTTTAAATTAAATTTGTAGTTGTCCATAGTTTTTATTTTAATTAACGTTATAAATATATAATTATTTTTCCAAATACCTCTTAATTTTTTCTTAAATCTCTAAAAACCATTCTAGTTCCTTGATTTTTAAACATTAAGCCTTTATATTCAAATCTTTGAATGACTGACTCACCTATTGATCTGTTTGGGCTTTTTGTGAAATTATTCAACGTTCCGTTTTCATAAAATTTTACTTCTAAATCTTTAGGATGAGTTACTTCAAGAGTGTAATTGTTAAATATATGTAAACAAGTATGTGATTTAGTGTTCTCTACTCGCAACGAATATTTTTTTAATTCTTCTTTTTCTATCGAATATTTATTAGAACCTGATAGTTTTCGATTATGAGAAACTGAAATTTTTTTACCCTTATAGTTTTTGTTTATTTTCAATTCAGGTTCTTTACATTCTATTTCTTTTTTATTAACCTTAAACAATTGCAATTCATAATTTGATATTTCTTCTTTGTAATTTTCTTTCTCAAAAACAGTAGTAGAAAGATAATCAATACTTTTTTTAGTTTTACTTATTAAATCAAAAGACTCTCTTTCTTTTAGTACTATGAAATTTTCGTTTTTTTCATCAAAAGATATATCTACTTTATAAACATAATTCTCATAATATTTGCTAGAATCAATTGGTATATATTTTTCTAAATTATCTTCAATTTTTTCACATAATTCAGGAAAATATTTTTCATACATAGATTTAGATGTATTTAACCAAAGAGTTCGTATATCTTTTCGATTTTCTAAGTGCTCTGTACAATATATTATTGAACGTAATTGTTTATTAAAAATATCTGAAAATTGTTTTGATTTAACGATAGTTAGAAAAACTACTGATGTTGTTATTGTCGTTCCAATAGAGAAAAGTCCTTTAGAAATAATATCATAACCACCTATATTAGGTATGAAAGATAATGTAACTAATATTCCTCCCAATATTAATAATGGAAACCAAGAATAGTTCTTTATTACTTTTAAAGTGTCGTTTTTTAAGTCTTTTAAAAAATTAGGCATTCATATTAAATTTAATTTTAAAGGTGCAAATATATAATATTAAATTTTAATAAATAATAGTGTACATTTGTTTGGTTACAAAGTGTTAGTATAATAGATGATCAAATGGTTGGCAACGGTTTTATATCCACAGTTTCGCCAAAGCGATATTGTCGTGATATAAATCTGTTATAAAGTTAGATTAATTATTTTGCATTCACAAGCAAATCTGATAATTTTTTATAACTTTTCTCCAACTTTTATACCTGATCCAATTTATTTAGCTCAAAATTGAGCTACAATTAGTTCACGCATTTTTCTTTACTTTTAAAGGTGTTTGTGAACCACTTCGTTAGGTTCCTTTTACTAAAAAAAATCTATGTTCCCCAATTCTATTGGTATTTTGACTTTTCATAACGAAAACCTATGAATAATTCGGATTAAAAACACTTTGAAAAGTCAAAGTTATTTTTTTGCAGCAATAACGATCATTTCTACCAATAATTCAGGTCGAGCAATACGTGCTTCTACGCAAGCTCTTGCAGGTTGATGTCCGTCTGAAACCCAAGTATCCCAAATTTCATTCATCGCAGCAAAATCTTTCATGTCACGTAAGTAAATTGTAACCGATAAGATGTTATTTTTATCAGAACCTGCTTTTTGGAGTAGCTCTTCTACTTTTTCTAAGGTTGTAATGGTTTGCTCTTTAATATCTTTGGTGGCATCTTTTGCAGTTTGACCACAAAGATAAATGGTATTATTATGCACTACAATTCTACTCATTCTATGAGTACGGTCTATTCTGATAATTGACATTTTATTAGGTGTTAAATTCTTTATTAGAAAGTTAATAATCAAATTATTATTCAATTACAATAGGTTTGTCATTGTAAAAATCTAATACTTTAGATTTAAAAACAAAATTATATTTAGCGTTAATAACCGAAACCTTTGCGTTAAACAATCTGCTTTTTACTAAATCAAAATCAAAAGAATTCATTGCGCCTAATTTGTAACGTTCTTGTGATATGTTAAAAGATTCTTGTTGCGATGTTAGAGAGCTTAATGAAGATTCGTATTGTTTTAAAGAATTTTTTGCATCAAGATAAGCACGTTCTATGGTTGCTCTTAATTGTAATTTTTGGTCAATTAAATTTTGTTCAATTATTTCTTTGTTGATTTTTGCTTTGTTAATAGATGCTCTTCTTGATTTAGCATCAAATATGGTGTATCTTGCAGAAATACCGATACTGTGATTGTGGTTGTCGTCAAATTGGTTAACTATTTTTGGATAGTTATCATCTTTATTAAAGCTATAATTTAAAGCAGTATTTAATCCGTAGCTCATACTTATTGAAGGCTTTAAGCTTGTTTGAGATACTTTAATGCCTATTTCGGCATTTTCAATATCTATTTTAACTTTTTTAATTTCTGGTCTATTGTCTACAGCTTTATCATAAATACCTTTTGAATTGGAATATAAAAGTATTGCTTTATCTAAATTAATAACCACATCTTTAATATCAAAACCCTTAGTTGGTACTTGAATAATTTGTGCTAAATTGAGTAATGATAAATCCAAAGCATTTTCGGCTATTGTTAATTGTTCGTTATTACTGGCTAAAGTAGCTTGAATGTCTAACAAATTAACTCTTGGTTTTACACCAGCTTCAATAAGCTCATTCATTCTACTTAATTGAATGTTTGTAATTACTATTTGTTCTTTAGCAATTTTTATATTCTCTTTATTAAATAATGCATTTAGGTAACTATTGGCAATTTGTAGTGAAATGTTATTTTGAATAATTTCTAAATTTACAGTGTTTGATAGTACAGACTTATTAGCTTGCTCTATTAATAATTTATTTCTACCGCCATTATATAAATCAATTGAAGCCGAAACTCCAAGTCTATTTGAAGGGTTTAGTCTGTCGTATTTAGAGTTGATGTTGAAATTTTGTGATGCGTTTGCTGTTGCTAACGGAAGTAATCTTGACTTAGCAATAGTAATATCTTCTTTAGAATAATTGGTGTTTAATGCTGCTCTTTTTATACTAATATTGTTCTCTAATGCATAATCAACACATTCTTGCAAAGACCACTTTTTTTGTGAAAAGCCAAAAGTGATGCTTAAAATAAAAAAGCTTAACGTTATAATTACTCGTATCATATTCTAAAATTTATATTAGTATGACGATGGTGATATATTTATGTTACACTTTTTTTATTTTTTTTATATTTCTTAATCAATAAATAGATGCCAATTGCTAAAAAAAGATATGGAAATATCATTAAATACAGTATGCCAGAGTTAAGGCTTTCTGCCATTTTACTGTCGCCATTTTGAACTACAGCTTTACACATAGCACATTGCGAATAGCTTGTTGAAGATAAAATAATAAATAGAATAATAATTTTATAGCGCATAATAAGGTTTTATCATTAAGTAAACTATAACACCAGTTACGGCAACATATAACCATAATACAAAGGCGTATTTTGCTATTTTTTTATGACGAATAAAGTCGTTTTGTAGCGCTCTTGCAAAAGCAAATAAAACAATAGGAACTACTGCAATAGATAAAATAATATGCGATATTAAAATAAAAAAATAAATAGATTTAATTGCTCCATCTCCACCAAAGTGCGTGTCATTTGAAGTGGCATGATAAAGTATGTATAATATTAAAAACAATAAGGTTAAGCTCATTGCGACTTTAATTAATAGTTCATGTAATTTACGATTCTTGTTTTTAATTGCCCAAATAGCAGTGACTAAAACAATAGCGGTAATGGCATTTATAGTTGCATAAATTGGTGGTAAAAAAACAGGTAGTTCAATGTCTAACTTTACTTTAAATAAAGAAGCTACAACGATTGGTATAACGATAGATAAAAAAGTAATTATTTTGTTGTATTTTTTTGTAGTGTCCAAAATGTTGATGTTTAATTATTTTTTATGTTTAAATAAAGGTACATTAGAACAAGCTTCGCCGTACATAACACTTGTTGCTACATGCACTAACTTTTGTGCTAATTGAATATATGCAGTTTCTGGCACGGGTTTTTTAGTACAACCTTTTATCAGAACATGTTTGCCTCTATATTGTTCTTCATCTAGTTTTGAAATTATTTCGGTATATAGAACGGTTTCAATAGTATTTAAATCTCCAACAACAATTCGATTAGTAAATTGTGAAAGGTTTACTGTTATTAGTAAATACGCCCAAGATGGTATTATGGCATCGGCACTACAATGTAAAGCAACAAATGCGTTTTTGTATTGACTCCAATTATGATTTTTTACAAATTCTCTAAAATCTTTTTCTTTTAAAATGATGTCGTTAAACAGCCATTTTTTTATGTCAAAAGAAATTCTTTCCCCTTGAGGATAAAAAGCTTCTAAATCAATACTGATTAATTTACTGTTCTGAATTCTATTAATAATTTCCATATATAAAATAACTTTAAAAAGTAAAACTTATAAAAACCCCAATTCTAATTTTGCTTCTTCGCTCATTAAACCTTGATGCCAAGGTGGATCAAAAGTAATTTCAACGTCGGCATTATTAACTTTTGGTATTGTTTTTATTTTTTCTTCAACTTCAACAGGTAAGGTTTCTGCCACAGGGCAATTAGGTGTTGTTAAAGTCATTAATATTTTTACATCATTGTCTTCATTTACTAAAACATCGTAAATTAAACCTAATTCATAGATGTCTACAGGTATTTCGGGATCAAAAATTGTTTTGATCATTTCGATGATTTTTGGACCTAAATCTTCAACTACGTTATCACTCATTTGTTATTAAGAATAAATTTAAATAACAAAAGTAATGAATTTAAATAATAAAAGATTCAAAAATTAAAATATTGATTATAATCTTTATTTTTGCAGTTAATTATATACCATGAAAAAGTTAAAAAATAGTGAACTTAACCGAAAAAATGTGGCAGCATTTAAAGAGTCAAAAAAAACACCAATTATTGTAATTCTTGATAATATTAGGAGCTTAAATAATATTGGTTCTGTTTTTAGAACAAGTGATGCATTTTTAATTGAGAAAATTTACTTGTGTGGCATTACGGCAAAACCGCCTCATAAAGACATTCATAAAACTGCTTTAGGCGCTACAGATTCGGTAGATTGGCGGTATGTAGAAGATACCTTAGAATTAATTAAAGATTTGCAGCAGCAAGGTGTTAAAACAATAGCAATAGAACAAGCCGATAAAAGTGTAATGCTTCAAGATTTTACTCCTAAAAAAAATACAAAATACGCCATTATTATGGGTAATGAAGTTCAAGGTGTACGGCAAGAAGTAGTTAGTAAAGCCGATTATGTAGTCGAAATTCCGCAATATGGCACAAAACATTCCTTAAACATATCTGTAACTACTGGTGTGGTTTTGTGGGATTTGTTTAAAAAAATAGTTTTGTAAATTAAGCTGAATTATTTATAGAAAAAATCTATGAATATTTATAATTAAAAAAGACTGCTAATTTATAAGCAGCCTTTTTCTAACCAAAACCAAATATAAAAGGCAATAAAAGCTGCCTTTTAAATTTTAAAACAAATAAATTTATTTTTTTATTATAATTTTTACTGTTGCTGTATTATCTGCACTTATTTTTACAAAATATTGACCAGAAGTAAGTGTGGTTGTATTTATTTTAGCGTCGATGCTATTTAAGTTTTTGTTCAATATAATTCTTCCAGTAATATCGATAATAGATACGTTTGTTAATGTAATATTGTCGTTGTTTTTAACAGTAAAAAAATCATTTACTATTGTAGGGTAAATTTTTATTGAGGTGTTAAAAAAATCATCATTAATAGATGCGGATGAGTTGGTTGCCATGTCAACATTATCAATAAGCATATAATCGCCAGCGTTTTGTTCTAAAACAAAAGCAACATAAATATTTTGACCAATATAGCTGCTTAAATCAACAAAATGAGGTGTAAAATCAAAAGCTACAAGGTCAGATTCTAAATAAGTTTGCTCAATTGTAAAATCGGCATGTGTAGTTTGTGAATTGGTTGAAATTCGAATAGTATAAACAGAATTGGTAACCGATTCAGAAAAATCAGATATAGCAAAAGATAACATTGGCTTTGTAACATCAACTGTAAATTGAGGACTTACCAGCCAGTCTTCAGAAGTTTGACCTGTTGGTATTGCGTCATTTGGTCTACACATTGCTACATCGTTTCCGTAACGTGTCCAGTTGTGATAGCCATCATCTCCTAAGCCATTTGTGCCAACAAAAGTTGTCCATCCAGTAGGAGGAAAGGAAGCGCCATTAAAATCTTCAGTTAATTGTGCATTTATTGTAAATGCAGATAGTAAAGTAATCATTAAAAATAATGTTGTTTTCATTTTGTTGTTGTTTAATATAATGAGTGTTAATTGTTTATTCTAAAATGGTGTATTCAAATTGTGGAAAACCTCTAACGCCATCTTGATTTACAAGTGCTGTAAATTTTATTTTATAATAGTTGTCGTCAGGATCTTTTAAAATGTAAAAGCGGTCATTGTAAACTGACCTTGTAAATATGTTTCTCCAATTGCTGCCAATCGTTGTTTGGTCGTTAGTAAAATTAGTTTCATTAACATCTGTTAATTCAAAATTATCATAATTCAGCTCGTTAGTATTGCTTTGTTGGTAAGAAGCTACATTGCCTTTTCTGTTATGGATAATAAAGTCAGAATAAATATAACTTCCATATGCTGGATTTGAAATTACATAAGTAAAAGGCGCAAAACATAAATCCCAATTGTCTTTTTGAGGTTCAATATCAACGGTGTTTTCAGTATCAAAACTAAAATGTATAAAATTGTATAAGTTGTCTTTTGCAATGAAAATTTCTTGATGTGTGGTGTCTTCAATATTTGCATATTGTAAAGTGTAGCCATCTCCATTTTTAAGAATTCGTATTTTTTTCCAACCTCTAAACGAACCTTGCATGTCTACACTACCAGTATTTGGTGTGTAAAGACCTATTTTTGAGCCCATGTTTAGTAGGTAAACTTTGTTTTCGGAATCAGTTTCTGAAATTTCGTCTATGGCAGTTTCTGTAACATCGCCATTAATAGCATCAACATAATTGGCATTTTCTGGATTGCCATTACTCACTAAGACTTCAGTTTGCATGTTTGTCAACACCGATTCTGGTACGGTATCAATATCTGTATAATTGGTTGCTTTCGTTGCCATAAATATAGATCCGTTTAGGCTAACTCTAAATTCATTACCGCAATAAAAGCCTAAATCCCAAGTGTCTCTTTGTATAACTGTTGATGTTTGATTGCTTAAATCAACAAACACTTGATTGCCTTCGTTTGGACCTCCAACTTCTGGTTCAAAATCTCCTCCGATTGATGCAGAAGAATTAAGTAAAAGATTTGAATTGCCTTGAATACTTGATGTAGCGTGTGTAATTTCAATTATTTTAAAGTTGATAAAAACATCATTGCCCATTAAGTTTGGATTTAGTTTTTTAAAAGTGAAAGTTTTTTGAGATTCGCCTTTGTTTATCGGAATGGTAATTCTGTTATTTTCAGCTGCTGGAATGGTTAAGTAATCAACTCCATAAACAGCAATATTATTTGTGACTTCAATAACCAAAGTGCTATTTTCATTTGCGGTATTAGAATAGATTAGTTTAATGTTTTCTTGGTCTGAAATATTTTGAATATTTAGAGATAAGTTATCAAAAGCAATAACAAAAGGATCTTGTTCTAAAATAGGATCTTTGCTACAAGATGTTATAATTAATAAGAATGAACTCAATACTAAAAAGGATTTATATATATTTTTCATTTTATTTGTGTTTAAAGTTATATGTAAGTTTAATAAAGTATGATCTGCCATAAGCCATATCTATAGCGATGGGTTGAGCTTCATGTCCGCCGCCAATAAAAGCAGTTGATGCTATTTTGGTTACGTTTAATATATTTCTAACACCTAAATTGGTTTCTATTTTTTTGTTAAAAAACGATTTTTTTACTGTTGCATCTAACCAACCAAATGCATTTGTAGTTCCTTTTGAATAAACTTCATTTCCGTCATTGTCAAACTTGCTAAAAACATAAGATTCAATTTTTCCATTGTATTTATAGGTTAATGAAAAAGCGGTGTTTATTTTTCGATAGTTGTAAAAGATGCTTGTATTTAGATTTGGTGTAAATAAATATTTTTCATTATTAGCATTTGCGCTGTTTAAGTATTGTTTTATTCCACTATAAGTAAAACCTAAATTGATTTTAAAATCATTAATCGACAAGCTGTTGTTTAATGAAAAATTTAAAGTATTGTATTTGTTAATATTAACATAACTGTAAGTATCTCTTGGGTTATTGCTCACTAAGAGTAAAGTTATTTTATCTTTTAAATCGATGTAACCAATACTTAGTTTGTTAGTTAATTTTGTATTGTCGTTTAGCCAAGTTTTCTTTTTTAAATGCGTAAATAAACTATAGCCTTTTTCTGATGATAAATTTTCATTTCCAAACACATCATGCGAAGGATGTAAAAAACGTTCAAATAATTCAGTGTAATTTGGTGTTCTATTTGCAGAGCCAGCAATAAATCGTAATTCCACATTTTTATCAAAAATATATTTAGAACTTAATGAGTATGTAAATTGCGTATCAAAAGTGTTTGATAAAGAAATACGAGCGCCAGGTCTTACAGAAAATTTAGGGTTAAATACATATTCGGCTGATGTAAAAAAGTCATATGTGTGTAACTTTTGTGTTTCTATATCGCCTTCAATTAGCGATAGCTCTGTTCCCAAACCTTTTTCTAATACAATATCAAATCCAATTTGTTGGTTGAATTTTTTAGTACTTATTATATTATTTAAAGTGCCTTTTGTGGTAAATACTGTTCTTGATTTATATTCGTTGTTTTGTTCATTATCTTTTTCGTTACTCCTTATATAATAGGTGTATGAGTTTAGTTTTTTTGTTTGTGATTGATAAGATAGATATAAATCGTATTTTTTATTTGTATTAAAAACACCATTAAAACTTAAATTATGTATAAAGCGTCTGTTTGTATAAATTCGATCTAAAGCAGTTGGGTTGTCAGTATCTGTTGCAGCAATGTGATTTAATTCAACTATTTGGTTGTATCGTTGAATGGTTTCATTTAGATAATCAAACTTGTAAAAAGCGCTAAGTTTATTTTTTTTATAATTTAATAATAATTTTATGTTGTTGTTTTCTTTAGGTAGCCAATCATGACCTCGTAAATCTTCTTTATCATAAATTTCGCCTTTTCTACCGTTCCAAAAACCAGCAAAGTCGTTTCTTGAATACGCCAAACTTGAATATAAATTTTTATTGATATTATAATCAACTTTAAGTGATTGAATATGTTTTCCTTTGTTAAACCACTCGTATTCGTTGCCTACAGTTTCCTCTTGTATAGCGGTTTTAATTTTTATTTTTGATGTTGATTTTTTTTTAGTGATGATGTTAATAATTCCAGCAACTGCATTAGAACCGTATTGAACGCCCATTGACCCTTCTACAATTTCTATCTGTTCAATGTCATCTAAATTTATTAGTGTCAGATCAATATTATTACCAATACCTTCTTCGTTTATTACAGGAATATTGTCAATTAATATCTTTACATATTGGCTATCAAAACCAAAAAGGCTTACGCCTGATTTTCCACTTTTTGTATTTGGATTTATTGAGATGTTAAGTGTTTGGTTTAGCAAATCAGCTAAATTATTTGCAGCATTTTGCTCAATAGTTTTGGTGTTAATAACCGTAACGTCAAAAACAGATTTTTTAACCGATTGCTTAGAATATTGACCAGTAATTACGATTTCTTCTATTTTTTGAATGCTATCTAAATCAGAGGTGTTTTTTATTTGGGCTACTGTAATTGTGCTAATAAATAATGCGATAAAAAAAATAATTATTTTCATTGATTAGTTTTGTTAAGGGCAAAATTATAAACAAACTGAAATTAATTATAACGATAAAAGATTTTTAAGTATCTTCTTGTTATAAAATTGTACATTTGTACTTTAAAAGAATTAAATTATATATATATATCTTATAATCAATATTTTAAACAAATATATAATCTCATTTAATTGTAAATAATTGTAAATAATGCAAAATAATATCAAAAGCAAGTATGAAAAACAACTCTAAAAGTTTTTTTAAAGATATACAGATTGAAGAAGGTTTTTCTCTTTTAAAATTTCAAAATACAGGTGGTGATAAGCAATCGTTTCTTAAAGAAGTGAGTAGCGATTATATTCAATTCTTTTTTTGTATTAAAGGTAGTGGAAAGTTAATTTTTAATAATGGACGATACGGTATTGATGTTTTAGAAAACAAATCATTAGTTCTGTATAATCCGCTTCAAAATTTACCTATAAATATTGATGTCAATTCAAACTCTAAAATTATAACGTTATTAATTTCTATAAAAAAATTTCATTCATTTTTTTCAAATTTCGCAACCTATATTACTTTTTTAAAAGATGAAAACAAAAGCAAAAAATATTATTCAGCTAAAGATTTACAACCAGGAGAATTGGTAGTTTTAAATCAAGTATTTAAATATAATTTACATGCTTCGTTAGAAAAGCTATACACAAAAGGAAAGGTTTATGAGTTGTTGAGTTTGTATTTTAATTTTTCAGAAGATGGTGATATTGATAGTTGTCCTTTTTTAGAAAATGAAGAAAATGTAGATAAGATTAAAAAATCAAAAGAAATTATTATTGAAAGAATGACTGATCCACCATCTTTAAATGAGCTTGCCGCTGAGGTTGGTTTATCCTTAAAAAAACTGAAAGACGGTTTTAAGCAAATTTATGGAGAAACGATATTTAATTTTTTATTGGAGTATAAATTAGATTATTCAAGAAAATTATTAGAATCAAAAAAATATAATGTAACAGAAATTAGTAGTTTAATTGGATATAGTACTTCAAGTCACTATATTGCGGCCTTTAAAAGAAAATTTGGAACAACGCCAAAAAAATATTTAGGTAAACTATAACGTATAATGCAATATAGCTATAATAAGCAAGAAAAATTAAAGAGTAGAAAGTTCATTAAAGAATTGTTTGAAAACGGACAGACACTTTCGGTTTATCCTTTACGTTTGGTATATTTAAAGAAAGAACATGACGGATTGTACGCTTTAAAAATGAGTGTTTCTGTGTCAAAACGTAATTTTAAATTAGCCGTTAGCCGTAATAGAATTAAGCGTGTAATGCGTGAAGTTTATAGATTAAACAAGCATTATTTATATAATAATTTGGAACATAAATATGTGTTTATGTTTATTTATTTAGGAAGAAAAGAAGTAGAATATCAATTATTGGATAGTAAAATGAAAGCTTTATCTAAGCTTTTTATAAATAAAATTAAAAATAATTAATTATGAGTATTGAAAGAGCTTTAAATAAGCGAAGTAATTCAGCTTGTGAATTGTGTGCAGCAACCGAAAAATTATCAGTTTATGAAGTTGCACCTGTAACCGAAGTTGAAGAAAAGAATTGTATTCTGACTTGTGAAACATGTAAAACGGCATTAAATAGTTTAGAAGATTTAGACGAAAACCATTGGCGTTGTTTAAATGATAGTATGTGGAGCGAATTTCCAGCAGTACAAGTTACGGTTTGGCGTTTGTTGTATCGTTTAAAATATCAAAAAGCAGCTTGGGCAAATGATTTGATAGATATGATTTATTTAGAAGAAGCAAATATAGAATGGGCAGAATTAACAGGCGATCATATTGATCCGTCAACTAAAATTATACATAAAGATTGTAATGGAAACATTTTAAATAATGGAGATTCGGTTGTGTTAATTCAAGATTTAAAAGTAAAAGGCGGCGGTTTTACGGCAAAACGTGGCGAAGGTGTTCATAGAATTTCATTGGTACATGATAATGCAAATCATATTGAAGGTAGAGTAGGCGATCAACATATTGTGATTTTAACTCAATATGTAAAAAAGACAAAATAAAAAAAGTAGTATGTAACTAAAAAAAGCATTCCATTTATTAATAAATGGAATGCTTTTTTTTGAAATAGAATTTGATTAAGTGCTAAATTTTTATTTTTGTCTAACGTCTAACGTCTAACGTCTAACGTCTAACGTCTAACGTCTAACGTCTAACGTCTAACGTCTAACGTCTAACGTCTAACGTCTAACGTCTAACGTCTAACGTCTAACGTCTAACGTCTATTTAATTCCTAGTTTCTTTTTCATGCTTTTAGATAAAGCGTCTTTATGAATTTGAATATTCATTGTTTTATATCTTACATAAGGAAAAGAAGCATAAAAATAACCATCACATTGATTGTAAGTTGTTCCCCAAGAATTTTTAACAATAAAATATTTAGTGCCTTTTTGATCTTTTACCATACCTGTAATATGCATTCCATGATCGTCAGTAGTAGTTTGTTCGTCAAACGCATCTTGACGTTCTTGTTGAGTAACAATTTTTTCTTTTACAGGTTGCATAAACGCATTACTAATTTTTTCTGCACCATTTTGACTAAAAAACACATCGTCTTTTCCTTTTTCTTTAATAGTGCTTTGGTCTTCAGGTAAAATAGCAAGTGCATCTCTCGAAGAAAAACCTTTTTCTGAAACATCTGCGCCCCAAGCAAAGGTAAATCCTTTATCAATAGCGCCTTCCATAATGCCCATAAATTCATCTAAAGGCACATTGTAACATGATTGCAATGCCCAATTGTCTTGTACTTCTAAAACGAATTTTTCATAAAACGGATGATGTGTATACGATGTAATACTAATGTAGTCATCCATATTTAAATCTAAATGTTTTGCGTATGATTTAGGTGTATATGTAACACCATCTACTTGAAAAGTAAAATTTTCAGTGTTTTCAGGAATATCTCCTAAGTAAGCATCTACTACGTTTGTAAAAGCTTTTTTCCAACTTTTGGTAAGTTTTCCGCCTTGAGGTTTTTTTACAAAAACTTTAAGCATGGCAGCCAATGCTTGTTCCATTTCGGCATGTTTGTGTTTGTCAGAACCATATTCTAATCCCGAATATGCAGATTCTGGTACAATTCCAAATCGTTTAATTACCCATGGTATGTCATGAAAAGCACCACCTTCACCAAAATTAAAAGTTCCGTACATACGTAAGTAATTTTCTGCTTTACCTATATATGCATTACGAGCGATAAACATTTCAGATAAATTCACAGGTTCGTGTCCTTTACGAATCATTTCTGATTCCATAAAAGATAATGAAGAAAAACTCCAGCAAGTACCAGTTCTATTTTGATTTTCAACAGGTGTTGCTTCTAAATCTTTTAATAGTGTAAATTCGTATTGGCTACCTTGTTTGTTTGTAAAAGGTTTGTTGTTTTCTGTTTTTAGCTTTCTATTGGTTGTGAAGTCTTGTGATTGTGCAATAAAACTAAATAAAAATAAAGTGATTGCAAAAATGTATTTTGTCATTTTGGATGTTATTTTATAATTAAAAGGTAAATATACTGTAAAATTTATTAATTATTTTTTAAAATCAAAAAATTAACATTATTTATCGCCTGTTCATATACATCATAATATAGTAGACTAAAGTAACTATAGAAGATATTGCCGAAACAACATAAGTTCTTGCCGCCCATTTTAAAGCGTCTTTTGCGCCATATTGTTCGTCTGGAGTAAGCATGTTTTTGTTTTCTAACCAAGCCAAAGCTCTATTGCTTGCATCGTATTCTACTGGCAATGTAACCAAGCTAAAAACAACTGTAGTTGCAAAAAGTAAAATGCCAAGTAATAACAGTTGTGGAAAAATATTGACTAAAAAAATACCGCCAATTAAAGCAAACTGCGCAATTTTGCTAGATATATTTACTGTTGGAACCATTTTGCTTCTAAATTGTAGCCAAGAATATCCAACAGCGTGTTGAATTGCATGACCGCATTCGTGAGCAGCAACGGCAGCAGCAGCAGCATTTCTTTGATTATATACTGCTTCACTTAAATTTACGGTTTTGTCTAACGGATTATAATGATCGGTTAATCTTCCTTGTACCGAAATAACTTTTACATCATAAATGCCATTGTCCGTTAACATTTTCTCAGCTATTTCTCTTCCGCTTAAGCCATTTTGAAGATTTAGTTTTGAATATTTAGCAAATTTGCTTTTTAAGCGTTGTTGAACAATTCCGCCAAGTAATGCAATTGCTCCCATTAAAATATAACCAGTAGTGCTTCCTAATATCATTTTTTTATTTTTTTATCAAAGTTAGTATTTTTTATTTAATCATCAAATTTATACTATTTTTACAACATTAATTATACCATATTATTATAAAAGACAAAATGGCAATAAAACCTAATATTTTACTTATATATACAGGTGGAACTATCGGAATGGTAAAGGATTATAAAACAGGTGCATTAAGAGCATTTGATTTTAATAATTTACGAAGTAGAATACCCGAATTGAATCAATTAGATTGTAATATAAAAACAATTAGTTTTGAAGAACCTATAGATTCTTCTAATATGAATTTAGATAATTGGGCTGCTATCGCTACGATTATTGAAACAAATTACCAATTGGCTGATGGTTTTGTGGTTTTAACTGGTAGTGATACCATGTCGTATACTGCTTCAGCAATCAGTTTTATGTTAGAAAACTTGTCAAAACCTATAGTTTTTACAGGTTCGCAATTGCCAATAGGTGATTTAAGAACAGACGCTAAAGAAAATTTGATTACAGCAATTCAAATAGCGTCTTTACAAGAGAATAATGCGCCAAAGATACAAGAGGTGTGTTTGTATTTTGAATATAAGTTATATAGGGCAAACAGAACTACTAAGATTAATGCAGAACATTTTGAAGCCTTTAATTCGCCTAATTACCCTGCAATAGCTGAAAGTGGTGTGCATTTAAAGGTGCAAAATCATTTATTGCATATTGCGGATGACAAAGAATTAGTGGTACGTAAAAAATTTAATAATAATGTGGTTGTTTTAAAACTGTTTCCAGGAATATCAAACCATGTAATTCAAACAATTCTTAATATTAAAAATCTCAAAGGGGTTATTTTAGAAACTTATGGTTCAGGCAATACATCAACAAATAAAGAGTTTATTAACTTGCTATCAAAAGCTATTAATAAAGGCATTTATATAATAGATGTAACACAATGTGTTAGTGGTAGCGTTAGTTTAGGTCAGTACGAAACAAGTACGCATCTTAAAGAATTGGATGTAATAAGTGGAAAAGATATCACTACTGAAGCAGCAATAACTAAGTTAATGTATTTGTTAAATCAAAATTTAACTAAAAAAGAATTTAAAATATTTTTTGAAAAATCTTTAAGAGGAGAAATGTCTGATATTTAGTTGTTTATGTGTGTTTAAGAATGTGTTTGTTAAAAAAGAAAGTAAAATAAATTTTATTAAATAAAATATTTTTTGTTACTTGGCAGTCTTAACAATCAATTATTGTTAAGGAGAGGTGGCCGAGTGGCTTAAGGCGCACGCTTGGAAAGCGTGTTTATGAGAAATTGTAACAAGGGTTCGAATCCCTTTCTCTCCGCAGTAATATTTGTTATAAATGTAAAAGTGAATTTAACCGTTAATAAAATAATAATTAAAAACTCAAATTTAAAAATGAAAAAATTATCTACAATCCTGTCTATTACTGGTGTAATGTTATTAGGAACAGTACAAACTTTTGCTCAAGAAGCTGCGGCTGGAGGTGATGAAGGTTTCTCAATGCAATTGTTAAAAAAATACTTTATAGAAGGTGGACCTTTCTTTATGGGTATTGTATTATTAGCTTTAATTTTAGGGTTGGCAATAGCAATTGAACGTATTATCTATTTAAATTTAGCTTCTCAAAATACAGAGAAATTAGTAAGTAGTATCGAAGATGCATTAGCAGATGGTGGTGTTGAAGCGGCAAAAGATGTTGCTCGTGATACAAAAGGACCAGTTGCATCAATTTTTTATCAAGGTTTAAAAAGAGTTGCAGATGGCGAAGGTGTTGAAGCAGCTGAAAAAGCTGTAGTTGGTTATGGTGGTGTACAAATGGGTTTATTAGAAAAAAATATTTCTTGGTTATCTTTATTTATTGCCTTAGCACCGATGTTAGGGTTTATGGGTACCGTAATTGGTATGATTGGTGCTTTTGATTCTATTCAAGCAGCAAATAATATTGCACCAGCAGTTGTTGCAGGTGGTATTAAAGTAGCATTATTAACTACAGTATTTGGTTTAGTAGTAGCAATTATATTACAAATTTTATATAATTACATTGTATCAAAAGTAGATAGTATCGTAAACGGAATGGAAGACGCTTCTATTTCATTAGTAGATTTATTAGTTAAATATAAAAAATAAAAGACAGATGAAAGTTTCAAAAATTTTAAAAGCTGTTTCTTTCGTTATTGCTGTTATTGCTGTATATTTCTTTGTACAGGTTTCAACTAATGGTGATGGTGTCGAAGGAGATGTAGAAGCTTTAAATAGTGCAGTAGCTGGCTTTATCAGCTTTACAAATATACTTTTGTATTTAACTGCAATAATTATAATTGTGTTTGTAGTATTAGACATTGTTAAGCATCCAGCTAAACTTAAAAAATCGCTTATTGGTTTAGGTATATTTGTAGCTCTTTATTTTGTTGCTTATGCTTTAGCAGGCGATGGCGAAGTAGTAACAAGTGATAAGGTAATTAAAGCAGGAAGTGATTTGTCTAAAAAAGTAAGTACAGGTATTATTTTCAGTGCAATACTTGGTGTAATTGCTTTTGGAGGATTTATTGTAGATTCAGTTAAATCACTAATAAAATAATTTAAGCATGGCAAAAAGAGATATACCAGAAATTAATGCAGGTTCAATGGCAGACATTGCCTTTTTATTACTAATATTTTTCTTAGTAACTACTACGATGAATTCAGATACTGGTATTTCTCGTAAGTTACCAGAAAGACAACCTGAAAACATTGATCCTCCAGTTTTAAAAGAGAAAAATGTTTTTATTGTAATGTTAAACCGTACTGGCGAAATTTTAGTTGAAGGTGATACTTACATGACTGTTGACCAAATTAAAGATGAAGCAATTAAGTTTTTAGATAATGGTGGTGGTAATGGTAAAGATGGTAACCCTTGTGATTATTGTAAAGGAAAAAAAGACCCAACATCGTCTGACCATCCTAATAAAGCTATTATTTCTTTAGGTAGTGCAAGAGGTACTGATTACGGAAAGTATATTGCAGTGCAGAATGAATTGGTTGCTGCTTATAATGAACTTAGAGATAAAGCTTCGGAAGCTAAATATGGCGTTTCTTTTAAAAAATTGAAAGAAGCCTCTGAAGAAAGTGATATTTCTAAATCTAAAAAAGAATCACTTAAAGAAAAAATCAAGACTATTAAGGAGATGTATCCTATGATATTATCTGAACAAGAACCAGTAAAATAAGAATATTATGTCTAAATTTAATAAAAAGAAAAAAGATATGCCTGCTGTAAATACAGCATCGTTACCAGATATTGTATTTATGCTTTTATTCTTCTTCATGGTTACTACAACAATGCGTGAAACTGATTTAAAAATCAAACCACCTGTATTGCCAGAAGCTACTGAGGTAAAAAAACTAAAACAAAAGAATTTAGTAAGTTTTATTTACGTTGGTAAATCATTGAAAGATGGTGTTAAAGGCGATAGAATACAGTTAAATGATAAAATATCAACGGTTAAAGATATTAAGAATTTTATTTTAGATAAAAGAGAATCAGTTTCTCAAAATGAAGTAAATAGATTAATAACTTCAATTAAAGCAGATGTTGATAGTGAAGTAGGTACTATTTATGATATTAAAGAAAAATTAAGAGATATTAATGCATTAAAAATTAATTATTCTGCAACTCAAGTTGATAGAAAATAAATTTTTATTCTAACTAATAATTTTAAGGCAATCATTTAATTTTGATTGCCTTTTTTTACACTATTGATGAAGCAAGTATTGTATATTTTTATTCTATTCTCATTTTTTACTCAAGCTCAAAGTAAAAAAGATTCATTAAACTTGCCCAAATACACCTATTTAGAAGATCAATTTTTTGCTGGTGTTACTTATAATTTATTAAGAAATACACCAAAAAGCATCAAATTAAGAGGTTTTTCAAATGCTATGTTTATAGGTTATATTAGAGATTTACCTTTTGATAAAAATAGAAATTATGGTTTGGCAATGGGTTTAGGTTATAGTTATAATACGTATTTTCATAATATGAAAATTGTTGAAATTGATAATCAAACGTATTTTAGTGATTTTGAAGATATTGATGATTATAGCTCTAATAAATTGATATATCATACTATAGATTTGCCTTTTGAATTTAGATTTAGAAAATCAACTTACGATACAAATAAATTTTTTAGATTCTACTTTGGTTGGAAACTGTCTTACGTTGTTTATCACAAATCTCAATTTAATCTTAATATAACTGAAACTAAAAAATACGGTAATTTTAATGATTTTAAAAAATTGCAGTATGGAGTAACTGCATCTATTGGTCATGGTACTTGGAATGGTTATTTTTATTATGGTCTTACCAATTTGTTTGAGAATGTTCAATTTAATGATGAGGAAACATTAAACACAAAAAGTTTAAAGTTTGGGTTAATTTGGTATATTTTGTAGTAATTTTAGTGTAATTGGTATTAAATAATATACAATAAACTGTGTGGTTACACCTAAAATAAAACCCAAATAAATCTCTAAATTACTGTGAGCCTTTAGTTTTAAACGAGAATAGGCTATTAAGCCGAATACTATAAAAAGTGTAGAAATTATGATTAGTATCTGAATTTTAAAATGATAACTAATTAAAATTACAAAGCCTGTTAAACCACCAATAGCTAATGTGTGTAAGCTTGTTTTTACTTTGAAGTGGAATAATACAAAAACTAAAAATAAAGCTAATGAAGCGCCAAAAAACGACAAGGATAATAAATTCATTATTTTTATTTCTAATAATCGAAAAGCTAATAATGAAGTAATGGCGGCAAAGAAAAATATGGGTAATTTCCGTTCTTTAATAGTTTTTAAGTGAAAATCTTCAATTCTATTTCGTTTTTTTAAGATAAACAAAAATAATATTGGTATTATATAAGTACTAATAAACACAACCGTTAACACTTTGTATTCAAAATTTTTGGGTAAATATTTTGGTGTTAGTATAAAATAAAACAGTGTGCTTATTGTAGAAAACAGTACAGGATGTAATGTGTAAGATATTATTTTCTCAAATTTCAAATTACATTTCTTTACGTAACCTTGCTACAGGTAAATTTAGTTGTTCTCTATATTTAGCTACAGTTCGTCTTGCTATTAAGTATCCTTTTTCTTTAAGCATTTCGGCTAATTTTTGATCGGTATATGGTTTTTTCTTACTTTCGTTAGTAATAATTGTTTCTAATATTTTTTTAATTTCTTTGGTAGAAACATCTTCTCCGTCAGAATTTTTCATAGATTCTGAAAAGAAAAATTTAATCAATTTTGTTCCGTAAGGTGTATCGACATATTTACTATTTGCTACACGAGAAATTGTAGAGACATCCATGTTTATTTTATCAGCAATGTCCTTTAATATCATTGGTTTTAACTTGCGCTCGTCGCCAGTTAAAAAATACGCTTCTTGATGATGCATAATCGATGACATTGTTAGCATTAAGGTTTGTTGCCTTTGTTTAATTGCTTCAATAAACCATTTTGCAGAATCTAATTTCTGTTTAATAAATAAAACAGTATCTTTTTGTTGTTTGGTTTTTTTCTTAGTTTCAGAATATCCTTTTAACATGTTGTTATACTGTGGCGATACGTGTAACTGTGGTGCGTTTCTTGAATTTAAAGTCAATTCAAGCTGATCTTCAACAATACGAATGCTAAAATCGGGTACTATTTGCTCAACTATTTTGGTATTGCCAACAAAAACGCCTCCAGGTTTAGGGTTTAATCTTGAAATTTGATAAATAGCATCTTTTAACTCGTCTTCTGTAATATCAAATTTTTTGATTAGTTTTTTAAAATGTTTTTTTGCAAAACTATCAAATGATTGTTCTAATATTTTAATGGCTAAAATTCGTGCTGGTTTTTCTTTTTTTCTTTTTAATTGAATAATTAGACATTCTTTTAAATCTCTTGCTGCAACTCCAGATGGATCTAAATCTTGAATTCTAAGCAGTACTCTTTCTACTTCCTTCTCATCGGTATAAACATTATCGGTAAAAGCTAAATCATCAACAATATCAATAATTTCTCTACGCATATAGCCGCTATCATCAATACTTCCTACTAAAAATTCAGCTATTTGACGATCTTTTTCGTTTAATCTAAAAGTGTTTAATTGTGATTTTAAATGTTGGTGAAATGATTTTCCTGCAGCATATGGTATCGTTTTATCATCATCATCAGCACTGTAATTATTTGATTTTGTACGATATGTAGGTATTTCATCATCGTTAATATACTCATCAATATTTACATCGTTTTCAGCGTCATTTTCATAGTCGTCGTTATTGTCAAACTCATCTTCAGCTTTTTCTTCTTTTCCGCTTTCTAAAGCTGGATTTTCATCAATTTCTTGTGCTAATTTTTGTTCAAAAGCTTGTGTAGGCAATTGAATTAACTTCATCAGCTGTATTTGTTGAGGAGATAATTTTTGAGATAATTTAAAATTTAAATTTTGTTTTAGCATGTTTTTTATGGCATTAGACTATTTATCAAAAATACAATTTTTTATTGCTATTACCAATATGCTATTCAAAAATATAATTTGTTTTGTTAAAAAGATTAAAAATCAGCATTTTGGGGTGTTCTTGGAAAAGGAATAACATCACGAATATTACTCATACCAGTAACAAATAAGACCAATCGTTCAAAACCTAAGCCAAAGCCACTATGTACTGCAGTGCCAAATTTTCGGGTATCTAAATACCACCACATTTCTTTTTCGTCAATATCTAAAGCTTTCATCTTTTCTTTAAGTACATCTAAACGTTCTTCTCTTTGCGAACCACCAACAATTTCGCCAATTCCAGGAAATAAAACATCCATTGCTCTTACTGTTTTTCCATCATCATTCATACGCATGTAAAAGGCTTTAATATTTGCTGGATAATCAAATAAAATTACGGGGCATTTAAAATGTTTTTCTACTAAAAAACGCTCGTGTTCTGATTGTAAATCTGCGCCCCAATCTTTAATTAGGTATTGAAATTTTTTCTTTTTATTAGGTTTGCAATTTCTTAAAATATCAATTGCTTCGGTATAACTAACTCGTTTAAAGTTGTTTTCGGTTACAAATTTTAATTTTTCAAGTAATGGCATATCACTACGTTGTGCCATTGGTTTTGCGCTTTCTTCTTTGGTTAACCTTGCGTCTAAAAATGCTAAATCGTCTTTGCAATTTTCTAAAACATATTTTAAAATTTCTTGAATAAAGTCTTCTGCCAAATCCATATTATCTGCCAAATCATTAAAAGCAACTTCAGGCTCAATCATCCAAAATTCGGCTAAATGACGTGTTGTATTTGAGTTTTCGGCTCTAAATGTTGGTCCAAATGTATACACTTTACCTAACGC
>JALSLZ010000037.1 GCA_026988075.1 Flavobacteriaceae bacterium
TCGAAGAACAAGCCCAAAGTATTCTAAAATTATCTTATTTTGACAAACTATTAAAAGCAAAACAATTTCAACGTAGAAAAGATGAAATGAATAAACCTTTGGAGCAGTATCGCTCTGAAGAATTAGAGAAAATGAAACAGAATTTTTATGATGATAATTTAAATTATAAGCATAAAAGACATTGTTTTGTACATAAAATATACGATGAAACTGCCGAAAATGTAAGCAATTTATACAGTAGCAGACGCGCGATTTATCGCAAAAGAAAATGGGAATCTATCAATTATAAAGAAGAAAATGAGTAAGAAAAAATTTGTAAAAATGCAGATGAGTTGTCCGATGCCAAAATTAGATTTTGATGTCATTACATTAGGTCACGGTTCTGGTGGAGTTCTAACCAATAAACTGTTAGACACTGGTGTTTTTGACCTGTTAAGCAACGATATTTTAGATGAAAGACACGATGGAGCATTTATCGAAATGAACGGTAAATTAGCCTTTTCTACCGATAGCTTTTTAGTTTCTCCTATCTTTTTTCCTGGTGGAAATATTGGCGAATTAGCCGTAAACGGAACTGTAAATGACATTGCAATGTGTGGCGCAGTTCCTAAATACTTATCGCTTAGTTTTATTATAGAAGAAGGCTTAACAATGAAAGAATTTTGGGCAATATTGACTTCTATTAAATTCGCTTGCGAAAAAGCAGGAGTTATGGTCGTTACAGGCGATACCAAAGTAGTTGAAAAAGGAAAAGGCGATAAAATATTTATCAATACAACAGGTATTGGTAACATTCATCCCAAAGCAAATATTAGTGCAAAAAATATTAAAGTAGGCGATAAAATTATCGTTTCTGGTAATATTGCTTCTCACGGAATGGCAATTATGTCTGTTAGAGAAGGTTTAGATTTTGAATCCGAAATATTAAGTGATACCGCAAATCTAAATCATACTATTATCGATTTAATCGAAAAATTTGGGAATGATATTCACTTTTTAACCGATCCAACTCGTGGTGGCGTAGCAACCGTTTTAAAAGAATTAGCCTTATCATCTTCTATTGGTATCGAATTAAAACAAAACGATTTACCGATTGATGCTCAAGTTTATGCTGCCTGTGAACTCTTAGGTTTAGATCCATTATATGTTGCAAACGAAGGCTTATTTTTAAGTTTTGTAGATGCTAAAATAGCAGACGATTTCTTAAAAGAATTACAAAAAGACGAAAACGGAACCAACGCAAAAATCATAGGCGAAGTCGTTGCAGAACATCCAAAACAAGTAATAATGGAAAGTGCTATTGGCGGAAAACGTGTTGTGAGTATGTTGCCTGGCGAACAATTACCGAGAATTTGTTAGGGGTTTAAAATGAAAAGTGATAAATGAAAAATCTGCGAAAATCAGCGATATCTGAGGGAGAAAAACAATAAATTTACTGGAAGAAAAACAAATAAATGAATTTCAAAACATTAGGAAATAAAGTAAAAAATGCCAGATTATTCAAAGGCTCGAAAGACCATCCGTTTTTAGCACCACGTGGTATTTTTGTAGCAAATAATATGTTGTTTGTTTCAGATACTGCAAGAAACCGAGTGTTTATTTGGCATAAAATACCAACAACCGAATTTCAAGAACCAGACATCATTTTAGGACAAGGCGAAATAGACGAAATTAGCAGAAATGCTGGTGGTGAAACCAATGAAAGTACCCTTTTATATCCTTCAGGAATTTGGAGTGATGGCAAAAAATTGGTTGTTGCTGATGCTTGGAATCATCGTGTTTTGATTTGGCACACCATTCCAACAAAAAATGCACAACCTGCAGATGTTGTTTTAGGGCAACCAAATTTCAATGAAAATTTACCAAATGGAGCGATTGGAAATGATCCAACTTCACAAACATTAAATTGGCCTTACGGTGTTTTTTCAGACGGAAAATCCCTTTGGATTGCAGATACTGGTAATAGACGTGTATTGTTTTTTAATGAAATTCCAACAGAAAATTTTGCTAAAGCGGATAAAGTCATCGGAAAATCAACTTTCACATCAAGAGATTATGAGAATAACGACCCAATTTGGCCTTATTCCATTAAAATTAATGAAAAAGGAAATTTAGCCATTGCCGATACACAATTCTACAGAATTTTAATTTGGAATGATAAAAACGATGCGTTTACTAAACAAGCAGATATAATAATAGGACAAGAAAATTTTGATAATGCAGGGCAAAATCAGTTTCGTTTGTCACCAGAAAGCAATACGCTAAATTGGACATATGATGCTTGTTTTTATAACGATGGAATCTTAGTTAACGATACTGGAAATAGCAGATTATTGGGTTTTCATAAAATACCTACAAAAAATAACGAAAACGCCGACTTTTTAATCGGTCGAGAAAATTTTAATACAAGTAGCGATTTTAAAGGCAATTTATTAGGTACAAAAAGTGCAATTTATTGGCCTTTTTCAATTTATACCGTTAAAGACACCTTATTTATTGCAGATACTGGCAATCATCGTATTGTGATTTGTGATATTAAAAATATATTAGAGTTATAAAGATCTAAATAAAACTCAAATAAAGCCAGTAAAAACCAATAATTATCGCAAATAAGCCTCCTGCAAAACGAATTCCTTTAAAGAAATTATCATTATGCTGTTGCTTAGAAATTGAAGTTAATTTTCCCACTATTAAAGCGTAAGTAGACATAGCCAAAATGGTACCAATGGCAAAACCAACTACATATTGTGTTCCATCTATTTTGGAAGAAAAACTCAAAGCTGGTAACAATAACAAAAAATGCGCAACACCTGCTAAGCCATGAATAAAGCCAATTCCAAAAGAAGAAATTAAGTTTTGCTTAATTACTTTTGCATGAGAATGCTCGCTATGCTTTTTATCGTGATTGTGTTTATGAATATGTATAAAAGGCTCGTTATCAGAATGAATATGTGGATGCCTATGACTTTTTCCCTCATTGAAAATTCGATAAAAAGCCCAAAACCCAACACCAATTAAAACAAAAGCAACGATTTGTTCTGAATATTTGGAAATACTATCTACAGGAATATAATCCTTAAAAATAAGCAACAATACACCTATTAATAACATACCTACAACATGCCCAAAACCCCATGATAAACCAATTTTCCAAGCTTTACGTTTAATTTCAATCGCTAATGGCGTAACAGCTGCTAAATGGTCTGGTCCAGAAATTACGTGTAGCATAGCGGCAAGTGTACCTGCTAAGATTGGGTATGTAAATAACATATATATATAATATTTATTGCAAGATATTAAAAAAAAAAGAAACTTACTATTTTAGTATAAAATAGTAAGTTAGTACATGTAGTTATTTGTAAAATAAGTTTTTCAATTCGAAAAGTAATTAAACTTAAAAAACATTTTTTAGAAGTACCAAAGGTGGGAATCGAACCCACACTCTCGAAAGAACTGGATTTTGAATCCAGCGCGTCTACCAGTTCCGCCACTTTGGCAATTTAGTTTTGCAAATTTAATAAATACTATATAACTTATCCTATTTTTTTACGTTTAAAATTTAGTATATATTTGAATCGGGTAATATTTTTAGTCTGAATCATTATTTTTTTATAAAATAGTAAAGCAAACGTATGAATTTTTCAAAAAGCAGTAAGTTAATTCGCATTATTTTAATTAGCATATCTTTTGTTATTGTAAGTGGCATTCTGTGGAATACCTATGATTTTTTTCAAAAATTTAAAGCCGAAGAACGAACTAAAATGAAAATTATAGTTGCTGCACAAAAAGAAATGACCAAAAATCCGTTTAGCAATGAAAATGTTAATTTTTTATTAGAAGTAATGAATAGTAACAATACAATTCCAATGATTTTTATTAATGATGGCGTACTATCAAGTAAAAATTTAGACTCATTAAAAGAGAATGACAGCATCTATTTAGAAGAGCAATTGGCAATAATGAAACAAAATAATAAACCAATTGACGGAAGCTATAACAACGGTACAAAAATAGTTAAACAAACTTTTTATTATAAAGATTCTGATTTATTAACCAAACTAAAATATTATCCATTAGCCTTATTATTAATATTAACCTTATTTGCAAGTGTTATTTATTTGGTAATCAAATCTACTCGTGCCGCAGAACAAAATAAACTTTGGGCAGGTATGGCAAAAGAAACAGCACATCAAATTGGTACGCCATTATCATCTTTATTAGGATGGATAGAGATATTAAGAATGGACAATGTAGATAAAAATACAATTATTGAAATAGAAAAAGATGTAAAAAGATTAAATACAATAGCCGATCGGTTTTCTAAAATTGGCTCTATACCTAATTTAAAGAAAATTAATATTGTTGATGAATCTAAAAAATCGTACGAATATTTAAAATCACGAAGTTCAAAACAGATAAATTTTAGCTTTAACACAGATAATGATCATTTATTTATTCAAGCAAATACACAGCTTTTTTCTTGGGTTATCGAAAATTTAATTAAAAATGCTATTGATGCAATGCAAGGAAAAGGCAAATTAGACGTAAAAATAAAATCGGATACCGATTTTATTAAAATTCTTTTTACCGATTCTGGAAAAGGAATACCAAAACATCAATTTAAAAAAATATTTGAAACTGGTTTTACCACTAAAAAACGCGGTTGGGGTTTAGGTTTATCTCTTGCAAAAAGAATTATAGAAGATTATCACAAGGGCAGAATATACGTTAAACAATCTACAATCAACAAAGGTACTACAATAGCAATCTCATTAAAAAAAACCTAATTACTTTTCTGATTAGCCTTTTCTATTTTAGACTGAAACGTATAATAAGCACGTTTAGCAGCAATTTCTTCAGCTCTCTTTTTAGAAGTTGCTCTACCTTTAGAAATAATTTTATTGTTAATTTTTAATTGTACTGTAAAATGTTGTACTTTTTCTTTAGACAAATCTTTCACTTCATTAAAAACAATATCACTTTTTATTTTTTGACACCATTCAATAATAACACTTTTATAGCTTGTAATTTTACCTTCTAATTTTTCAATATCAATATAAGGAGTAATTAAGGTGTTATTTACAAAATCTTCACAAATTTTATAACCTTTATCTAAAAAAACTGCACCAACTAAAGCTTCATAAATATTACCATAAATATTATCGCCAAATTTACTTTTCTTAACAGTACTATTTACAAAATCAGCTAATTTTAAATCTTTACCTAATTTATTCAAATTAGCTCTACTTACAATTTTAGCACGCATCTTAGTCAAATAACCTTCATTTTCTGAAGGAGCTATTTTATACAAAAAAGCAGACACAACAGTATCTATAATAGCATCACCTAAAAACTCTAAGCGCTCGTAATTATATGTTTTACCGTCAATAACTTTCTTATACGAACTATGCGTAAATGCTTTTCTATAATAAAAAATATTTTTTGGTTTGTAGCCAAGTATTGGTTTTAAATAAATTAAAAAATCGTTATTTTCTAAATGTATTTTTTTGTTTATTTTTTTTAAAAAAGAAAACATCAATTATTAATTTACAAACTTTTTAAAAAGAACACATGCATTATGACCTCCAAAACCAAAAGTATTACTCATGGCAATATTGACATCTCTTTTTTGTGCTTTATTAAATGTAAAATTTAATTTAGGGTCTATATTTTCGTCATCGGTAAAATGATTTATTGTTGGCGGTACTATACCATGTTTAATAGTAAGTATTGAAGAAATAGCTTCAATTGCTCCTGCTGCACCAAGCAAATGGCCTGTCATTGATTTTGTAGAATTAATATTAATTGTATATGCGTGATCGCCAAATACTTTTGTAATTGCTTTTGATTCTGCAATATCACCTAAACCTGTTGATGTTCCGTGCATATTGATTGCGTCGACTTCTTCTTTTTTAATACCAGCATCTCTAAGGCAATTTTCCATAACTGCTGTTGCTCCTAATCCTTCTGGATGTGGTGCTGTTATATGATGTGCATCTGCTGATAAACCACCACCAATTAATTCGGCATATATATTTGCTCCACGAGCAATTGCATGTTCGTATTCTTCTAAAATTAAAGCACCAGCTCCTTCTCCAGATACAAAACCATCTCTATCTTTATCAAAAGGTCTTGATGCTGTTTTTGGATCATCATTTCTTGTTGATAGTGCATGCATTGCGTTAAAACCACCAATACCAGCAATAGTTACTGTTGCTTCAGAACCACCAGTTACAAAAACATCTGCATGACCTAAACGTATGTAATTTAAAGCGTCAATCATTGCGTTTGATGATGAAGCACAAGCCGAAACAGTTGCGAAATTAGGACCTCTAAATCCGTATTTTATTGATATTTGTCCTGGCGCAATATCTGCAATCATTTTAGGAATAAAGAAAGGATTAAATCTTGGTGTTCCATCGCCTTTTGCGTAGCCTAAAACTTCGTTTTGAAAAGTTTCTAAACCACCAATTCCTGCTCCCCAAATAACACCAACTCTTGACAAATCTACTTTATCTAAATCTAATTTTGAATCTAAAACAGCTTCATCAGCAGCAACCATAGCATATTGTGTAAACTTGTCCATTTTTCTTGCTTCTTTTCGATTCAAAAAATCTGTGACTTCAAAGTTTTTAAGTTCACAAGCAAATTTTGTTTTAAATTTTGAAGCGTCAAAATTTGTTATTGGAGCTGCTCCACTAACACCATTGATTAATGATTTCCAATACGTTTCAATATTATTTCCTATCGGAGTTAATGCTCCTAAACCAGTTACTACTACACGTCTTAGTTTCATTTATTGTATTATTTAATTTTGGATAAAGATAAAAAAAAAACGAGAACTACTGTATAAGTAACTCTCGTATTTTTTTTAAAATAGTAAAATTATACTATTTAGCACCTTCAATGTAAGTAATTGCTTGACCTACTGTAGCGATGTTTTCTGCTTGATCGTCTGGAATTTGGATATCAAATTCTTTTTCGAATTCCATTATTAATTCAACAGTATCTAATGAATCTGCTCCTAAATCGTTAGTAAAGTTAGCTTCTAAAGTTACTTCGTTTTCATCAACGCCTAATTTATCAACGATGATTGCCTTTACTTTTGATGTAATGTCTGACATAATTTTTAATTTTTAATTTTGATTACGGCGCAAATGTAAACAATTAATTTTAATCTACAATTATGCACCAATTTTTATGCTACTAAATTAATAAAAATTCATTTAAGTTAACATAAGTTAATAATAATTCTTTTTTTTGTAACAAATTTAAATATTCTTTTAATGAAACGATTGGTATTATTTGCTTCTGGTTCTGGAACCAATGTTGAAAACATAATCAACTACTTTCAAAATAATAAAAACATTAAGGTTGTTCAAGTACTCACTAACAATAAAAATGCCAAAGTATTAAATAGATGCAACAAGTTGAATGTTAAAACATTAGTTTTCAATAAAACTGACTTATATGATTCGGACACTATTGTTAATTTATTAAAAACCGAAGCTGATTATATTATTCTTGCCGGTTTTTTATGGAAAGTACCTCAAAACATTATAGATGCATTTCCTAATAAAATTATTAATATACATCCTGCTTTACTACCAAATTATGGAGGAAAAGGCATGTACGGAATGCACATTCATAAAGCTATTGTTAAAAACAACGAAAAAGAAACAGGTATTACCATTCATTTTGTTAATGAAAATTATGATGAAGGCGCAATTATTTTTCAAGAAAAAGTAAAATTAACGCCATTAGATAATGAAAATGATGTGGCTAAAAAAATTGCGCTTTTAGAAATGGCAAACTTTCCAAAGATTATTGAAAAAGTAGTCATAGAGAATAGAGAATAGAGAATAGAGAATAGAGAATAGAGAATAGAGAATAGAGAATAGAGAATAGAGAATAGAGAATAGAGAATAGAGAAATCTAATTTTTTTGAATTTAGTATGACGAAAAAGAAAAAATATTATGTGGTTTGGCAAGGTAAAAAGAAAGGTATTTACACTTCTTGGAATGCTTGTAAAAAACAGATTGAAGGTTTCGTTGGCGCAAAACACAAAGCGTTTAAAACCAAAGAACTTGCCGAAAAAGCTTTAAACAGCGACTGGAATAATTACATAGGTAAGGACGTTTTTGAAACAACACTAACAAAAGAAGAATTAATAAAAATAGGCAAGCCAATACAAAACAGCATTGCTACTGATGGAGCTTGTGACAATAAAGGCAATGCAGAATATCAAGGCGTTTATACAGACACGAAAACATTTTTATTTAAACAAGGTCCTTTTAAAGATGGAAGCAATAATTTAATGGAGTTTTTAGGCTTGGTTCATGGCTTGGCTTGGCTAAAAAAAAACAAACTAAACATACCTGTTTATTGCGATAGCCGCACTGCAATTGGTTGGGTTTGGAAGAAAAAAATAAAAACTACCATCAAAAAATCGACAAAAAATAAAGAAATTTTTGACTTGGTAGATAGAGCCATTATTTGGCTAGAAAAAAACCCAGAAATGATTAGTAACAGCTATATTTTAAAATGGGAAACCAAGGCTTGGGGAGAGATTCCTGCTGATTTTGGCAGAAAGTAAATTATATACCAAACTATCCTTATTCCTTGTCTACGCTCTAATATCCTTTATATTTAATTGAATACTTGTATTTCCCTGCCATGTGTTTTCTTCAATAACATAAGCTATATCAAATGATTTTCCGTTATTAATTAACTCTTGTTTTTTACCCAAATTAAAGCCAATAGCATTGTAGGTTTTTTGATCAGCGTCTGAAATTATATTTATTTTTAAATGATCGCCTTCTGCTCCAACTTTTTTGCCATAGCCGTTATCTCGCATACCTGTAGATAAAAAAACAGGTTTCATATTTTTTGGTCCAAATGGTCCGAATTGTTTTAATATTCTATAAAATTTTGGTGTAATGTTAGACAAAGGTATTTCTGCATCAATACTAATTTCTGGCTCTAACAATTCTGGCGGAATGGCATCTTTAACAACTTGCTCAAATTGTGCTTTAAATTTAATATAATTTTCTGGTTTTAAGGTTAAACCTGCTGCGTATTTATGACCGCCAAATTGCTCAATAAACTCAGCGCATTCTTCCAGCGCATGATAAACATCAAACCCTTTTACTGACCTTGCAGAAGCCGCTAAATAATTGCCGCTTTTTGTAAAGACCAAAGTAGGTCTATAATACGTTTCTATTAATCTTGAAGCAACAATACCAATAACACCTTTATGCCAATTTTCATCATAAACAACACTTGTAAAATTATTTTCTTCTTCATTTTTTACAATTAATCGCAATGCTTCGGCAGTAATTTGTTGATCCAATTTTTTTCTATCTAAATTGTATTTTTCAATTTCTGTAGCAAATTTTTTTGCCTTATTTTTATCATCTTCCATTAAAAGGTTTACCGCATGAATACCCGATTTCATTCTTCCTGCAGCATTAATTCTTGGCGCAATAGTAAAAACAACATCGGTAATATTGATAATTGGTCGGTTAGCTTCTGCAATTAGTGCTTTGATACCAACTCTCGGATTTTTATTTATAACTTGCATTCCAAAATAAGCAAGTGTTCTATTTTCGCCCGTTACTGGCACAATATCTGCGGCAATTGCTGTTGCAACCATATCTAAATACGGAGTGAATTCTTCAATTTTTTGCCCTTTATTTACACCTAAAGCTTGAATTAGTTTAAAACCAACACCGCAACCACAAAGTTCATCATACGGATACGAGCAATCTTTACGTTTCGGGTTTAAAACAGCAACGGCTTCTGGCAATTCTTTGCTTGGTCTATGATGATCTGCAATGATAAAATCCACTCCTTTTTTAGTAGCATAATCTATTTTTTCTATGGCTTTTGTACCACAATCTAAAGCGATTATTAAACCAATATCATTATCGCTTGCAAAATCAATTCCTTTATATGAAACACCATAACCTTCCTCATATCTATCTGGAATATAAGTTACTACATTTTTATAATCTTTTTTTAAATAGGAAGCAACAACTGAAACCGCTGTTGTTCCATCTACATCATAATCACCAAAAACCATAATAATTTCTTTATTTGTAATGGCTTTTTCAATTCGGCTAACTGCCAAATTCATATCTTTCATTAAAAAAGGATCATGCAAATCATCTAAACTTGGTCTAAAAAAAGTTTTTGCTTGTTTATAAGTTTCTATATTTCTTGAAACCAATAATTTAGCAATACCATAATCTACATTTAACGCATTAGAAAGGCTTGTTACTATTTGCTTATTTGGTTCTTGTTTTTTATTCCAGCGCATTTTTTTATTGATTTTATTTATAAATGACTTTATATTAAATATTACTCGCAACACAAGTAATAGTTTCAGAAACATTATTGACATCTAACTTTAAAATATTTTTTATAAAGAGCTTACATATAATTTCTAAAAACAACAGTCAAACACCTATTTTATTACATATTTTATCAAAAGTAAAACTTTTTTGACTGTAACACCATACTATTTTCAACTAAAAAGCACTTTTACTTATTAAAACACAAATAATTACTTAGATTACAAGGTCTAACCCATCATTTTACTATCGGCAAAACTAAAATAATCATTTTGTACAATAATTAGATGATCCAAAACTTGTATGTCTAAAGTCTTTCCTGCTTTATATAGTTTCTTCGTCAAATTTTCATCTTCTACACTTGGTGTTTTTTTTCCTGACGGATGATTGTGACAAAGTATTACAGCAACTGCTGAAATTTCGAGTGCTTTTTTAAAAACAATTCGGCTATCAACAATTGTACTAGTAATACCACCTTTACTTATTTGCCGCTTATGAATAATCTTATTCGCATTATTTAAAAAAATTACCCAAAATTCTTCATGGTCTAGGTTTCCAATAATAGGTTGCATGATATTAAAAACAGATTTACTACTCTTAATTATCGGTTTACTCATAGCGTTCTCTAATTGTGTTCTTCTTCCTAAAGTTATTGCTGTTATGATTGAGATTGCTTTTGCTTCTCCAACTCCTTTGAATTTCATTAAATCTGAAATAGATAAGGTTGCTAATTCGTTTAAATTATTATTTACCGATGCAAGAATACGTTTGGATAAATCAACAGCAGACTCTTGACGGTTGCCTGAACCAATTAAAATAGCTACTAATTCTGCATCAGATAATGATTCACGACCTTTAGAGAGCATTTTTTCTCTTGGTCTATCGTCTTCTTTCCATTGATTAATTGGTAGGCTTATCTTTTTATTCACAGTGCTAATTTCTGTAAATGTACTGAATATTATTTTTTCTTTCTAAAAGATGACAAAATCATCAAGGCAAACTCATACTTTTACCATCTAAAAATCATTAAAAATGCATACTTTTACACTTTTAAAGGTGAGAACATGAAAAAAATTGAACATATTGGTATTGCTGTCAAAAATTTAGATGATTCTAATGCACTTTTTGCAAGTCTTTTGGGTAAAAAACATTACAAAACAGAAGCGGTTTTAAGCGAAGGTGTAAAAACATCTTTTTTTCAGGTTGGCCCTAATAAAATTGAACTTTTAGAAGCTACAAAAAAGGACAGTCCGATAGCTAAATTTATAGAAAAAAAAGGTGAAGGCGTACATCATATTGCCTTTGCAGTAGCAAATATTTATACAGAAATTGAACGTTTAAAAAGTGAAGGTTTTATCGTTTTAAACGATCAGCCAAAAAAGGGAGCAGATAATAAATTAGTTGTTTTTTTACATCCAAAAAGCACCAACGGTGTTTTAATTGAATTGTGTCAAGAAATTAACGAATAGTTAAGAGGTTTTCTAAAAAATGATTCGTAACAATTTAGTATCTTTGCTTTTTTATTAATTAATTCTAATCAATGGGCTCATTTGAAAAATATCAAAAAAGACGTTTACGCTCGTCTTACTTTTCTGTAGTGATAAGCATTGCTTTAGTTTTATTTTTGTTAGGTTTATTGGCTTTACTTGTTTTTCACACTAAAAACATCTCAAATCACTTTAAAGAACAATACGCAATTAATATTTTTATTAAAGAAAATTCATCTAAAAAAAGTATTAATAAATTACAGAATACTTTAAAAAGCAAAGCGTTTTCAAAAAAAATAGCTTACGTATCAAAAGCAGACGCATTAGAAATTTATAAAAAAGATATTGGCGAAGATTTTATGGAATTTTTAGGCGAAAATCCTTTACAGAATAGTATTGATTTGTATTTAAATGCAAATTATGTTATGTCTGATAGCATTCAGAAAATAGAAAAAATAATTCTTAAAAATAAAATTGTTGACGCAGTTACTTACGACAAGTCATTAATATCCTTATTAAACGAAAGCGTTAAAAAAATTAGTTTTTGGATGCTTGTATTTAGTGGTTTATTAAGTTTAATAGCCGTTGTTTTAATTAATGGTTATTTACGCTTGTCTATTTATGCAAAAAGATTTACTATAAAAACCATGCAAATGGTTGGCGCAACAAAACGTTTTATTAGAAAACCGTTTTTGTATCGAAGTGTAAAATTAGGTATGGCTGGCGCTATTCTTGCAATTTTTGCCCTTGTAGTTTTGTTGTTTTACTTAAATAAAAAATACCCAAATTTAGATTTAATTAAAGACAAAGTAAATTTATCAATACTTTTTATTGGTATTTTTACTTTAGGGATATTAATTACTTGGTTAAGCACATTTTTTGCAACCAAAAAATTTTTAAACTTAGCGTCAGATGAATTACACGTCTAATTTATCTTAAAAATAAGGTCATACTAAACATTACGATACTATTTTAGGTCGAACTCAGGTTATTAAAGGCGAACCTTTTAGCTTTAAAATGATAAAATAGTTTTATTTAATTTTAAGTAATTCAATCCATTGGCTAAATATATCTTCGTTTTGAAACTCTAAATATTTTTGATAACTATTATTACCCATTTTGTTTCTTAAATTAGAATCTAAAATTAGTTTTCTTATTTTTTTTGATAAAGCTACATGATTATTTTTTGGAACTAAAAACCCATTGTAATTATCTTCAATTAAATCAATCACACCTCCATCACTTTTAGTACTAACTAAAGCATTTTTATATGCAATAGATTCAAACAAACCCATTCCAAAACCCTCACAATCTGATGTTAAAATAGAGATTGCACTTTTTTCTAAATGCACATCAACATTGGTAACTTCTCCCAAAAATTGTACATTTTTTATTTTATTACTCGCTACATATTTTTTCATTATAGTTAGTAAACTTCCATTTCCTAAAATTTTAAATTGCCAATCAGGAAATTCATTAAAGAGTAAATTCCAAGCTTTAATACTTAAAAAAGCATTTTTATGTTTCCGTTCCAAACGAGAAATGAAGACAATACTTTTCTCTTTACTTTTTAAAGTAAACTCATCACTATTAAAGTCAAATGAAAAAGGATTATGTATAGTATGTATATTTTTAAATTTAGTCTGAAATAAAAAATTAAGTTCCTTTTGCACACCTAAACTTACAGTTACAAAACCATTATCAGCATTTAAAACATTCTTTAGTAATTTATTCTTTTTAAAAGGATAAACTATTTTAGAAAATAAAATTTTAAAAATAATTAAGGGTTTGTTTTTTATATCAGACCAATATAAATGTTTCTTTAAATAAGCATATGGCGAACCATGATAATGCAAGTAAGCCTTGCATTTAGTTTGTGCTACAGCATTCAAAATATTCTTAGAAATACTCATATTATCACCTTGAAAAATTAAATGAGTGATACTATTTTTTTCAATATAATTACACAAGTCTTTAACCAAATTATTTTTTCTAATTGACTTAAATTTAAGTGCTATATCAAAATTAATAATTTTATTCCTCTCATTTTCATTGGCAAATGAAATGACACTATAAACATTTAAACCGTTGTTCTTAAACAATGAAATTAATCTCGAATTTACGCGTTCAACACCTCCAACAGCGGTGTGATTAATTACAAAAAAAGATATTTTAGTTTTCAAATACTCTATTTTTTTGTAAAAATAGTCTATTTTCGTGGAAAAATTAGCGTAAATAGATAATGACTACATCAATTTTTAATTAATAAAAAATGAAATCCTTATTTTTGGTAAACTCACCTTTAGAAATGATTAGTGCTATTGAAGCTCGTGCTCATTTTTCAATTACGAAAACAAAACTACTATTATATATTAGTGATACTGATAAAAAAGTAATAAGGTTTTTATTAAAAAAATCAGGAAAATGGGATGACATCAAATGGATTTCTAGAAAATCTTATTATGGTCTTTCATGGATTCGTTTAATTAAAAAATTAAAAAAAGAAAATTACAACTACTTTCTATCTCCTATAGGAAGTTTAACAAGTCACTTTTTATTTAATTTAAAATTTAAAAAGCATTATTTTTTAGATGATGGCACGTTAACATTAACATTAGCTGATTACTATAAAAAGAATAAAGATATTTCAAAAAAAATGTCTCTTTTTGAAGGCAAAGACAAATATGGTATTAAATATAATTTGATTGAATGGTTGCATAAAATATTTAATCATAAATTTAGAGGTGTACATGTCGCTCCTAATTTTTTTACTTTTTTTGACATTAAAGATTGGGAAGGTCAAACAGTTATACTAAATAATTTTAATTGGTTTAACTCACTTTCTAATAACAAAGAAGCCTCTAAAAAGATAGATGAAATTGTGTACATCATAGGAACTGCTTTAGTTACAGATAAAATTCTTTCTTTAGAATATTATATAAGTATTCTAAAGAAAATGAAAAACAAATATTCAGATAAAAAAATAATTTATATATTTCATAGAAGAGAAACAAAAGAACAACTCAAAAAAATTAAAAAAGAAACAGGTATTCTAATACAAGAAAACGAATATTTAATTGAGATTGATTTTTTTATGAATAACATCATACCAACACATATTGTAGGCACAGTATCAACAGCACTATTTACTTTAAAAAAAATATATGGTCATAATTTAAAAATAGATACTTTTTCTATTGAAACAAATCAAATCGCTAATAATCATCAAATAGGATTCAAAGCTGTTTTAGAATCACAAAATAAATATGTAGATAATATATATCTTTAATAATCTGTATTCTATGATTAGGAAAAGACTTTTGCTTCTTGACTTTTCTACAGGTAAAATTACATAATGGGTATTATTGAAAATTTAAACTTAACAATAAAAAAGCTTTCAAAATTAATTTGAAAGCTTTTTATTATTTGCATTTGATTATGTTAAAATATTTATTTCAATTTTTTCTTAACTTCTACTTCTTGATATGCTTCAACGATATCTAATTCTTTAATGTCGTTGTAATTTTTAATTTGCATACCACATTCGTAACCTTTAGCTACCTCTTTAGCATCATCTTTAATTCGTTTTAAAGAAGCCAATTCACCAGTGTAAACAACAATATTATCACGTATTAATCTAATTTTAGAATTTCTAAACACTTTACCTGTTAACACCATACATCCTGCAATAGTACCAATTTTAGAAATTTTATATGTCATTCTAATTTCGGCTGTACCAGTAATTTCTTCAACAATATCTGGCGATAACATGCCTTCCATTGCGTCTTTTATTTCATCTATAACTTGATAAATAATAGAATATGTTCTAATGTCAATTTCTTGTTCTTGAGCTAAAGCACTTGCTTTACCTTGTGGTCTAACATTAAATCCAATAATAATTGCATCTGAAGCCGAAGCCAATAACACATCTGATTCTGTTATTGCTCCTACACCTTTATGGATAATTTTAACGTTAATTTCATCGGTAGATAATTTCTGTAACGAATCAGTCAATGCTTCAACCGATCCATCAACATCTCCTTTTATAATAATATTAAGCTCCTTAAAGTCGCCTAAAGCAATACGTCTTCCTATCTCGTCTAACGTAATGTGTTTCGTTGTTCTAACAGATTGTTCGCGCTGTAATTGTTCACGTTTACTTGCAATGGTTTTTGCTTCACGCTCATCTATAAATACATTAAACTTATCACCCGCTTGTGGCGCACCATCTAAACCTAATATAGATACTGGTGTTGAAGGTCCTGCTTGTTTAACTCTTTTACCTCTTTCATCTGTCATTGCTTTAACTTTACCACTATGTGTACCTGCTAAAACGTAGTCACCTATATTTAATGTACCTTCTTGCACTAAAACAGTAGTAACATAACCCCTACCTTTATCTAATTGTGCTTCAACAACAGTACCAATTGCTCTTTTATTAGGGTTTGCTTTTAAGTCTAACATTTCTGTTTCTAAAACAATTTTTTCTAATAAATCGTCAACTCCTGTACCTAATTTTGCTGAAATATCGTGAGATTGCACATTTCCACCCCAATCTTCAACTAAAATATTTAATTGAGAAAGTTCCTCTTTTACTTTATCTGGGTTAGCTCCTGGTTTATCAATTTTATTTATAGCAAAAATCATTGGTACGCCTGCGGCTTGCGCATGACTAATTGCTTCTTTAGTTTGTGGCATTATAGAATCATCTGCTGCAATTACAATTACAACTACATCAGTAATTTGTGCACCACGAGCACGCATTGCTGTAAAGGCTTCGTGACCTGGTGTATCTAAAAATGTTATTCTATTTTTGTTTTTCAACTCAACTGAATATGCACCAATATGTTGTGTAATTCCACCTGCTTCACCTGCAATAACATTTTCTTTACGTATATAATCTAACAAAGATGTTTTACCATGATCAACATGACCCATTACCGTTACGATAGGAGCACGAGTTTCCATGTCTTCTGGAGCATCAATTTCTACATCAATAGATTCTTCTACCTCTGCACTAACAAACTCAACTGTATAATCAAATTCATCAGCTACAATAGTTAATGTTTCAGCATCTAAACGCTGATTCATCGTTACCATCATACCTAAAGACATACATGTAGATATTATTTGAGTAGCAGATACTTCCATCATTGTTGCAACCTCGCCAACAGTAACAAATTCAGTAACTTTTAATATTTTAGTTTCAGAAGCTTGTTGCTGATCTTCTGTTTTTTGTCTGTGTAAATCTCTTTTATCTTTTCTATATCGAGCACCTTTTCCTTTTTTACTTTTACCTTGTAAACGTTCTAAAGTTTCACGTACTTGATTTTTAATTTCTTCTTCTGTAGGTTCTGCCTTTACAACAGGTTTTCTAGCTTTATTAAATTTACCTCTTTGTGCTGGTTTATTAAATCGTCCACCTGCTGATCCTGGTTTGTTAATACGTTTACGCTTGTTACGTTTATTCGCTGGTATCGTACTAGTTGATTTACTTTTATCGTCAACTTTTTTCTTTTTAGGCTTTGCAAATTTAGATAAATCAATTTTTTCACCTACAGTTTTAAAGCCTTTAAGTTTTTTATACTGTGTTTTTATTTTTTCTGGTTCTACAGCAACAGCTTCTGTTTTTTCAACTTCTTTTGTTTCTTTTTCTGTAACTGGTTCTTTTTTTACTTCAACAGTCTTTTTTTCTACAAAAGCTTTCTTTTCTACAACGACATTCTTTTCTTTTTTTACAACAGGCTTGCTTTTTTCTTTTTTAGGAGTCGTGGTAACATCTAAATTTCCAACCTTTTTTATACCTGGCAATTTCGGAGCAGAAACTTCTATTTTTTCAGTTTTTTTAACTTCTAATGGTTTTGGTGCTTCAACTTTTTTAGGCGCTTCGGTTTTTTCTACCGAAGCAGTCTTTGGCTTAGATGAAAGGTCTAATTTCCCTACTTGCTTAATGCCAGAAATTTGCTCAGACTTTGTTTTAAAAATTTCTTTCTTTTTAGCTTCCTCTTCTGCAATTTTTCTTTTAAGCTCTTGTTCTTGCTCTATTTTTTTACGAATTTCTTCTTTCTCTTTAAGTTTTTCTTCTCTAACTTCTTTAGAGTTTAACTTACGAGATTTATCAGATTGGAATTCATTAGAAAGAATATCATAGACCTCTGATGATATTTTGGTTGTTGGTCTTGCTTCGATATTGATATCTTTAGACGCAAGAAATTCTACAACTCTATCAAGAGATATATTCAATTCACGTAAAACTTTATTTAGCCTTTTTTCTCTAGCCATAAACTTTATTTAATATTACTTCTATTCTATATAAAAAGCTTTTTGCTTCTTATTATTTTATTTATTTAAATCAACTATTGCATTATAATTTATTCAAACTCTGCTTTCAAAATCCTTTGTAATTCTACAATAGTTTCTTCTTCTAAATCAGTTCTTTTTACTAAAAAGGCAACATCTTGTTCTAACACACTTTTTGCTGTATCAAAACCTGCATTTTTTAGTTCTACAATTACCCAATCTTCTATTTCATCTGTAAATTCTGTCAATTCAACATCTTCATCATCAATACCTTCTCGCTGAACATCTAATTCGTATCCTGTTAACATACTTGCTAAACGGATATTAACTCCACCTCTACCAATTGCTTTTGACACTTCTTCTGGTTTTAAGAAAACATTTGCTCTTGGTTTTTCACCATCAATAACTTCTTTAAATTCAATATTTACAACTTTTGCAGGACTTAATGCTCTTGCTACAAATAAATTTTCATTTTTTGTAAAATTGATAACATCAATATTTTCATTACCTAATTCTCTAACAATACCATGTATTCTCGAACCTTTCATACCAACACAAGCTCCAACAGGATCTATTCTATCATCATAAGAATCAACCGCTACTTTTGCCTTTTCTCCTGGTATTCTTGCTACTCTTTCGATAGTGATTAAGCCTTCAAAAACTTCGGGTACTTCTTGCTCAAATAATTTAGTTAAAAATTCTGGAGCAGTACGTGAAAATATAATCACCGGTTTATTACCTCGTAATTCTACTGATTTAATAATACCTTTTACAGTATCTCCTTTTCTAAAATAATCTGATCTTATTTGTTCACTTTTTGGTAAAATCAATTCATTACCTTCATCATCTAATAAAATTACAGCGTTATGACGTACATGATGTACTTCTGCTGAAAACAATTCACCTTCTAATTCTTTAAACTGTTTAAATAGATTTGTATTATCGTGTTCGTGAATTTTAGATATTAAGTTTTGACGTAATGCCAAAATTGCACGTCTTCCTAAATCTATTAATTTAACTTCTTCAGACAAATCTTCACCAACTTCAAAATCAGGTTCAATTTTTTGCGCATCATCTAATGAAACCTCTGCATTCGAATCTTCAACTTCTCCGTTTTCAACAACAATTCTATTTCTCCAAATTTCTAAATCACCTTTATCTGGATTAATAATTATATCAAAATTACTATCCGACCCATATTTTCTTTTTAAAGCAGCTCTAAAAACTTCTTCTAATATAACCATTAGAGTAGCTCTGTCTATTCTTTTATCATCCTTAAATTCAGAAAACGAATCAATTAATGCTATATTCTCCATTTTATGATTTTCTTTTATTTGTATTGTTTGATAACATCATCATATAATATAATTTATTTTAAAATAAAATTTTAACTTTTGCTTGTTTTATATCTTCAAATGCAATAATTGCATTTTTTGTAACAGTTACTTTACCTTTACCTATTGGTTTAGGCTCTCTAACTTTCCATTCTAATTCTATACTATCTGAGTTTAATGCAATTAAAGTACCCTCAATTTTATCAGACTCAGTTTTCACTTTTAATATTCTACCTAAATTCTTTTTATATTGCCTAACATTTTTTAATGGATCGGCAATATTTGGCGAACCAACTTCTAAAGAGAAATCATTTTCTTCTCTATCTAAATTATTTTCAATATGCCTACTAATTCGAACACATTCACTTAGTTTTATACCGTTATCTCCATCTACAACAATCTTTACAACATTATTCTTAAGAAATTTTACATCTACAACAAAAAGTGTTTCATCACTTGATATTGCTTCTTTAATTAAATCTAATACTATATTTTCTTCCATTTATGCTATAAAAAAAGAGGACTATCTGTCCTCTACAATTCCAATCAACCGATATTTCGAGTGCAAACATACATAAAAGCTTTTATATTAACAAATATCATTGCAATAAATATTAAATTTTGTATCTTTACGTTATATTATAACTTTAAAATATTACCTACATGAAACGTATACTAGTTCCTATAGATTTTTCTAAACAAGCTGAATGCGCTGCAAAAATTGCCGCTAAAATAGCAAAAAAAACAAATGCTGACATCTTTTTATTACACATGTTAGAAATGCCTCAAGGCGTTATTGATGCAATGTCTGGAAACGACAACAGCACGCCTGCATCACTATTATTTATGAAAAAAGTACATGAGCGCTTTGATGAGTTAAAAACCAGTGATTTTTTTAAAGGTATAAACATAACTGAATCGGTTCAATTCCATAAAGCATTTGATGGCGTTATTGAAGAAAGCAAAAAACAAGACATTGATTTAATTGTAATGGGTTCAAGTGGCGCATCTGGCCTTAAAGAAATTGTTGTTGGCTCAAATACCGAAAAGGTAGTTCGACATTCTGAAATACCAGTATTGGTTGTAAAAGAAGGTAGTGATAATTTAGAAATAAATAATATTGTATTTGCTTCAGATTTTAGTACTGAAATTAAAAGTAAATTCCAGAATATAATTGATTTTGCAAATATTTTTGATGCTAAATTGCATTTACTTTATGTAAACACACCACATAATTTTAATAACACAAAGAAAATAAGCACTACGGTTACAAATTTTATAGCTGATTTTGATATTAAAAATTTTGAAACATATATCTATAATGAAACTTCGGTTGAAAATGGTATTTTAAATTATGCTCAAGAAATTAATGCTGATTTAATTGCAATTAACACACATGGTAGATCTGGTATTTCAAGTTTTTTTAATTCAAGTATTAGTCAAGATTTAACAAATCACGCTATCAGACCTATTATAACTTTTAAAATATAATAACCTGAGTTCGACCAAACTTAGGTTGATACTTTAAGAAAGGCATATAACATAAAAAACTATTGATTAAGATCAATAGTTTTTTTATGTTATATAATAATGAATTATTTTAAAATTCTTCTTCTCCTTCTCTAAGTGGCATATTTTGCGGTGCATAATCTTGTTCGTAAGGTACTCCATTTGCATCTACTTTACTATAATCATATGCCCATCTTTTAACTTCAGGTATATCTCCATACCAATTTCCATGAAAATGTTCTACAGGTGCAGTCCATTCTAAAGTATTAGCTTTCCAAGGGTTTTGTACAGCTTTTTGACCTTTAAATATACTTATAAAAAAATTTCCTAAAAATATTAATTGAGCAGATCCACCCAATAAAGCAAACCAAGTAATTACTCTATTTATTGGTGCTAAATCATCAAATAATGGAAAAGCGGTATTGTTAAAATACCTTCTTGGCAAACCTGCCAAGCCTGTAAAATGCATTGGGAAAAACACACCATAAGCTGCTACAATCGTAATAAAAAAATGTATGTAGCCTAATTTTTTATTCATCATTCTTCCAAACATTTTAGGAAACCAATGATATACACCAGCAAACATTCCTAACAATGCAGATATACCCATAACTAAATGAAAGTGCGCTACAACAAATAAAGTATCATGCACATTAATATCTAATGCTGAATCTCCTAATATCAATCCAGTTAAACCTCCTGATATAAAAACGGATACCATACCAATTGAAAACAACATACCAACATTATATTGAATATTACCTTTCCACAAAGTAGTAATGTAATTAAATGCTTTTACAGCAGATGGTATTGCAATTAACAGCGTAGTAAAAGTAAATACCGAACCTAAAAATGGATTCATACCTGTTACAAACATATGATGACCCCAAACAACTGTTGATAAAAATGCGATTCCTAACATAGAACCAATCATTGCTCTATAACCAAAAATCGGTTTTCTTGAATTTGTTGAAATCACTTCTGAAGTAATACCTAAAGCTGGTAATAGTATAATATAAACTTCAGGATGCCCTAAAAACCAAAATAAGTGTTCAAATAAAATTGGCGAACCACCTTGATAATGTAAAACTTCTCCTTGTATAAAAATATCTGATAAATAAAATGATGTTCCAAAACTACGGTCAAATATTAGTAATAAAGCCGCAGATAATAATACAGGAAATGATACCAAACCAATAATTGCAGTAATTAAAAATGCCCAAATAGTTAATGGCAAACGAGTCATTGTCATTCCTTTTGTACGTAAATTAAGAATTGTAACAATGTAATTTAAAGAACCTAATAATGAAGCTGCAATAAATATAGCCATTGAAATTAACCATAAATCCATACCCAAACCAGAACCTGACATTGCTTGTGGTAATGCACTTAAAGGTGGATAAATTGTCCAACCAGCACTTGCCATTCCTGAATGCACAAATATTGAAATTACCATAATAACACTCGAAAGGAAAAACAACCAATATGATATCATATTTAAAAAACCAGATGCCATGTCTCTTGCTCCAATTTGTAATGGAATTAATAAGTTACTAAAAGTACCACTTAAACCAGCTGTTAACACAAAGAAAACCATGATAGTACCATGAATTGTTACTAAACCCATGTACATATCTGGTGTCATTTGTCCGCCTTCACCACCTTTACCTAAAAAGGCTTCTATAATTGTAAAATGCGATTCTGGATAAGCCAATTGCAATCGAAAAAGCATTGACATAAATCCTCCAATAACCGCCATTATAATACCTGTTATAAGGTATTGTTTGGAAATCATTTTATGATCTGTACTAAAAATATATTTTGTTAGAAAAGTTTGTTTATGATCTGACATACTTAGTTATTTTTTGTTCTTATTAAATTACCTTGAGATAATATAAATTTGATTTTTAGTTAGGTTATTAGTTTATTTTTGAAGCTAATGTTTTTTGTTTGTTTATCCAAACATTATAATCGGCTACTTCGTCTACAACTATTTTCATTTGCATATTGTAGTGCGATGCTCCACAAATTTTATTACATAATAGTAAGTAATCAAATTCATAAGGCTCTAACGCATCTTCTCCATTTGCTTCTAATACTTTACTTTTAGCTTTTCGTATTTTATTTATACCTGCAACTTTATCAATTATGTCTTGATTTTTTCTCATCTCAACAGTTGTTACTGATGGTGTAAAACCAAAATGGGTTTTCATTCCAGGTACACAGTTCATTTGAGCTCTAAAGTGAGGCATGTAAGCCGAATGTAAAACATCTTGTGAACGGAACTGAAACACAACTTTTCTTCCTTTTGGAATATGAAATTCACGCAAAACAGTAATATCATCTGCTGCATTTTTATCGTTCATATCAACACCCATTGTATTGATTCCTTTTATATTTCTAACATTAGCTTCTCCTAATGTATTGTCTGATCCTGCATATCTTGCTTCCCATTGAAATTGTTTAGCGTATAACTCAATGTATAATGGGTCTTTTTGATTTGAAACATCCATTACTTCATTCCATGTATAAATACCATAAAGAACTAAAATTGTTAAAACAATTGCGGGTACACTTGTCCAAATCATTTCTAATTTATGACTGTCAGCGTAAAAAGTTGCAGTTCTATTTATATTACCTCTATATTTAAAGGCAAAGAAAAATATTAAAATTTGTGTAAAAAATTGGACAAATAAAATTAATCCAAAAGTAATTTTAAACAACATATCTATGTCTTCTCCTTCTAAAGAAGCAGATAATTGTGGCAATAATACGTCACCGTATTCAACCATACAAAATATTAACAGACCATGTACAAATGCCAATACAAATAGCATCATCCAACCATTAATGTTATTTTCTTTGTTTGTAGCAGTCTGATCTTCCTTTGTAGCTCCAAATATTTTTGCTATTTGCCAAAATCCAATTGATATAGCAGCAAATACAGCGATAAAAAATAATGCTTTCATTTAATAAATTATTTTATGTTTGTTTTAGTTGAATTTTTCATGTTATTGAAAGCTTCAAATTTAATAAATTTCTTTTAATTTATGATAAATATCAAATTTATTTTATGATAAATATCATTCTCAAAAAAATAAAAATAAAAAAAGTCGATTAGTAAATCGACTCTTTTTTCTATATAAAATCATTATAAATTATAATAATGATAATGTTCACTTTCTTTCATAAACGGATTTCCTTTTGCATGCAAAGGTGCTTTAGTTAATGTAGTAAATACTACAAAAATAAACAAGCCTGCAAAGAATAATAATGTTGCAATTTCAGGAATACCGAAACTCCATTGATCACCAACAGTAGCTGGCGAAATTAACATAAATATATCTATATAATGTCCTGCAATAATCATAAACCCAGCTGTCATAATAATACCACTTACTTTTTTGAAATCGCTACTTATTAATAATAAGAAAGGAATTACAAAATTTAAAAGTAGCATTGCAATGAATAATGGCTGATATGCACCTAATAATCTTGGCACCCAATAAACAGTTTCTTCAGGTTGATGAGAATACCATTGTAACATAAATTGGTCAAAGAAAAAGTATGCCCAAAAAATACTAAAACCAAACATAAACTTACCTAAATCGTGTATGTGACTTTGGTTTAATTTTGGTAAATACCCTTGTGATTTTAAGTATAATGTAATCATTAAAATGATGGTTATACCTGTTACCATCATACTTGCAAATACATAGAATGGATACAATTGGCTAAACCAGTGTGGATCTAATGACATAGTCATATCAA
>JALSLZ010000038.1 GCA_026988075.1 Flavobacteriaceae bacterium
TAGTATCAAATGCTTGTGTTTCTGGCGTATTAGCTGTTTCGGTTGCAAAACATTTAATTCAATCAGAAATGTACGATGATGTTATTATTGTAAGTGGCGATTTGGTATCAGAATTTATTTTATCTGGTTTTGAATCATTTCAAGCAATAAGCAATAAACCATGTAAACCATATTCAAAAAACAGAACAGGAATCACTATTGGCGAAGCCATTGCAAGTGTTTTAGTACAATCAAAAACAACAAAAACTGCTAAAGAAGTGGTAGAAATTTTAGGCTCGGCTTCTTGTAATGATGCAAATCACATTTCGGGTCCGTCACGAACTGGCGAAGGTTTATTTTTAAGCATACAATCAACACTAAAAGAAGCCAATATAAAAATAACGGATTTAGATTATATTTCTGCACACGGAACAGCTACAAATTATAACGATGAAATGGAAGCCATTGCTTTTGATAGATTAAGCATGAATAATATACCTTTAAATAGTCTAAAAGGTTATTATGGGCATACTTTAGGTGCTTCTGGTTTATTAGAAACCATTATTGGTATAAAATCAATACATAACAATACATTAATAAACTCACTTGGTTTTGACGAAATAGGCGTTTCAAAACCAATTAATATAATAAAAACAACAACTCAAACAGAATTAAATATGTTTTTGAAAACAGCCTCAGGTTTTGGAGGAAGTAATTCAACTGCCATATTTAAAAAAATTAAAATTAATGACTAAAAAAACATTATCAGCTGTACAAGCTATAGAAAAAGCACAAGAAATTGCATTTGCACCATTTGTTTTTCAAGCAACAAACGCACTAAGAGAACTGGGTATTTTTAAAAATATTTTTTCTAAACGAAAAAAAGGAGGCGCTTCTATTACAGAAATAGCCAAAGATTTAAACATTACCGAATACGGAATTGGTGTTTTGTTAGAAATAGCAGCATCTTCCGACATTGTATTAATAAACGATAACGATAAATTTGAACTAACTAAAACAGGTTACTTTTTATACGCAAGCGAAACAGTAAATGTAAATTTTAATTTTACACAAGAAGTCTGCTACAAAGGTTTATTTCATCTAACCGAGTCTATTAAAACTGGTAAACCAGAAGGTTTAAAAGAATTAGGTAATTGGAACACCATTTACGAAGGTTTATCAATTATGCCAAGAAATATTGCAGACACTTGGTTTAAATTTGATCATCATTATTCAGACGCAGCTTTTGATGAAGCTTTAACAACCGTATTAAGAAATAAGCCAAAAACAATTTACGATGTTGGCGGAAATACGGGTAAATTTGCTATTGCTGCATGTAATACAAGTAAAGATGTGCAAGTAAAAATGTTTGATTTGCCTGGGCAATTAAATGTAGCACTTAAAAATGTGAAAAATAGCGGATTTGAAGATCGTGTTTCTGGTTTTGAAATAGATTGGTTGGCTAAAGAGCAAGTTGCAATTCCTAAAGGAGCAGATTCTATTTGGATGAGCCAATTTTTAGATTGTTTTTCTGAAGAAGAAATACTTAGTATCTTAACCAGGCTTACAGCTTCGATGGATGAAAATACCGAGTTACTTATTATGGAAACATTTACCGACAGGCAAGCTTTTGATAATGCAAAATTTGCTTTAGAAGCTACTTCTTTATATTTTACAGTTTTAGCAAACGGAAATAGTAAAATGTATCCTGCAAAAGTATTTTTAAAATTAATAGATAAAGCAGGTTTGAAATTAAAAGAAGATTTGCAAATAGGCGAATATCATACTATTTTAGTGTGTAAGAAAAAATAATCATAAAAAGTCTGTTATTGTAAATAGAATCATCATTGCAAACGCAGTAAGCAATCTTAAATTAGTAAATAAAAAATTGAATAAAGTACTATACATAAAATCACATTGTAAAATAAAAAACAACGAGCTGTTTTTTAATAATAAATCTATATTTAAAGACAACGAATCAACCGATTTAAAAAGTTTTTTAAAGAGCAGTTATAAGTTTCTTAATTTAAAATACGGTAAATTTTTTAAGATGGATAGTCTTAGTAAACTAAGCTTTTTAGCAAGCGAAATCATCTTTCAAAACACGAAAATAGACACAAAAAATATAGCCATTGTTTTTTCAAATAATGCATCCAGTTTAGAAACAGATAGAAAGCATCAAAAATCTATTAACAAAATAGACGATTATTTCCCAAGTCCTGCTATATTTGTATATACTTTACCAAACATTGGTATTGGCGAAGTAAGTATCCGTCATCAATTAAAAAGCGAAAATGCTTTTTTTGTTTTTAATAAATACAATGCTGATTTTCATACTGTTTACGAAAACAGTTTAATCAATTCAGCTAAAGCGGATGCTGTTTTAGGCGGTTGGACAAATGTAGATAATGATACAAATTACGAAGCTTTTGTTTACTTAGTAAGCAAAAAAGGAACAATAGAACACAATAAAAAAAAATTAAATAAATTATATAAAAAATTATGAGTGAATTAAAACAAGAATTAAAAGCAAAAATTATAGAAAACTTAAATTTAGAAGATTTTAGTGTTGAAGATATAGCAGATAACGATCCTCTTTTTGGAGATGGTTTAGGTTTAGATTCAATTGACGCCTTAGAATTAATCGTTATGTTAGATAAAGATTACGGTATTAAAATTGCCGACCCAAAACAAGGTAAAGATATCTTTGTATCTATTGATACAATGGCTAAATTTATTGAAGAAAATAAAAAATAAAAATGAGTAAAGGTGTTGCTATTACTGGTATGGGTATTATTTCTTCTATTGGAAACAATGTAGAAGAAAATTACCAATCATTAATAAATAAAAAACAAGGTATTAGCAAAATTCAAAAAATTAATACGATTCATAAAGATGTTATTAAAGTTGGCGAAATTAATTTTACCAATGAAGAACTTGTTAATACCTTAGGTTTATCTAAAGATAATAATTACTCAAGAACAGCAATGTTGGGGCAATTTGCAGCTAAAGAAGCCATTAAAAACGCACAAATTACCGATATTAACGCCTACAAAACTGGTTTTATTTCAGCAACAAGTGTTGGCGGAATGGACATGACAGAGCGTTTTTTTTATTCTTATTTTAATGAGGATACAAACCATCGTTATATTGAAAGTCACAATGCTGGCGATTCTACCTCAAAAATTGCTAAAAGTTTAGGTATAAACGAATTTGTTACTACAATTAGTACAGCTTGCTCGTCTTCTGCTAATGCAATTATGCTTGGTGCAAGACTTATTAAAGCAGGTAAATTAGATCGAGTTGTCGTTGGTGGATCTGATTGTTTGTCAAAATTTACAATCAACGGCTTTAAAACCTTAATGATTTTATCAAAAACCGATTGCAAACCTTTTGATCAAAACAGAACAGGTTTAAATCTTGGCGAAGCAGCCGCTTTTTTAGTGTTGGAATCGGATGAGGTAGTAAAAAAAGAAAATAAAAAAGTATTGGCTTACGTTTCTGGTTATGCTAATGCTAATGATGCTTTTCATCAAACAGCTTCGTCTGCCGATGGTCAAGGTGCAACTTTAGCCATGCAAAAAGCATTAAAAACAGCTAATTTAAAACCAAGTGATATTGATTATATCAATGCACATGGAACAGCAACACCAAATAACGACCAATCAGAAAGCCACGCTTTAATCAATGTTTTTGGTAAATTTGTGCCAGATTTTAGCTCTACTAAAGCATATACAGGTCACACTTTAGCGGCAGCAGCAGCAATTGAAGCAGTTTATGCTGTTTTAGCTTTACAAAACGATACTATTTTTCCTAATCTTAATTTTGAAACACCAATTTTAGAAACAAATTTAACACCAAAAACAGAGGTAACTACTAAAAAAATAAAACATGTATTATCTAATTCATTTGGTTTTGGAGGTAATTGTTCTACTTTAATATTTTCGAAAATTTAGTTTCAATTTAATTTTTTAAAGAAATTGACAAATAAAAGGTTAGCTTTGATTACTTAATTAGTAAATAAATGAAAAAAGTACTTGTAATTTATTATTCGCAGTCTGGTCAATTATTAGACATTGCAAAAAGCATCACGCAAGATTTAGAAAGAGACAATGAAATAGCGCTTGATTTTTATAAAATAAAATTAAAAAAAGAATTTGATTTTCCTTGGAATAGAAAAGACTTTTTTAATGTTTTTCCAGAAACATTTTTACAAAAAACGATAGCGTTAAATGATGTAGACAATCCAATTCTTCAAAAAAAATACGATTTAATTATTTTTGCCTATCAAGTTTGGTATTTAACACCATCATTACCTATTACTTCATTTCTTAAAAGCAATATTGCTAAAAAAGTAATGAATAATACACCAATAATTACAGTAATTGGTTGTAGAAACATGTGGATAATGGCACAAGAAAAAGTAAAAAAAATGTTATCTAATTACGGTGCAAATTTGGTTGGCAACATTGCTTTGGTCGATAAAAACATCAATCACATAAGTGTTATTACCATTGTACAATGGCTCTTTACAGGAGTTAAAAAAAGGTACTTAGGTATATTTCCAAAACCAGGAGTTTCAAATCAAGATATTAAAGAGTCAAAACGTTTTGGTAAGCCAATTTTAAACGCATTAAAAAAAGGAGATTTTTCATCATTACAAAGTAAATTAATAGAAAAAAAAGCAGTTAAAATTAAACCGTTTTTAATAACAGTTGACTCAAGAGCAAATGTATTATTTAAAAAATGGGCGAATCTAATCATTAAAAAAGGAGCAAAAAATAACAGTAAAAGGCAGTTTTGGATTAAAATATTCAATTTTTACCTAATAATTGCCATTTGGATTATTTCTCCTATTGTTTTTGTAGTATATTTGCTGACTTATCCTTTTTTGTTTAAAAGGATAAAAAAAGATGTAAAATATTATTCGTCCGTTAAAATAAAAAAAGCTTAAAATGAAGGAAGTCTACATAACAAAGATAGCTAAATTCCTACCTAATAAACCAGTTAGTAATGATGAAATGGAATCAAGACTTGGGTTAATTAATAACAAACCTTCAAAAGCAAGAAGAATTGTACTGCGTAATAATCAAATAAAAACAAGGTATTATGCAATTGATGAACAAGGAAAAACAACACACAATAATGCGCAGTTAACAAAAGAAGCTATTGAGTTATTATGCAATGATGATTTTAAAACAACCGATATTGAGTTGTTATCTTGCGGAACATCAAGTCCTGATCAAATATTACCTTCTCATGCAGCAATGGTTCATGGTTTTTTAAAAAACAGAAACATGGAAATTAATTCTCCTTCTGGCGCATGTTGCTCTGGTATGAATGCATTAAAATATGGTTTTATGTCAGTAAAGGCAGGCTTGTCAAGCAATGCAGTTTGTACTGGTTCAGAACGTACTTCAAGCTGGATGAAATCCGATATTTTTAATACCGAAGTTGCCCATTTAAAAGAATTAGAAAAACAACCCATATTAGCTTTTCAAAAAGAGTTTTTACGTTGGATGTTATCTGATGGTTCTGGAGCCGTATTATTAGAAGCTCAGCCAAACGGAAACAGACCATTACGAGTAGAATGGATGGAAGGTTATTCGTACGCACATGAAATTGACGCTTGTATGTTTGCAGGTGGAGATAAATTAGAAAACGGTTTTTTAAAACCTTGGAGTGAATACCCATCAAATGTTTGGGGAGAAATGTCTTTATTTGCAATGAAGCAAGACACCAGACTTTTAGGTAAAAATATATTGGTAAAAGGCGTAGAAAGTTTAAAAGCATCGATAGATAAGCATGGCGTTAAACCAGAAGATATTAATTATTATTTACCACATATTTCTTCGTATTATTTTAAAGAAGGTTTATATAAAGAAATGGAAGAACAAGGCGTACATATTCCTTGGGAAAACTGGTTTATGAACTTACATAAAGTTGGTAATGTTGGTTCGGCTTCAATTTATATTATGTTAGAAGAATTGGTAAATTCGGGCAAACTTAAAAAAGGAGATACTATTTTATTATCTGTACCAGAAAGTGCTCGTTTTTCGTACACTTACTCATTATTAACTGTTTGTTAATTTTATTATGATTGCAAATAAAGACGCTGTAAAAGATTTAATACCTCAAAAAAAACCATTTGTAATGGTTGATAAATTGATGCGTTATACCGAAGAGAGTTTACAATCTCAACTTACTATTAATAAAAAAAATGTATTTGTTTATAATGACTGTTTTCAAGAATCTGGCATTATAGAACACATGGCACAATCGGTTGCTTTACATACTGGTTACTTGTTTTTTTTAATGAACAAACCCGCTCCAACAGGTTATTTAGGTTCTATTAAAAATATAGTAATTGCAAGGTTGCCTAAAATAGACGAAGTTTTAGAAACTAATGTACAGATTCTTCAAGAATTTATGGGCATTACTTTAGTTGAAATTACAGTTAAAATTAATAATGAAATAATTGCTCAAGGACAAATGAAAACCGTTCTTGCAAAATAAATTATGCTTAACCAAAAAGAAAATGTTGATTTAAGAAAATTTTTACCACATAGAAAATCTATGTTAATGGTAGATAAACATTTGGTGTTAACTGACGAAGTAATAGTAACCGAATTTAAAATAGCAGCTACCAATATATTTGTTGAAAACAATCATTTTCAAGAATCTGGTTTAATAGAAAACATTGCCCAAACATGCTCTATCATTGTTGGAAGTTCTTATTTTACAGATGCCGATGCCGATGGCGAAAACAATTCAGAAGTAATAGGTTTTATAAGTGCCATAAAATTTATAAATATTTATAAATTACCAAAAATAAATAGTAAATTGATATCCGAAGGAAATCTAAAATCACGTTTTGATGGTGACGGTTTTTCTATCTGTACAATGACAGGTAAAATAACATGTAAAGATGAATTGCTTTTAGAATGTGAGCTTAATTTATTCATTAAACGAATTTAACAATCTATAACGAAATCCTATGAAAATAGAAAATATACCTCAAGATATTGGCGGATTAGCAAATGCAAATATGAAAGAGCTATGTTATGGCGTAGATAAAGATGGTAATTATACTACAAAATTAAGTAATGGTTGGAATGTTAAAACACTTGCACTTAATAAATCATTAGAACTTATAGACGAACGTGTAGCAGATTTAAAACAACAATGTTTAGCTGGTAAAATTAGCCCTATTCCATATTATATGGAGTTAAACAGAATGGATTTAATGGTTTTGTCAGGTTACATGAACAAATGGCAATGGGTAATAAAAAGACATTTTAAGCCAAGTGTTTTTAAAAAATTATCAAATGCAACCTTGTTAAAATATGCAGAAACATTTAAAATAGATGTTAACCAATTAAAAGACATAGCACTTTAATGAAAATAGAATTTAATCACAGACAATCTGCCCATTGCGAAAATGGTGTAATAGCTAATTTACTAACACATCATGGTTTTTCTATGAGCGAACCAATGGCATTTGGTCTTGGATCGGGTTTGTTTTATGTGTATTTACCTTTTTTAAAAGTGAATTTTGCACCAGGTTTTAGTTACAGACCAATGCCGGGTTTTATTTTTAAACGTCTTTGTAAACGTTTAAATATCACCATTAAACGTGAAAAATTCAAAAACCCATTAAAAGCACAAAAAGCATTAGACAGCAAGTTGCAAAGTGGTATTCCTGTCGGATTACAAGTAGGTGTTTTTAATTTAGTTTATTTTCCCGATGAATATCGATTCCATTTTAACGCACACAATTTAGTAGTTTACGGTAAAGAAAAAGACAACTATTTAATAAGTGATCCTGTTATGGAAAGCGTAACAAAACTTAGTACTAAAGAATTAGAAATTGTTCGTTTTGCAAAAGGTGCAGTTGCTCCGAAAGGACACATGTATTACCCAATAAAATTTCCAAAAAAATTACCTTTAGAAAAAGCCATAAAAAAAGCCATAAAAGCTACTTGTAGAGATATGCTCGCACCTGTACCAATTGTTGGTGTAAAAGGAATGCGTACTGTTGCAAAAGCAATTAAAAAATGGCCTAAGAAAATAGGAGTCAAAAAAACAAACCACTATTTAGGGCAAATTGTTAGAATGCAAGAAGAAATAGGAACTGGCGGCGGCGGTTTTAGATATATTTACGCTGCATTTTTACAAGAAGCAGCCGCTATTATTGACAAACCTATACTAAAAGAATTTTCTAAAGAATTAACTAAAATTGGCGATCAATGGCGAGATTTTGCCATAGATGCTTCCAGGTTATATAAAAATAGAAGTAGCGAATTTGACGGTTATACTAAAGTATCTAATAAACTGTTAACTTTAGCCGATAATGAAGAAGATTTTTTTAAAAGATTAAAAAAAGCAATTAAATAAATGGATAGTGAAATAATTCATGTTAACGGATTATCAAAACAATATAAAGGTGTTGATATTTATGCAGTTAAACCTATAAATTTAATTATTAAAAAAGCAGAAATTTTTGGTTTACTTGGTCCAAATGGAGCAGGAAAAACAACCCTTATTTCTATGTTATGTGGTTTGCTAAAACCGACTTCTGGTAACATAACAATAAATAGTTTATCTTTTCAAAAAAACAAACGAACGCTACAAAATATAATTGGTGTCGTTCCTCAAGAATACGCATTGTATCCAACACTTACAGCGTATGAAAACCTTATGTATTTCGGAGCTATGTATGGTTTAAAAGGAAAGGATTTAAAAGCTAAAATTAATAAATCATTAGACAAGTTAGGCTTGTTAAAATTTAAAGATAAAAAAGTAAAAACGTTTTCTGGCGGTATGAAACGTAGAGTAAACCTAATAGCAGGTATTCTTCACAAACCACAAATTCTATTTTTAGACGAACCAACGGTTGGAGTTGATGTACAATCTAAAAATGTTATTATACAACACCTTAAAGAATTAAACAATCAAGGTACAACCATTATTTATACGTCACATCATATGGAAGAAGCGCAAGAATTCTGTTCTTGTGTTGCCATTATTGATAGTGGAGAAATTATGATTAAAGGCAATCCAAAGCAATTAATTAAAGATAGTAATAATGCCAAAAGATTAGAAGATGTTTACTTAAATTTAACAGGTAAAAATTTAAGAGATCGAGTGTAATTGGTTTGACCAAACCATTTCAACGTTAATATTCGTTTAGATGTTAACACTGAAAAATTTGGAAATAGGACAATAGTTTTTTTTGGATAAATCAAAAATGTATCTTTGTAAAAAAATAATTTTGTTCGATAAAAAATTTATTCCAAAAAAAATAAATACTTCCAATTTAAAAAAAGGAAGTATTACATTTAAAGCACCAAGTAATATTGCATTAGTAAAATACTGGGGTAAAGAAGCAATTCAAGTACCCAAAAACCCATCTATAAGTTTCACCTTAGATGCCTGTTTTACCATAACAACATTAACATTTGAATTAAAATCAACCAAAAGTGATACTTTTGATTTTGACGTTTTTTTTGAAAATAAAAAAGAAGAAAGCTTTAAACCAAAGATAACGACTTTTTTTAATCGAATTGAGCAATATTTACCTTTTTTAAAGGAATATAAATTTGTAATTAAAACAAGAAATTCTTTTCCTCACAGTAGTGGTATTGCTTCTTCTGCAAGTGGAATGGCAGCATTATCATTATGCTTAATGCAAATGGAAAAAGAATTGTCGACTAATTTATCTCAAGTATATTTTAATAAAAAAGCCTCTTTTTTGGCTCGTTTAGGCTCTGGCAGTGCATGTAGAAGTATCAACGGAAAAGTTGTTGTTTGGGGAAAACACGTAGTTATAGATTCAAGTTCTAATTATATGGGTATAGAATTTCCATATCCAATACATAAAAATTTCAAAAACTATCACGATACTATTTTATTAGTCGATAAAGGGCAAAAACAAGTTTCAAGTACTGTTGGACATAATTTAATGAACAATCATCCATTTGCAGAATCTCGCTTTAAACAAGCCAATGAAAACTTAGATAAAATGTCGGTTATTTTACAAAATGGCAACCTAAAACAATTCATTGAATTGGTTGAAAGTGAAGCGTTAACATTGCATGCAATGATGATGACAAGTACACCATATTTTATATTAATGAAATCGAATACGTTAAAAATAATCGAAAAAATATGGGCGTTTAGAAAACAAACAAATGCAACTATTTGTTTCACTTTAGATGCTGGTGCAAATGTTCATGTTTTATATCCAGAAAATGAAAAAGAACAAATCAATAATTTCATTGTGAATGAATTGATAGAACATTGTCAAAATAATCAGTATATTTGTGATAGAATTGGTAGTGGCGCCAAATTAATTGCAACTCAAAAGTAAGTAACTATGAAAAAAGGACCTTTATTTTATGCCAAAATTTTATTATTTGGAGAATATGGAATTATAAAAGACTCTAAAGGTTTAGCAATTCCATATAATTCATTTCAAGGCGCATTAAAATCATCTAACAATTCAATTACCGCTAAAGAGTCTAACGAAAATTTAAAAAGACTATACACACATTTAAAAACCTTAGATAGAAATGTTGTTTCTTTTAGATTAGAAGAATTAAAGTTAGATATTGATAATGGTTTGTATTTTGATTCAAGTATTCCTCAAGGTTATGGTGTTGGTAGTTCAGGCGCTTTAATAGCTGCCATTTACGACAAGTATGCAAATAATAAAATAACCGTATTAGAAAACTTAACTAAAATAAAATTATTAAAATTAAAAGAAGTTTTTTCGGCAATGGAATCTTTTTTTCATGGTAAAAGTTCAGGTTTAGACCCATTAAATTCATATTTAAGCCTGCCAATTTTAATTAATTCAAAAGATAATTTAGAAGCAACAGGCATTCCTATGCAAAAACAAGGTAAAGGCGCTGTGTTTTTATTAGATTCTAATCAAGTTGGTGAAACGGAACCAATGGTGAATATCTTTATGAATAAGATGAAAAAAGAAGGTTTTAGAAAAATGTTAAGCGAAGATTTCTCTAAACATACAGACGCTTGTATTGATGATTTTTTACACGGAAATATAAAATCTCTTTTTGGCAATGTTAAATCTTTATCAAAAGTAGTACTTGCCAATTTTAAACCAATGATACCAAATGCATTTCATAACTTATGGCAACAAGGTATCGAAACCAATGATTATTATTTTAAATTATGTGGTTCTGGTGGCGGCGGATACATTTTAGGATTCACTAAAGATTACGATAAAGCAAAAAAAATATTAAAAAAATATAAATTAGAATTGGTTTATAGATTCTAAAAAAACAAAAGCCTTGTAAATTATTTACAAGGCTTTTTAATTATCCAACTATTTTTATTTGCTAAACATCATAATTTCGCTTACAACAATATCTGTTGAATACCTTTTAACACCATCTTTATCTTCGTAATTAGTGTATGTTAATTTGCCCTGAATAGCAATCTCTTTCCCTTTATCTAAAAACATTTCAGCGATTTCTGCTGTTTTTCCCCAAGCAATTAGATTGTGCCATTCTGTTTTAGATTGTTTTTCACCTTTTTTATTTTTAAAAGTTTCATTCGTTGCTAAACTAAATTTAGCTAATTTTTTGCCACTTTCTAAAGTAATGATTTCGGGTTTTTTTCCTAAGTTACCAATTAATTGTACTGAATTTCTTAACGTATTCATAAGATAAGTATTTTAATATTATTGAGATTATTCTCATGTTAGAAGTCATTCGTTCGTTCTAACAGTGCAAATATCTAACAAGTCTAAAATATAAATTGGTTAGTAAACGTTTACTTTCGTTTGTAAACGAATGTAAATATTTAAAAACCACTATTAAAATGCAATTAATAGTTTATATTTGTAATAATGATAAGGCTTCTAAGTTATATTTACCCCATTACAAAAACCATAAAATCAAAACACAATAACGTGTTGGAAATTACTTGGTTTAGAGGTAAAAAACTTTTAAATACAAAAAATGCCAATTATTCTAACGGTTCTTTAAAAAAAATCCTAAAAATAGGTTTAAAACACACAAACATAGAATTGACCAATAACATCTTACTTTTAGGTCTTGGTGGAGGAAGCGCTATTGAAATTTTAGTCAATAAATATAATTATGATAAAAAAATAACGGCTATAGAAATTGATCCCGTTATTATAGATATAGCAGAGAAAGAATATAATATTAAATCAAACAAAAACCTAACAATTATATGTAAAGATGCATATGGTTTTATAAAAGAAAATACTATTTTTTTTGATTTTATTATTGTTGATTTATTTTTAGATGATGAAATACCGACTCAATTTTTTCAGGAGCAATTTTGGCTTAAAATAATTAACACCAAACAAATTCTTTTTAATGCATCTTTAAAAGGAAATTATAACACGCAATTACAAAACATTATTACATTGTTAAACAGTAAAAAATTTACAACTCAAGTATTACATAAAGTTAACAAAACGAATACCTTAATTATAGCGAAAAAACAATAATCTAATTATGCCGAATCAAATTCGATAAAAATTTAGATAAATACTCACTAATAATAAATTACAATGGAAAAACAAAAATGCTTAGAATGTGGCGATGAATTTAAAGGTCGAATTGATAAAAAATACTGTTCAGATTATTGTAGAAATACATACAATAATAAAATAAATAAGGATAGCAAAAACTTAATAAGAAACATCAATAATCGATTGCGCAAAAACTACAAAGTATTAAGTCAATTAAACATTTCAGGTAAAACAAAAGTCTCTCGATCTAAATTAATCAGTCAAAATTTTGATTTTAATTATTTTACTCAGATTTACATCACTAAAGCTAAAAAAACATATTATTATATTTACGATCAAGGTTATTTAGAGTTAGACAATGAAATTTATTTATTAATAAAACGAGATTAGTATAGTATGAATAAAAAACATCGTCATTTTATATTAAACAAACCCTATAATTATTTAAGTCAATTTGTTTATGAATTAAAAAGAAAAAGCTCTAAAAACTTATTAGGTCAATTGTATGATTTTCCTGACGGCATTATGGCAATTGGAAGATTGGATGAAAAATCAGAAGGATTATTGTTATTAACAACAGATGGAAAAGTAAGTCATACTATTAGAAGTAATAAAGTAGAAAAAGAATATTACGCACAAGTAGATGGAATTATTAATCAAGAAGCTATTAATAAAATGAAATCAGGAGTAGAAATAGGGTTTAATGGCACAAAATACATTACCAAACCTTGTAGTTCCTTTATTTTAGATAAAGAGCCTAAGTTGCCAATAAAAAACCGAAAAGTGCGAGATAAACGCCATGGACCAAAAAGCTGGGTAAGTATTACACTAACAGAAGGGAAATTTAGACAAGTAAGAAAAATGACAGCAGCAGTTGGTTTCCCAACATTACGACTGGTAAGAGTTAGAATAGATAGCATTACCCTTGATATTAATGCGGGAGAAGTGGTTGAAGTAGTTAGTTTTATAAAAAATAAATAAATTTTATATCATTTTTCTTTGATACTAAATAAAATAAATATACTTTTGCCGTCCAATATTGGTACCTTAGCTCAGTTGGTAGAGCAATGGACTGAAAATCCATGTGTCCCTGGTTCGATTCCTGGAGGTACCACAAAAAAAGACTACATTTTGTAGTCTTTTTTGTTTTCAAATTTTTCCATTATGCATTATTTCTATATTCTATATTCAAAAAATCTTGATCGATATTATATTGGAGAAACTTCAAATGTTTTAGAAAGGTTAAAGCTCCATAATTCTCATCATTTTTCAAAAGCTTTTACAAAATCTGCCAAAGATTGGAATTTAGAGCTTGAATTTGAATGTTTATCAAAATCTGACGCTTTATTTTTAGAGCGATTTGTTAAAAGAATGAAGAGTGCAAAATTCAACAAGAAA
>JALSLZ010000039.1 GCA_026988075.1 Flavobacteriaceae bacterium
ACTTCATATCATTCCAAAAGTCAAAAAAATTGAACCATTGCCTTGGATATTTACTTAAAACCCATTCAATGTTTTTTGTGTAACTGTCTAACAAGCTTTGTGCATCTCTATTTTTATAAATTGCTTTTCTTGTGTATAAATGATAGTGTTTAGCGGTTTCTTTCATTACATAAACAAAAACCACAGGCACTTTAAGTCTTGATCCTAATAAAAACGGACCAGCAGGAAACTCAGCTTCTTTACCAAGTAAATTAGACCTTAAGGTTCTATTGCCTTCAAAATAACGATCACCTGTAAATACAATTAATTCATTATTACTTAAAGCGTTATTCATTTCAAAAATATGCGATAAATCTTCTCTAACAATAATAAATTTTAAGCTTGGCTTAGCAGATACTTTTTCTAAATATGCTTTTATTGCTTTATGTTCTTGATCGGTTGTTACTAAATTAATTTGCGAATCAAAATCTACTCTACTACTTAAAAAATGTTCTGCAATTTCAAAATTACCAACATGAGCAGATATTAAAATACCGCCTTGTTTATTTTTAAGCATTTCAATTAATAGCTCTTCACCATCAAAATTATATGTAAATTGACTGGTTAAACCAGAAGAAATAACGACTTTATCGAGTATGGTTTGCCCAAAAACAAAATTGGTTTTATAAACATTGTAAATGCTTTTTATAGGGTTGTATTTTAATCGTTTGCGAAAATAATAGTAACTGCATTTTGTTCCTTTAACAGAAAAAAGCAAAAAATAAAAAGCAACAAAATAAAGTATAAAATAAGCAAATCTAACACCAAATTTTCTAAGGATAAAAACAAAAATTTTATATCCAAAAACACTTCCTTTTGATTTGCCTTCCCATTTTTTTGCCATTAATAAAATGTTGAATATTAATTTTTTGAATGTTAAAATTATAATTTTAACATTCAAAAAAAATCATTAAAAAAGTTTAGTTTACTTTTTTATCGATAAGGTTATAGAAGTTTTCTAATGTTTCTACACCAACAAAATCTTCGGCAGCTAATTTCACACCAAACTCCGACTCTACCGCAACTACTAAATCTACATAATCTAAACTGTCTAATTCTAAGGTTTCCTTTAAATTAGCCTCTGGAGTTAATTCGTCTAATTCTGCTTCGAATTCGTCTACTAAAAAATCATTTACTTTGGTGATAATTGTATTTTTATCCATCTATTTTTTAAACTTTTTTATTATTATTGCTGAGTTTGTACCGCCAAACCCAAAAGAATTCGACAAAAATACATCAAATTTTTTATTTATTGTTTTCTTGACTAAATTTAATTCTTTTGCATCCTCATCAACTTCATCTAAATTAATATTTGGTGCAATAAACGAATGTTCCATCATTAACATAGAATAAATAATTTCGCTTGCTCCAGCCATCCAACATTCGTGACCAGTCATTGATTTTGTAGAGCTTACATAAGGTTTACCTTTTTTAAATACATTGTGTATTGCTTTAGCCTCATTTTGATCTCCAACAGGCGTTGATGTTGCATGTGCATTTACGTAATCTATATCGGTTACTTTTACATTTGCTTGATCTAATGCTTTTAACATGGCTCTTGATGGGCCATCTACATTTGGTGTAGAAATATGATCGCCATTAGATGAAAAACCATAACCTATAACTTCGCCTAATATTTTTGCGCCACGAGCTTCTGCAGACTCTAAGCTTTCGAGCACTAAAGTTGCGCCGCCACCACTTGGCACTAAACCTGTTCTGTTTTTATCGAAAGGTCTACAAGCTTCGGTTGGATTTAAAGCATCATTTGCAAAAACACCTAAGCCATCAAAACTACCCATAGCAAATTTATTAATTTCTTGTGCGCCTCCACAAAGTACCATATCTTGCAGACCACTTTTAATTAAATGAAAGCCCAAACCTACAGAATGCGAACCACTTGCGCATGCTGCACTAATAGTTAAGTTGATGCCTTTAAGTTTAAATATTGTAGCTAAATTCATAGTTACAGTAGAGTTCATGCCTTTAAAAATTCCGCCAGAGCCAACTAAAGTAGTGTCTTTTTTCTCTCTAACGATATCGATTGATTCAATAACGGATTTTGCTGTACTGTCATTGCCATAAATAATACCAACTTCATTATTAATTAAGAAATCCATATCTATATTTGCATTTTTTAATGCTTCAATAGTTGCAACGTAGGCAAATTGTGACTCTTCGGCCATACTTATACGTTGTCTACGTGAAAGTTGTTTTTTTAAATTAGGTATTTTTACCTTACCTGTTAATGCAGATCGATAGCCAAAATCTTTTCGTTCTTGTTCAAATACAATTCCTGATTTACCTTGGTATAAAGACTCTTTTACTTCGTCTAAGTTTTCACCTAAGCACGAATAAATACCCATTCCTGTTATAACAACTCTTTTCATAATTTATGAATAAATTCCTCCGTTAATATTAATAATTTCACCAGTAATATATGCTGCTTTTTTAGAGACTAAAAAAGAGACTAAATTAGCCACTTCTTCTGCTTCTCCAAAGCGATTAATAGGTATTAATTTTTTAAGTTCTTTTTCGTCTAATGCTGCTGTCATGTCGGATTTTATAAAACCTGGTGCAACTGCATTTACTGTAATTTTTCGTTTAGCAACTTCTTGCGCTAATGCTTTTGTTGCAGCAACAATTGCACCTTTTGCCGCCGAATAATTGGTTTGACCAGCAGTACCTTTAACACCAGAAACCGATACCATATTAACTATTCTTCCGTATCTATTGCGTAACATTTTTTGCATTAGATGATTGGTAACATTAAAGAAACCACTCAAACTTGTATTTATTACGGCATCCCAATCTGCTTTTGGCATCCACATAAATAAACCGTCTTTTGTAATACCAGCATTGTTTACTATTACTTCGATTACGCTATCTTTATTTGTATCTAACCAAATATCTAAATTGGTTTTTACACTTTCTGAATTTGCTACATCAAATTGTATTATTTCGCCAGTATTGCCGTGTTCTTTAACTAATTTTAAAGTTTCTATTGCGGCACTTTTATTTGAATGATAATTAATTAAAATGTGGTAATCTGATTCTTCGGCTAATTTAATACAAATTGCTCTTCCTATTCCTCTTGATCCACCAGTTACTAATGCTGTTTTCATTTATTTTAAATTTATTCTGTAAAGTTTGTAATACTATCAAACCATATTTTTGATAGTGGTTGGTCTTTTGTGTTGATAAAGTTCCATTTTTTAGCTTTACCAACCTTAGCAATACCATTAATAAACCCTTTTTCTTGTTTTTTAAACATATTAAAAGATTTGGTAGTAATATCGTATTTGTCTTTAATTACTAATTCACCAGATTTATTAATAAAGCCCCATAATTTTGTTAATTTAACTGGTGCTAAACCGTCTTTAGAAAAAGATGTAGCGTCTCTAAATTGTTGTTCTATCACAAAATTACCTGTTGTATCAATATAACCCCAAGATTTTCCTTTAACACTTGCTGGTGCTAATCCGTTTTTAAAATTTCTTGCTTTTTTAAATTGGGGTTTAATAAGCCAATCACCAGATTTATTAATAAAGCCAATTAATTTATTTTTACCAGTAGCTTTTGCAACGCCATCATGATTAAAATTCCAAATTCTTAATGCTTCAACCTCTTTAAAAACAGTGTTATTAATCACACCCAATTTACCCTCTTTTTTTGCATACGTAACTCCATTAATGTATCTACCAATAGATAGGTATTCTAAAGGAACAACTTCCTCTCCCTTTTCATTAATAAGACCCCAAGATTTTGCAATAGCAACTTTAGCAAAACCATTGTGAAATTTTCTTATTTTATTGTATTTAGGTTCTAAAATAACCTCGCCCTTACTATTAATTAACCCAACTAAAACACCTCTTTTTATTTGTGCAATACCATTGTGAAAATCGTATAATTTATCCGACTGAGGCATTTTAATTTTTTCGCCTTTTTTATTGATATAAAACCAAACTTTTAGATTTGAAACAATGGCTATTCCACTATCAAAAGATTTAGCTCTATCATATTGATAATCTATTACAATATTGTTGGCGTTATCAATAAAACCCCATTTTAAACCATTGAATACAGCAGCTAAACCATCCGAAAATTCGCCTGCTTTTAAATACTGAGGTTTAATAAGGTATGAACCATCTTCTTTAATAAAACCAAATTGAGAGCCAACTCTTACTTTTGATGTTTTTTGTGCTGTTAATGTGTTTACAAATAATACAGCTAAAATAATTAGAATTAATTTTTTCATGATTTTAATTTTTATATTGTTTTTTCCATTTTTTATACTCGGTCTTTTTAATTTTTTTAAAGATATTTAAAAAAGCACCTTCCCAAAAGTTTTTAAGTCCAAAACCTCCTGGTTCTTCTATCATAGTCGTTTTAAAAATAATTTTTTTAGTTTGATTGTTAAAATAGACAACATCAACAATGGCTTGCCTTCTTAATTTATGGAATGAATTTACAATAAAAACCATCGAAATTTTATTATCGGATGAAATTTCGTATTTATCAATCATCAATTGTATTGTTGTATTGTTTAATCTTTTTGGAGTTGTATTAACAATCAAAGTTGATTCATCAATATTATTGTTGATTTTTTCAACTGTTTCCGTAATTAAATTTATCTTTTTTTTATGGAAGTATTTATTTAAATTATATTTATCAGCATCGATATAAAACATAGCGTTCCAACGAGAAAAATAATCTGTAATAATGCGTTTAGGGTTTTTAAAATCATGTGATGTTCCTACTAACTTTGCGTTTGAAAAATCAATACCTACAAAATCAATAGTGTAATTTTTATTAACCAATACATCGTTTAATGATTGCGCATTAGTACTAATATTTACTATAAATAATATTAAAAAAACAATCTTTTTCATGGTTTGTTAAATTAATAATCCATTAAAACCTCTTTTACTTTATTTACATAAGGATACATAACTACGTCTTCTTTAAAAGCAGGAACAATTTTTCTTATTTTTTTAAAAATAGCCGATGTTTTTGATGAAACTTTATCTTTGTAGTTTAAATACTCTATCGCTTGAATAATTGTAATTAACTCAATACCAATAACTTCAAATGCGTTTTCAATAACTTTATTTGTCATTGTTGCCGCATTTGTACCCATACTTACAATGTCTTGATTGTCATTATTATTTGGAATACTGTGTACATACATTGGGTTGGATAATGTTTGGTTTTCTGCAGTTGTAGAAGTTGCTGTAAATTGCACACCTTGCATACCAAAATTTAAACCTAATTTACCTAAATTAACAAAAGGTGTTAAAATATCGTTTAGTTTGTGGTTTAATAAATAATTTAATTGTCTTTCAGACAACATGGTAAGTTTAGTAACTACTATTTTAAGTTTATCCATTTCTAAAGAAACATAATCGCCATGAAAATTTCCTCCATGATAAACATGTTTGTTTTTTACATCAATTATTGGGTTGTCATTAGCCGAATTAACCTCTGCAATTAATACATCTTCCACATTATTTAAAGTATCTAATACTGGTCCTAATATTTGAGGCACACATCTTAACGAATAATATTCTTGTACTTTTTCTTTAAAAACTTCGTCATTTGCAGCGGCAGTATAAAGATGTTCTTCTCTATTTCTAATTAGTTTACTATCATGTAAAGCTTCACGCATTTGCTTGGCAATTTCTTGCTGACCTTTGTGTTTTTTTACTTGATTTAATTCTAATGATAAATGGTCATCGTAAGCACTTACTATTTCATTAATAGCTACAGAACAATCCATTGCTATGTTTAATAATTTTTTTGTTTGTATTACATTTACAATCCCAATACCTGTCATTACCGAAGTACCATTCATCAATGCCAAACCTTCACGTAATTCTACCTTTATCGGTTGTAAACCTTCTTTTTCAAAAACATCTTTGGTTGCTAAACGCTCGCCTTTATAAAAAACCTCTCCTTCGCCAATTAAAACCAAAGCTAAATGTGCTAATTGAACTAAATCTCCACTTGCACCAACACCTCCATGAGCATATATTAATGGAGTAATGTTTTTGTTAATTAACTCAGCCATCAATTCAACCAATGAATGATGCACACCAGAATTACCCAAACACATGGTGTTTAATCTTGCTAAAATAGCAGATTTTACAACAATTGGTTCTAAAGGCAAACCGCTTCCAGAAGCGTGAGATCTAATTAAATTATATTGTAATTTAATTCTATCGGCATCATCAATTTTATATTGAGCCATTGGTCCAAAACCAGTATTAACTCCATAAATAACCTTGTTTTTTGCAAACTCTTTTAGAAAAACAAAGGACTCTTTTACCCTTTTTAAAGCGTTTTTACTTATCGTAATTTTTTTGTCTTCAAACAAAACAGCATTAAAGTCGCTTAGTAACAACTCTTTATCAATATATAACATTTATAAAAATTTATTATGTTTTTTCTTAGCATTAAAAAAATAATAGCTAATTTTATGGCAAATTTAAGCCTTTTTTTAATTAGAATAAAATGAGTAGAGAAATAATTGATGTATTGGTTATTGGAGCAGGTCCTTCTGGCTGTGTTTCAGCATCCTATTTGAAGAATAATGGAGTAAATGTTAAGATAATAGAAAAATCTAAATTCCCAAGATATGTAATAGGCGAAAGCTTATTACCAAGATGTATGGATCATTTTGACGAGGTTGGATTGTTAGAATGCCTTAAAGAACAAAATTTTGAACCAAAAAAAGGTGCACGGTTTTTAAGAAATGGCGAAGTGTGTAATTTTGACTTTAGTAATAAACATTATGAAGAAGGTTGGGATTGGACTTGGCAAGTACCAAGAGCTGATTTTGATAATGCGCTTGCAATTGAAACTCAAAAAAAAGGAGTAGAAATTGAATTTGAAAGCGCTGTTACTAATGTTGTTTTTGATGACAATGGTAATTCTATTACAACAGTAGTAGATAAAAACGGAAATAAAAAAACGATTGAAGCAAAATTTGTGGTAGATTCAAGTGGCTATGGACGTGTTTTACCAAGGTTACTTAATTTAGATAAACCTTCAAGTTTACCCAAACACGCTTCTATTTTTACACAAGTAAAAGATATTAGAAGACCAGAAGGTAAAGAAGGTACAACGATTAGTTTTGATATTTTAGAAACCCAAGTTTGGTTATGGGTAATACCGTTTTCAAACGGAAATACAAGTATAGGTTTGGTTGGACCAACCGAATTTATTAATTCTTTTAAAGGCACACCTTACGAAAGATTAAATCAAATGATTAAATTATCAGCTTATTATAAAGATCGATTTGTAGATTTAGAATCCGAATATTTATTTGAACCAATTGTCATTCAAAATTTTTCAAAATCAGTTAAACAATTATATGGTAAAGGTTATGCATTAACGGGTAATAGTTCTGAATTTTTAGATCCAGTTTTTTCTTCGGGAGTTACATTTGCTACCGAATCAGGTTTGTTAGCAGCAAAATTAGCCTATAAAGAGTTGAAAGGAGAAACCGTAAATTGGGAGAAAGATTATCACGATTATATTGCACATGGTGTTGCTGTGTTTAGAACTTATGTAAACGAATGGTATACGGGTAATTTACAAGAACTATTCTTTTATCAACCTGAAAATGAAACCGTAAAAAAACAAATATGCTCGGTATTAGCTGGCTATGTTTGGGATGAAACAAATCCTTTTGTAAAAAAACACGAACGAGTTATTGCTAATTTTGCACATTTAATTAAACAATAAATATTTATATATAAACAAAAAGCCATCCATTAATTTTGATGGTTTTTTATTTATGAATTTGTATTCACATTTAAAATGTGTAATATATAAATTGTAATTTTGTTTTATAAAAGAAAAACATGTCCCAAAACAAAAAAATCTACTTTGCATCAGACCAACATTTCGGTTTACCAAACCATAAAGATAGTTTGGTACGTGAAAAAATATTTATTTCTTGGTTAGATGCCGTTAAAAAAGACGCAGAAGCAATTTTTTTACTTGGTGATTTATTTGATTTATGGATGGAGTACAAAACTGTTGTTCCAAAAGGATTTGTACGTGTTCTTGGTAAATTAGCCGAAATAAGCGATAGCGGAATACCAATTCATTTTTTTGTTGGAAATCACGATTTATGGGTTCGTGATTATTTTCAAAAAGAACTTAATTTTAAGGTTTATATAAAACCAAAAGAATTTAATTTTAACAACAAAACATTTTTAATTGGTCATGGCGATGGTCTTGGACCTGGAGATAAAGGGTATAAAAGGATGAAAAAAATATTTACAAATCCTATTTCAAGATGGTTTTATAGATGGTTGCATCCTGATATTGGCGTTGCTTTAGCACAAAGTTTATCTTTAAAAAACAAACTAATTTCTGGCGATGAAGATATTAAATTTTTAGGCGAAGATAAGGAATGGTTGGTACAATATTGCAAGCGTAAATTAGAAACAAAACAGTATGATTATTTTATTTTTGGACATAGACATTTGCCAATGGATATAACTATTAATAAAAGTAAATATATTAATACAGGCGATTGGATTAGCTATTTTACTTATGCCGTTTTTAACGGCAATGATTTAGAATTAAAAAACTATAAACATTAAAAAAAAGGCAATAAATTATTTTTTGAAAAGCACAAATTTTAGATTTAGTTCTACCTTGGTTATTTCAAAATTGTATAGCAAAACACAATAGTGATAAAGGTTGTAGTAGGTACATGACACGAGATCAATTTGTTGCTCAAAGTTTCAAACTAAAAATAGTCCTTCAAAGCCACGCCTCGTCTAAGAAAAAAGGCTAAAAACTTTGATTGCAAATTTAGGTCGAACTCAGGTTAATACTTTGAGTTATATTTCGACAGGAATAGGTATTAGTGATAAATTTATTTATAGTTTAGGTCTTAGAAAAGTCCAGCACGTTCTACGATGAGCGATGGCAGTAAAAACAGAAATTATCAAGTCTTCGAATCCTTATACTATAGGCTTTTATCACATTATTCCGTAATTTTAAAAGGCGTGTAAAACCAAGAATGGTCCTTCAAAGCCACGCCTCGTCTAAGAAAAAAGGCTGAAAACTTTAATTACAAATTTAGGTCGAACTCAGGTCGATAGTAGTACTGTTAGTCTATGTTTATCTACGTTTGATTGGGTAAAGTTTCGGACAGCAAAAGGAGGTATTAAAAAATAAAAATAGTTTTAAGTTTTTTTGGTTTAGAAGTTTAAAACGTTGTTTCATGTGTTAAATAGGCTGTTTCATAAGTTGACCACTTTCATTTTTAATTAATGCATTTATGTTTGCAGTATATAAAATTAAATATAAAACAATGAAAACAAAATTATTATTAGTACTACTTTTTACAAGTAGTTTGTCATTCAGTCAAGTGTATGTAAATGCAAATGCAATAGGGAATAATGACGGAAGCTCTTGGGCAGACGCTTACGTTGATTTAAATACCGCTTTAACAGCAGTAGGTAATAATTCAGAAATTTGGATTGCAAAAGGTGTTTATAAGGCAGGTGTTAATCGTTCAGACTCATTTGTAGTTGCTAATAGCGGTGTAACTATTTATGGAGGCTTTAATGGAACAGAATCTGTATTAGCAGATAGAGATGTTACATTGATTCATTCAGCTAATGAAACCATACTTAGTGGTGATTTATTAGCTAACGATGATGCTAATGTTACTTATAACAACTCTACAAGAGCTGATAATAGTTTGCGTATAGTTCAAGTTGACGGGAATAATGCTGTTATTGATGGTTTAACTATTTCCGATGGATATGCTGATGCAATAAGTGGAGACAATCGTTTTGGAGCTGGATTATCCATTGATGCTACAGTAGGTCTTTTTGCCATTAACAATGCTATTATTAAAAACAATGTAGCTTGGATGGGTGCAGGTTTAAATTTATCATCAGGTATTCATAATTCTACTATAACAATTAATTCTTGTGTCTTTGATAATAACTTAAGTAGTATAGCTTCGGGGTTTTATGCAATTCCAAAAGCAAATAAAGCTATGCAGGTTTTATTATCTAACTCTTTATTTAAAAATAATAAAACAGCAGATAACACCACAAATAGAAGAGCATCAGGTGCTTCTGCAGGTCTTTTTAGAGCTTATTATTCAGGTTCATATCTAAGTGCAGTAGTTGTAAATAACACATTTGTAAAAAACAAAAGTTTCGGCACAGGACCTTCTAATTATCCTGTTTTAGGATTTTCACAATCAAATGGAGGTTATTTAAGTATAGCTTATTTATCAAACAATATTTTTTGGGGAAATATTACAAATTCAGGAGTTACAACGGTTTCTATTAGCTCTGCTGGGACTGGATCAAATGTCAACAATCCGACTTTTATGAATAGTAATATTAGTGAAAATGGTTTTGCTTATATTTCTTACATTTGGAGTACACCACATGCAATTAATGCCAACCCTTTGTTTACCGATTTTACAAATAATAATTTTTCACTACAATCAAGTTCTCCAGCAAAAAACACAGGAAATAATGCGGATGCATTAGGAGCTGTAACTGATTTATTAGGTAATGATAGAATATACGACACCACAGTTGATATAGGTTGCTATGAATATGCACCAGGTTTAATACGTACTTTTACTGAAATTACTTCAAATAACGGATTTATATCTCCAAA
>JALSLZ010000040.1 GCA_026988075.1 Flavobacteriaceae bacterium
TTGGTCTCAATCTGATTTTAGATTTTCCAAACATTTCTTTGGTAAAGTATAATAGCGTTTGTTTTAAATCGGCAAACGAAACATCTTTATCAATATATAAACCTTCTACTTGATGAAAAATACAATGCGCTCTTGCAGAGATATCTTCGTTTCTAAAAACACGTCCTGGAGAAATAGTTCTAATAGGCGGTTCGTTGTTTTCCATATAGCGAACTTGTACAGATGATGTATGTGTACGAAGTAGAATATCAGGATTTGTTTCAATAAAAAAAGTATCTTGCATATCTCTTGCAGGATGATGCTCAGGAAGATTTAAAGCTGTAAAATTATGCCAATCATCTTCAATTTCTGGACCTTCAGATACGTTAAAACCAATTCGTGAAAATATTTCAACAATCCTGTTTTTTACAATTGAGATTGGATGACGAGCACCTAACTCAATAGGCTCAGAAGGTCTTGTCAAATCTCCAAATAAAAATTCTTGAGAAGATGAATTATCTAATTCATCTTTCAACTCACTAATTTTATCAGTAGCCGAATTACGCAAATTGTTTAATGCCTGACCAATGTCTTTTTTTAAAGAGGCATCAACTTGTTTGAATTCGTTAAACAAGTCTTTTAACATTCCTTTACTTCCTAAATATTTAATACGAAAAGTTTCTATTTCATCTTTACTAGTAGATTTAAAACTTTTTACGTCACTAATTAATTTCTCTATTTTGTCTAACATGTTATATTTTAATATAATTTACAAATATAATAAATATGCAGCTTAATTAAGCTTTCGTTAGCTATAAAAATTTAATAAAAAAAGCGTAAACTTAAAAGTTTACGCTTTTTATTAATCTAATAAAAGAAAAAATTATTCTTCTTCATTATTCTTAACTGCTGCAACAGGAGCTGGTTTAGGAGCTACTGCTTTTTTTCTTGGCTTAGCTTTAACTTCACCAACAATTTCAAAAGCTAAATCTAATACAACATCTCTGTGTAATCTTATTTTAGCAATATAATTACCAGCTCTTTTAATGTTTCTACCTGGAATTGAAATGAATTTTTTATCAATTTCAAAACCATCTTTGTCTAAAGCATCAGAAACGTTTGCATTAGTAATAGAACCAAATAATTTACCAGCATCACCTGCTTTTGATTTAATTTTTATTTCTAATGCACCAATAGCTTTCGCTTTTTTCTGAGCATCTTCAATAGTCTTTTTTTCTTTATAAGCTCTTTGCTTTAAATTTTCTGCTAAAACTTTCTTTGCAGAAGTAGTAGCTAACTGAGCAAAACCTTGAGGAATTAAAAAATTTCTACCGTAACCGTTTTTAACTTGTACGATATCATCTTGAAATCCTAAATTCTCTACGTCTTTTTTTAATATAACTTCCATACTGAATTTCTTATTTTTATTATTTTAACATATCACCTATAAATGGCATTAATGCCAAATGACGTGCTCTTTTGATAGCTTGTGATACTTTACGTTGATATTTTAATGATGTTCCTGTTAATCTTCTTGGTAAAATTTTACCTTGTTCATTAACTAAGTACATTAAGAAATCAGCATCTTTATAATCGATATACTTAATATTGTTACGTTTAAAACGGCAATATTTTTTTCTCTCTTTAGTGTCTATTTCTAAAGGAGTTAAGTATCTTAATTCACTTTTGTTTCCACCTTTAGCTTGTTGCTCTATCGATGTTGTTTTTTCTTCTGCCATCTTATTTTTGTTTTTTTGATTTAGCAGCAGCTTTAGAAGCAGCTATTTCTTTCACTCTAACTTTTCTTTTTTCAGCCCAAGCAGCAGCATGTTTATCTAACTTTACAGTTAAGTAACGCATAACGCTATCATCTCTTCTGAATTCTAATTCAAAAGCCGAAATTTCGCTACCATCAACATTGAACTCCATTAAATGGTAAAAACCAGTTTTTTTCTTTTGGATATTATAAGCTAATTTTTTCAAGCCCCAATCCTCTTTGTAAGTTACTTTTCCTCCTTTAGAAGTTAAGTAATCTTCGAATTTTTTTACTGTCTCCTTCACCTGAGTATCAGATAAAACGGGATTTAAAATGAAAACAGTTTCGTAATGATTCATAATTTTAAATTTAATTTGTTATTTAAAGGCTGCAAATATACAATATTTTATTTATTTGCAAAGTAATATTGGGATTAGTTTTTATATAAATTTCATCACGAATAGTATTGATTATTAATTGATTAGACGCATCGAAAAACAATACGTTCATTATTAATGTTTTTTTTTAATAAAAACAGTGAATTTTACTTGTTGTTTTGAAAATATTATATAAATTTGCAGCCTTATAATAGTAACGTCAAAAAGCGTTATGCAAAACTAAACAAAAATGAAAAAAGGTATACATCCAGATAATTACAGAATGGTAGCTTTTAAAGACATGTCAAACAATGATGTTTTTTTAACTCGCTCAACTGTAGATACAAAAGAAGTACTTGAAGTAGAAGGTGTTGAATATCCATTATATAAATTGGAGATTTCTAGAACATCACATCCTTTCTATACAGGTAAAGTAAAATTAGTTGATACGGCAGGACGTATTGATAAATTCAAAGCTAAATATGCTAAATTTAAAAAATAATTTATCATAATTTACTAAAAGCTCTAAAAATATTTTTAGAGCTTTTTCTATTTTAGTATTGTTGATAACTAAAAATAGATTAAATTTGCAAACTTAAAATTAATAATCAAGGTCGAGAACCTTAAAATTTAACAAATTATGCCAGTAAAAATTAGATTACAAAGACACGGAAGAAAAGGAAAACCATTTTATTGGATCGTAGCTGCCGATTCAAGATCAAAAAGAGATGGAAAATTATTAGAAAAAATTGGTACATACAATCCAAATACCAACCCAGCATTAGTTGAATTAAATGTAGACGCTGCTGTAAAATGGTTACAAAATGGAGCGCAACCAACAGATACTGCAAGAACTTTATTATCATATAAAGGTGCAATGTTGAAAAATCATTTAGCAGGTGGTGTTCGTAAAGGAGCGTTAACACAAGAACAAGCAGACGAGAAATTTGCAGTTTGGTTAGAAGAAAAATCAGGAAAAATATCTGGTAAATCTGACAAATTAGCTGAAAGTGCTGCGAAAGAAAAAGCTGCAAAATTAGCAAAAGAAAAAGAAGTAAACGATGCAAGAGTTAAAGCTGCAGAAGATGTTATTGCTGAAGCTAAAGCTGAAGAAGAAAAAGCTGCCGCAGAAGCTGCTGCTGCTTCAACTGAAGAAGAGTAAATAACTTAAATTTAAATACGAAAAAACCTGTTTAGCTAAGCTAAGCAGGTTTTTTTTTACCTAAAAATATAAATACTAAAATTTTGATTAGAAATTTTTACTCTTGATTAATACCAAATACACATTAAAATAAGCCTAATAAATCGTTTATTTTCACTCCTTTTCTTCAAAAAATAGATCCATAACGTAGGCTATGAATAGATTTTTACTCATCAATAAGTAATAAACTAAATCAATTTCTTTCAGCTCATTTCAAAATGTACTTGGTATAAGTTTTGTTTTATTGAGTAAGATAAAGATTTCATATTATTGGTAAGTTATTTTAATTATTTAATAATTAGAGATAATACGATTGAGAAATACATAAATCGGATAAATTCATTCTAAAATTCTGTGTGTATTTAATGTGTATTTTGTATCTTCGCAAGACTAAAATCAAAAAAAACAATTAAGTATGGCATTTGATATCAAAATGATTGAAGGAGTTTACAACAGAATGAAAAAAAATGTTGATAAAGCTCGTGAAGTAGTTGGTAAACCACTAACACTTGCAGAAAAAATATTGTACAACCATCTTTGGGAAACAAATCCTAATAAATCTTACAGTAGAGGTAAAGATTATGTAGATTTTGCTCCAGATCGTATTGCTTGTCAAGATGCAACAGCCCAAATGGCTTTATTACAATTTATGCAGGCAGGAAAAAAAGAAGTTGCAGTACCTACTACCGTACATTGTGACCATTTAATACAAGCAAGAATTGGTGCAGGTACAGATTTGCAGAATGCAATAAATACGTCTAGTGAAGTTTTTAATTTTTTAGGCTCAGTTTCTAATAAATACGGAATCGGTTTTTGGAAACCTGGAGCAGGAATTATACATCAAGTAGTATTAGAAAATTATGCTTTCCCTGGCGGAATGATGATTGGTACAGATAGTCATACAGTAAATGCTGGTGGACTTGGTATGGTGGCGATTGGTGTAGGTGGAGCAGATGCTGTTGATGTAATGGCAGGAATGGCATGGGAATTGAAATTCCCAAAATTAATAGGAGTAAAGTTAACAGGTAAACTTTCTGGTTGGACGGCTTCAAAAGATGTTATTTTAAAAGTAGCAGGTATTTTAACAGCAAAAGGTGGAACAGATTGTATTATTGAATATTTTGG
>JALSLZ010000041.1 GCA_026988075.1 Flavobacteriaceae bacterium
GAATAACCACGAGGATACCTAATAACAATAGGCAAATCTAAACCCAACTGTGCAGTATAAAGCAAGCTTTGTAACTCTATTGCGTTTAGTGGTGCAGCAATTATGAGGTTTGGTATTAAACGTAAGAACGCAATATCAAAAGCACCATGATGTGTTGCGCCGTCTTCACCTACAATACCTGCTCTATCTATACAAAAAATAACAGGTAATTTTTGTAGTGCAACATCATGAATTATTTGATCGTAAGCTCTTTGTAAAAAAGTAGCATATATGGTGCAAAAAGGCATCAATTTTTGTGATGCCATTCCTGCTGCTAAAGTAACAGCGTGCTGCTCTGCAATACCAACATCAAATGTTCGTTCTGGAAACTCATTCATCATATATTTTAGTGAACTTCCTGTTGGCATAGCAGGTGTAATACCAATTATTTTTTTATTATGTTTTGCTAATTCTAATAACGTAAAACCAAATACATCTTGGTATTTTACATTACCATTTGATGTATTATGAATTAATTCTCCTGAAATTTTATCAAATTTCCCTGGTGCATGATAAACTACTTGGTTTTCTTCTGCTTTTATTAATCCTTTACCTTTTACAGTTTGAATATGCAATAACTTAACGCCTTTTTTTACTTTTAACCTTTGTAATTCTGAAATTATTTTATCTAAATTATGCCCATCAATTACACCTGAATAATCAATATTTAAAAGTTCAAATATTGAGGTAATATTGTTTTTTTTTAGGTTTTTAAAATGCTCATTTAACGCACCAACATTAGGATCAATACCCATAGAATTATCATTGAGTATGATAAGCATATTTACCTCTAAATTGCCTGCTTGATTTAGTGCCTCAAAAGCCATACCACTAGCAATACTTGCATCACCAATTACAGCAATATGTTGCTTGTTAATATCGCCTTTTAATTTGGACGCAATTGCCATGCCTAAAACAGCAGAAATTGAAGTGGAAGAATGTCCAGTACCAAAAGCATCGTATTTACTTTCGTTCATTTTAGGAAAACCAGAAATCCCGTTTAATTGCCTGTTTGTTTCAAAAATAGTTTTTCTACCAGTTAGTATTTTATGTCCGTAAGCTTGATGACCAACATCCCAAACCAATAAGTCATTAGGTGTATTAAAAACATAATGCAAAGCAACAGTAAGCTCTACAACACCTAAACTTGCTCCTAAATGACCTTCTTTTACAGATACAATATCAATAATAAAATGCCGAAGTTCTTTCGCTAAAATGGATAATTGACTTCTTGTTAGTTTTTTTAAATCTTCGGGATTATTAATATGTTTAAGTAAATAATTTTTCACGTGGTAAAATTACGGTTTTTATTGATATTTATGTTTATTTTTGTGTTATGAGTATAGATGCAATTGGTGTTTTTGATTCTGGCGTTGGCGGAATTTCTATTTGGAAAGAAATTGTTACGCTTTTACCAAACGAAAACACTATTTATTTAGCAGATAGTAAGAATGCACCTTACGGACAAAAATCGAAGCAAGAAATTATAGATCTTTGTATTAAAAACACAGAATATCTACTTAATAAAGGTTGTAAAATAATTGTTGTTGCTTGTAATACTGCTACAACCAATGCTATTAATTACTTACGTGATAATTATGATGTGCCTTTTATAGGCATTGAACCAGCAATAAAACCAGCCGCATTACAAACACGCACTAAATATATAGGTATATTGGCTACCAAAGGCACGTTAAATAGTGCGTTATTTGCTACAACCACAAGTAAAATTTCAGACAAAGTTAAAATAATCGAACAAATAGGCGAAGGCTTAGTTCCGTTAATAGAATTGGGTAAAATTGACACTAAAGAAATGGATGTATTGTTAAACAAATACATTCAAAATCTATTAAATAAAAATATTGATTATTTAGTTTTAGGATGCAGTCATTATCCGTTTTTAATACCTAAAATTAAAAAAATAGTAGGCGATAAGGTCAAAATTATTGATTCTGGTGAAGCTGTTGCAAAGCAAACTAAGTCTGTTTTATTGAAAAATGAGCTCTTAAAGTTGTCAAACAAAATAGGTAATCATCAATTATTTAGCAACTTAAATCAAAAAATAATGACTCAATTTGTTACAATTAAACATACAACCATCAATTTTTTAGATTTTTAAATTGCTTCAAACAATTTACCATGTAATGGTCTAACCACTCCTTTTAATTCTAAAGTTAAAAGCAAACTTGAAACTTTAAAAATAGGCAAATTATTATGTAGCGCAATTAAATCTAAAGACTGCTTACCTTCTTTAAGCAAGTAATTATAAATTATATTTTCATTAGCGTTTAATTCTACAAATAATTGCTTTTGAATGGGTTTCATTTTTGCCTCTTCCCAATTTAACAAATAAGCTAAATCTTTAGCAGATTGCAATAAAGACGCTTTATTTGTTTTAATTAAATTATTGCAACCTTTACTGTATAAATCGGTTACTCTTCCGGGTAAAGCAAAAACATCTCTATTGTACGAGTTAGCAATATCGGCAGTTATTAAAGAACCGCCTTTACTTGCAGATTCAATAACAATTGTTGCTTGTGATATTCCTGCCACAATACGATTTCTCTTTACAAAATTTGCTCTTTCTGGTTTTGTACCACTCCAAAAATCGGTTAGTAAACCACCATTTTCTTGCATTTTTAAAGCTTCGGTTTGATGTCTTGACGGATAAACGCGATCTAAACCATGTGCTAATACAGCTACGGTTTGTAAATTATTTTCTATAGCTAATTGATGTGTTAATATGTCTACGCCATAAGCCAAACCGCTAACAATTAAAGGATTGTATTTTTTTATTTCTGCTATAAATTTTACAAGAAATGATTTGCCATAATTGGTAATATTTCTCGTTCCTACAATACTAATAATACGTTGCTGTTTAAATTCAATTTTTCCTTTTTGAAAAATAAGTATCGGACTATCAATACTGTGTTTTAAACGTTCTGGATAATCATTATCCATAAACGAAAGCACTTGTATCTTCTTTTTTTCTATAAATTTTAATTCAATTTCAGCCTTATCTAAAAGTAATTTTTTATTACTAAACCCTTTGATTTTTTTTAAGCCGATACCGTCTATTTTTAACAGATTATCGGTTTTTTCTTTAAAAACAGCTTCTGCACTTCCACAATGCTTTATCAGTTTTTTTGCAAACACATCTCCAATTCCTGTTGTTTGTTGGAGCGCTAATAAATAAATAAGGTTTTGAGTTTTCATAGCTAATTTTTAGTAAATCATTCTTTTTTTTCTTGCAATGTTAAAGAAACATATACTGGAAAATGATCGCTAATACCACCTTTATACCAATTACCTTTATAAGTTCTAAAAGGATTCTCTACATATTTACCAAATTTATCTTTTAAAAAATGTTTGCTGTAAACACCTGCATTTTCATACAAATGCGTTCCGCTAGTGTAAAAGTTTTTTGAAAACAGTATCTGGTCAAACAAACACCATTCTCCTTTATGATTTGAAGTGCCCATTCCTTTATCAAAAAGCGATTCCATTGGGTTGTAAAAATCTTCGGTAAGTAAACTGCCTTTAATGCTCTTATCTGTTGGGTTATCGTTAAAATCGCCCATAATAATAACTTTTTCATCATCAATATTTTGAACCTTTTCTTTGATTATTTTTTTGTTTAATTCCGCTACAGCAATACGTTTATATTCAGAATTATCAGTGCCAGATCTTCTTGAAGGCCAATGATTTACTAAAAAGTGAATTAACTCGCCATTTAAATTTCCTTTTACATACAATACATCTCTTGTATAGTCAATAGAACCATCGTTTCTTTTAAAATGAATAGCATAAGGTTTACTCTCTAAAAGTTCAAAATATTTTTTTCTATATAAAAAAGCAACCTCAATTCCACGTTCATCAGGAGAATCGTAGTGTACAATGCCATAGTTGTAATTAACTAAGTTTTTATCTTGTATTAAATCTTTTACAACTTCAAATGTTTCTACTTCGGCTATACCTAATACCACAGGTGGATGTTTTGTATTTTCATCACCAATGGTTGATATTGCTCTTGCCAGACGCTTTATTTTTTTTTTATATCTTCTTGGCGTCCATTTTTTAACTCCATCAGGCGTAAAATCATCATCAAAAGTATCTGGGTCATCAATAGTATCAAATAGATTTTCTAAATTATAAAATGCGATTGTGTAAATGTCTTTTTCCTTTTCAGTCATATTAAATTGCTCAAATATCATATAAAATACCAAATTACAATTTCTTTTTCAAATTGTATTATCTTTTTTACACTTTCTAAAAAACCGTACCTTTGCAATATGAATGAAAGTAAAAAAGAATTAGAGCGAGTTATTGTTGTTGGTGTTATTACTCA
>JALSLZ010000042.1 GCA_026988075.1 Flavobacteriaceae bacterium
AAAACAGTAAAGGTTTTTGTGGTTGTACACATAGATGCAGAAGTAGCCATTACTGTATATTCGCCATCTTTGGTTATTAAAGCCGTTTGCGTTGTATTTACAGCATCAGACACATCGGTTGATATACTATTGCCAAATTCGTCTTCCCATACATATATATAATCTAACTCTAAGGGGTTTTGAATAGTAACTCTTAACGGATCTGGTAATAAATTAACGCATAATAATTGATCGTTAATTGTAAATTCTGGGTTATCGTTCACTATTTCAAACTCAATTGTTGTTGTAGCAATACACGAAGTATTGTTACTATTAACAAGCTCTACATTAATATTTTGAGTTGCTGTATTAAAAAATTCTGGTAGTGATGGTACTATTTCAGCACCATTTGTTCCGTCTGTATTAGCATAATAATAATGGATTTCCATATTATTTGGTAACAAACCACCTAAGAGTGTCGACTCAATATTAGAAGTGTCAAATACTGACATGCCATCATTTTGATCTGGAAAATCGTCGCATAATGTTTGTTTTACTATTGTATTGATTACTGGCAAGTCATCTACAATTAAATTAAAAACCATTTCATCATAACATGCATCGTTTGTATTTGGCTGATTGGTTGTGTTATTTGTTAATCGTATTGCTATTTCTTTAGTTTGTGATAAATAATTAGCACTTATAAAAGTAGCGGCAGGTATTTCTGTTAAAACACCATTATCATCTTCATAATAACTTAACGTAACATTGGTTTGACCTTGTAAGACCAAGTTTGGAATAACCGTAGTATTAAAGTCTGCCTCTATTGATCCTACTAAAGTTTCACATGCACGCATGTCATTAATTTGGTGTGCAACTGGCAATTCTTCTACCACTAAATCTATATATAAATTACTACCCAAACCTGCACAATCAATATTAGAATTGTTATTTACTCGTATGTAAATTCTTTCGGGCGTTGTAATTGTATTATTATTTACATTTCTATAATTACTTGGATCTGCTATGCCGTTTGTTTGCAATTGTGCTTCTGCTATATTATGATAATATGAAATAACCAAATCTGGTCTTTGAGCAATTGGAAATTCGTTTAATAAATCACTTTCAAATTGAGCTAAGTTAAATACTGAAAAACCATCGGTATCACTACTTATAGTATCTATATAATCATCGCATAAATAAATAGTTTTTGAAAAATTAGTACTTGTAGTAGAAATCACAATATTTACCTCTCCGATACTATAACAAAATTCATTTTCTACTCTAACCCATAATGGATTTTCACCTGTAGAGTTTGTGTAATAATTTTCAGGTGCATTAATAATATCTGTAACGTCTTTGGTATCAGCTCCATTTTGTGTATGGTAAAATTCAAAATCTTCATTTGCAAAATTCACAGAAATATTTTCGTTTACTAATGTTAAATCTATATTTGAAAAACCATCGGTATCGTCATCACATTGCTTTATTGTAATTGGTGTTGTTAAATTTGGATTGTTATGATAATTAATCTGCGCCTCACCTAAAAACGGACAAGAAACACCATCGTTAAATTCGATTAACACTCTGTAATTTCCTGCGCCAAAAGCAGTACCATTTGCTATATTGATACTGGTTGTGGTATCTGGCAAAGCTAAATCAACATTATCTAACGACCATAAATAGGTTGTTGTAGCTGGATGAGTTGTAGTATCTGGAGCAAGTGTATATAAATCGCCATCGCATAAATCTAATTCGTCAACTAAAGTACCAGAACCGTCATTAATAATATCTACATTTGGTAAAAACAACGATTGTATGAATGGCGGTAAACCTTGTGAAGCTGGTTTTCCACCCAAACTAACAGATAAATGGCTGTAATTACATCCAGCACCTAAAACTTCAGGATTATTAATAACACTAATCATATTACTATTATCACTTGTCCAATATATTTTTTCATTTGGTGCTAATTGCAAAGCACCTCTTGTATTTGTATATGAATGAATTATAGTTCGAGAACCATTAATTGCACTTATATTTGGTAGGTTTAAATTAAATTGATAAAGTCTTTCTAAACTGTTTGCTAAATAATTACCAGTAGAAATATACAGTACTTGGCTATTTAAAGAAAATTCTACACCATAACCAAAAGCACCACTTACATTTAACGAATGTCCGTTAGAAACTACACCTGTAGCACTATCAAAATCGTATAAATAAGTACCATCACTCATATTTGCCGAAACAAGTTTTGTAGCGTCTGGAGAAACTTTAAGATAACCTCTAACATCTGCAACGGTATTTGCAACAGTCGAAATAACTGGCGAAGTAGAAACACCAGTATCATTAATTAAATAACTATAAAACTTGTTATTAACCAACGATATTACCCATACTGAATTACAACCATCTGCTTTTACTGCAGTAACTTTTTCAGTCCAATTATTACTTTGACCGCCAGACAAATCAACAAAGCCTACATCTACTCTTCCTAAACCTAAATTGCCTTGCATATTAATTGTGTAATATTTAAACCCTGCATTAGCTGGCAAACCAGAACCAGAACCTACAGCATTAGTACCAACCGTAAACAAATAATAAATATCTGGGTCACCTGGTTTTGGCACAATTAATCCTGATTGAGAACTCGATGGATTACCTCCTAAATTAGTACCATTCTGCATAACTTGATGGTTTCTATCATAAACCGTAATACCATCTGAATAAAATAACAAATCACCATTTGGGTCAGCAAAAGAAGAACAACCTTCTGTTGTTGACAACTGTCCATTAGTTAGTGCTACTGGATCACCTGTTGTAAAATCTAAACCTGCACCATACCCAAAATACCAAATATTGGCTTCTTTTTGACCATAACTATTACTAATTATACTTAATAATGCTATTAAAATTACTTTTTTCATCTGCTAAATTAAATTATTGCTTTGCATTCTTACTTATGTCGTAATTCTATTAATAATATCACAACCAACTTCAAATATACATAAACTTAATAAAGTAATGTTATTTTAATTGTTAAAACAGGTTTAATAATTAAATCCGTATATTTGAAACTTAAACAAACAACCATATAATAACCAAAATATTATGTACAATTCAAAAATAACAGGAATGGGCTTCTATGTTCCTGACAATATCGTTACTAACGATGACTTAGCAAAAATAATGGACACCAATGACGCTTGGATTCAAGAACGAACTGGTATTCAAGAACGTAGGTGGATTCCTGAAGGAAGTGAAGATACATCTGCAGTTATGGGTGCAAAAGCAGCAAGAATTGCAATTGAACGCTCAGGATTAACTAAAGATGATATTGATTTTATAGTCTTTGCAACTTTAAGTCCAGATTATTTTTTTCCTGGTTGCGGTGTTATGATTCAAGATATGTTAGACATGCAAACTATTGGCGCATTAGATGTTAGAAATCAATGTTCTGGTTTTCTTTATGCCCTTTCAACGGCAGATCAATTCATTAAAACAGGTATGTATAAAAACATCTTGGTTATTGGTGCAGAGTACCATTCAAACGCGTTAGATAAAACAACTCGTGGTAGAGGTGTTGGTGTGCTTTTTGGCGATGGTGCTGGTGCTTGTGTTTTATCAAGAACTGAAGATAACACCAAAGGAATTCTTTCTACACATTTATATAGTCAAGGTAAATATGCCGATAAATTAATTGTTAAAACTCCAAGTATTAAACATTGGGTTCCTGAAATTTTAGCAGGCAAAGAAGATGACACCTCTTATTTTCCATATATGGATGGACAATTGGTATTTAAAAATGCTGTTGTTCGTTTTAGTGAGGTTATTAATGAAGGTCTAAATGCTAACAATTTAACATCAAAAGATATTGATTTATTTGTACCACATCAAGCTAATTTACGTATTGCTCAATTTATTCAAAAACGATTTAAATTAAATGATGATCAAGTGTATAACAATATTATGAAATACGGTAATACTACTGCTGCATCGATTATTATTGCCTTAACGGAAGCTTGGGAAAAAGGTAAAGTTAAAGATGGTGATTTAGTAGTTCTTGCGGCTTTTGGTAGTGGGTTTACTTGGGCTTCGGCAGTAATTAGATGGTAATTTATTGCGCAATGATTTAATCGTTAATTTGTTATTTTAAAGGTTGATTTAATACATGAAGAAAACCAAATACATTTTTATAGTTTTCTTTTTGGTTTTACTTGCACTAATATTTTATTTAAATATTGGTTTAACAAAAAGTGATTACCAATCATTGAATAAGCAAAATTCTTGTATTAGTTGTCATACTGGTATGACAGGTTTTTCGCCTGCGCATGCACCAAATAAAATTTCGTGCAC
>JALSLZ010000043.1 GCA_026988075.1 Flavobacteriaceae bacterium
AGATTATATTAGACCTTTTAAAGGCTTATTTACTGAATATTTAGATTTTTTAATTTTATTAGATGTTGTTTTTGCAAAAACGAAATATGCACAATCAATAAATGCTTGTTTGCCAAAAATATCAATCAACAAAACTGTATATTTTCGTGATGCTTTTCATCCCATTTTATGGAAATCAAATAATGAAAAAGGTATTACAACCATTTCTCAAACGTTACATTTAAATCAAAAACAACAAATTATCGTTATTTCAGGTCCAAATGCAGGTGGAAAAAGCATTACTTTAAAAACAATTGGCTTGTTGCAAATTATGATTCAAAGCGGTATTTTAATTCCCGTTCATGAAAAAAGCGAAACTCATATTTTTGATACAATTTTAACAGATATTGGTGACAATCAATCAATAGAAAACCAACTTAGTACGTATAGTTATCGCTTAAAAAACATGCGTAATTTTTTTAATAAATGCAACAAAAACACCTTATTTTTAATTGATGAATTTGGAACAGGTTCTGATCCAGAGCTTGGTGGTGCTTTAGCAGAGATTTTTTTAGAAGAATTTTACGAAAAAAACGCGTATGGTATTATTACAACTCATTACGCAAATTTAAAGGTTTTAGCTAATGAATTAGATAATGTTGTTAATGCAAATATGCAATTTGATTCTCGCACACTAATGCCTCTTTATAGTTTGCAAATAGGTCAAGCCGGAAGTTCTTTTACTTTTGAAGTAGCGCAAAAAAACGGTATTCCGTATCGATTAATTAATAGGGCAAAGAAAAAAGTGGAACGTGAAAAAATACGTTTAGATAAGACAATTGCTAAGCTGCAAGGCGAAAGAAATAAATTACAACGTAAAAATCATAGTCTCGAAAAAGAACAAGAAAAAGCACAAAATGTAACGGAATTAATTTCTAAAAAGAAAGAAAAATTACAAGAGAAGATTGAAAGTTTTCAAGAGCTGTATGATAACAATCAAAAAATGCTTCAAATTGGTCGTAAAATTAATGAGTTTGTAAATAGATATTTTCAAAACAATGATAAAAAGCAATTATTAGCAAGTTTTACAAAATGGATTACTATAGAAAAAGTTAATTATGATCAAACTTTAAAGAAAAAAAACTATAGTAGTAAGGTAGAAGTTATAAAAAATGAAATGCTAAAAAAGCCAATATCTGAAAAAGAAATTTTGTCTTTCAAAGCGAAAAATACAGAAAAACCTTCTAAAAGAGATTTGCGTAAATTAAAGAAAAAACAAGAAATTACAGATAAAATTAAAAAAGAAAAACTTGCAAAAGCAGAAAAAGAAATTCTTGCAGAAGTAAGAAAAGTTAGGCGTTCTAAAAAAGAAAATGCTAAAAAAACAGCAAAGCAAAAAGAAGATTACCAATTTAAAATAGGCGATATGGTTCGTTTAGAAAATAGCCGTTCAAATGGTACTATTGAAAAAATAGAAAAAAATATTGCTTTTATTAATTATGGTATTTTTATTACTAAAGCAAATACGAAAAAGTTAGAACTTGTAGAAAGAAAAAAATAAATTAATCGGTCATCATTGGTCTGTATATTTCACTATATATATCGTAATATTTAGATTTTACAACATCTCTTTTTACCTTAAGAGTTGGTGTTAAATGACCTCTATCAATAGTCCACTCATCAATAGTTAAACCTATTTTTTTAATTTTTTCTGACTGACTTAAAACTTCGTTACATTTAACAACTTCACGTTGTATAGATACTAAAACTTCTTTTGAGTTTGAAATTTCTTCTTTAGAAAATTTCGGGTATTTTTTTGAAAAAAATTCAAAATTGGGTTGAATAATTGCTGCGGGAAATCTTTCGTTTTCACCAATAACCATTACCTGTTCAATCTGATTAGATAATTTTAATTGATTTTCAATTTTACTTGGCGCTACATATTTTCCTCCTGAAGTCTTAAAAATATCCTTTTTTCTTCCTGTTATATATAAAAAACCATCCTTGTCTAATTTACCTAAATCACCTGTTTTAAAGTATCCGTTTTCAAAAGATTCATTTGTTTTAAAATCATTTTTGTAATAGCCTTTCATTACATTATCGCCTTTAATAAGTATTTCATTATCATTAGCAATGACAACTTCAAGACTTGAAATTGGTCTACCAACAGAACCTATTTTATTACAACCTTTTAATCGTGAATTTACAGTTAATACTGCTGAAGATTCAGTTAAACCATAACCATCCATAACATACAAACCTGCTGCATTAAAAACACTTGATAGTTTGGGCTGCAATTTAGAACCTCCACAAATTATTAGTTCTACTTCGCCTCCAAAAACTTCTTTCCATTTTATAAAAACGGTCTTTCTAGCTAAAGCTAATTTACGTTCGTATTTAGGTCCATTTTGCTCGTCTGGTAAATAATTATAACCTATTTCCATTGCCCATTTAAATAGTTTTTTCTTCACAAAACTTAATTCATTTGCTTTTTCAACAATTTTATCATGAATTTTTTCAAGTAATCGCGGTACTATAATTAGTACTTGAGGTTTAACAGTTTTCATGTCTTGCCCAATAGATTCTAAACTTTCTGCAAAATAAATATTAATTTCATTATTTTGATACATGTATAGTATCATGCGTTCAAAAAGGTGACTTATGGGTAAAAAACTTAATGCTCTTTCTAAATGAACATCTTTTGGTACCGTTTCATCATACGCTTTATAGATAGTTGATACTACATTTTTATGCGAAATCATAACTCCTTTTGGCATTGCCGTTGTACCAGAAGTGTATATAATGGTCATTATATCATCCTCTAATATTGTTTTTTTTACAATTTCTACTTGTTCAATTGTATTTAATAATTTACCCGAAGTAATAAGGTCATAAACAGATTGATATTTTGCAATAGCATCAAAAGTAAAAATATCAATCAGTGCATTTACGTTTGATCTAATAGGAACAACTTTATCAAACATCTCTTTATTAGATACAAAACAAAATTTAGCTTGACAATGATTAAGTATGTATTTTGTTTCTATGATACTTGTTGAAGAATGAATAGGTACTGATAATACCCCAATTTGCATGAGTGCATAATCTACAATGTGCCATTCTGCTCTATTTCGATCTGTAATAATTGCTACTTTGTCATTTTTCACCAAGCCTAATTGCAATAATTTTTTGCTTAGATTATTAACATCACTTATAAGTTGAGATGTTAATTTTTTTTTCCAAACGCCATTGTATTTGGTGTAAAAAGAAGTATTGTTTTTATTCTTTTTTACTTGAAAGTATGGTATTTCAAAAAGTAATTTAACTTTATTCATGTATAACAGGTTGTATATCGATTGTCTACTAATAAAATTTCACGAGCAGTTACAAATATAAACGTAAAATTTAAATAAAAAAAAGGTTTGCAGTAAATTCTTGTAAACCTTAAATAAACTATTTAGTATTAAAAAACAACCGATTTAAATGCCATTTTTTTAGATGATATAAAAGAAAAATACAACTCTTTTTCGTTTATTTTATTTAGAGATATTGTATTGTTAATAGGTGTTGTTTTTTTGATAACCTCGCCATTACTTCCATAAACAATTACACGATCAATTTTACTTATTGATTTAAATTCTAATATTTTTAACTTTGTGTTTACTTCTGCCACAATTTCTAAATTTGACAAATCATCATAAAGATTTACAGTTTGAATTATTACTGGCACATCATTACCTAATTTATAAAATTTAAAAGCAAGCAGGCATAATATTAAAAAAATAAGCAACGGGTGCTTAAAAGTAGACATAATTATATGATTTATATTTCAATATCAAAGCTACTACTCAAAAAACATTATTTATTCTAAAAATGTATATTTGGATTAAAATAGTTTATATTTGGTAAATTATTTTATCCAATCATTTAAATTATACTTAGCAATAGTGTCTGTTTTTTTATTTATTAAATAATAAATATGACCACCAGAAAAGGTTGTTTCGTATTTCTCTACTCTAATATTAGAGATATTGCTTTTTGTGTTTTGATCATAAATAAAAACTTTGGCATTTCTTACAAAATAATAAATCATATAATAATTTGTGCTTGAAATTGTATCTAATTCTGCATTCTTTATTTGTTGCAACTCACTATATAGATTTTGAATATTTTTTTCATTCCACTTAATTTCAGTTCGGTTATTTAATTGTTTTTTTGTTAATTTTAAAATATCGTCTAAACAAAAAATATAATCTAATTGTTTTTTAGAAATTTTTATTTTTTTTGCGCAATTTAATTCTGATGTTTTTAGTGTTTTCCATACGGATTTAACATCGTAGCTATCATCAAAACCATCATTTTTAGTTCCTTTTAAATCAGTTCGTTTTTGATAAATAGTATCTCCAATAATAGTGTAATCAATTTTTAAAGAGTCGCCAAAAAGTTTTGTTTCTGTTCGTTTAACTATCTCAGTTCGCTTGTTACACGAATTGAATATTATTATTAAAATGATTATAAAAAGGAATTTAATTTTCATTGGATTTTGTTTTAGCAAATATATAGTATTTTTATAACTACTCAATTTTCAATATATATGACTAATATTACAAATAAATTATTAATTTTTTTTTTTGATAATGTAGTTTACATGTTATTAACTTTTAATAAATTTATAAATACCAAATAGAAGTTGTAAATTTGCTTTATACTAAGAACGATTAAAATTACATGATTCATCCAAAAAAAGAATTAGCTCAATTAGTAATTCACCTTTGTGAAGCACATAAAATTGAAACAGTTATTATTTCTCCAGGCTCAAGAAACGCACCATTAATTATTGGTTTTCATAATAGTAAAAAAATAAATTCATTAAGCATTGTTGACGAACGTTCTGCTGCTTTTTTTGCTTTAGGAATTGCGCAGAACACTCAAAAACCTGTTGCTTTGGTTTGTACTTCAGGCTCGGCATTATTAAACTATTACCCAGCTATTGCAGAAGCGTATTTTAGTAATATTCCGTTAATTATTTTGTCAGCAGACAGACCTAAACATTTACTAAATATTGGCGATGGACAAACAATTAACCAAAAAAATGTTTTTAAAAATCACATTTTGATGTCCGCAAATTTAGAAGATGAAAAAAGACTACAAAATTTCAATATCGTTAATAAAACTATATTAAAGGCTATTGAAAAAAAAGGACCTGTACATATTAATATCCCATTTGATGAGCCATTATATGAAACTATAAATAAAGTAATTAAGTTTCCTGAATTAGAAAAAGTTATAAAAACAAGTTTGTTAAATGAAGAACCTTTAAATGTTGATGAGTTAGAGTTGTTTGCAAAAACATGGAATAATTCAAAAAAGAAAATGGTTTTGATTGGTGTTAATTTCCCTTCAGAATTAATACAAACGCAAATTAACCATTTGTTAAAAGATGAGAGTGTTTTGGTTTTAACTGAAACCACATCAAATATTTATCATACTAAAATAATTAATGGAATTGATAAATTAATTGCACCGCTAACTCAGCAAGAAAAAGAAAATTTACAGCCCGATATTTTATTAACGTTTGGAGGAATGATTGTTTCAAAAAAAATAAAACAGTATTTAAGAGAATTTCAACCAAAAGATCATTGGCATATTGATAAAACAAAGAGTTTAGATACTTATCATTGTTTAAGTCATCACTTTAAAGTTTCGGCAGAATTATTTTTTAGTCAATTTTTCTTTTTAACAAAGATGAATAATAGTTCGTATCAAGCTGATTTTTTATCTATTAAAAAAAATAGAGAAGATAGTCATTCAAAATTTTTAAGGAAAGCTAATTTTTCTGATTTAAAAGCATTTGAAGCGATATTAGAATCAATTCCTAAAAATTACAATTTACAATTAGCAAATAGCTCCATTATTAGATATTCACAACTTTTTAGTTTAGATAATAGTCTAAACATTTTTTCAAATCGAGGTACAAGTGGTATTGATGGCAGTACTTCTACAGCTGTAGGTTTTGCTCATAGCTCTGATAAAAAAACACTTTTTATAACTGGCGATATTAGTTTTTACTATGATAATAATGCCTTTTGGAACAATTATATTAAAAAAGACTTTAGAGTAATTATTATTAATAATTCTGGCGGAGGAATTTTTAGATTTATTCCTGGACCACAGAGTACAAATGCATTAGAATATTTTGAAACCCAACATAATTTAACGGCAAAGCACATTTGTAAAATGCATGGTTTAAATTATTTATGCGCTACTAATTTAGATGAGTTATCATTAAAAATAAAGCAGTTTTATAAAAAAAGTACTAAAGCTAAAATTCTTGAAATATTCACTCCTAAAGACTTAAATGATACTGTTTTAAAAAAATACTTCAATAATTTGTCGTAATAATAATTATTAACAAAATTGTAATTTTAAAACATTTTTCACTATATTTGACTATGTTATAAAAAAATGAATATTTAACCCTATTTAAAAAGAAAAATTATGAGTAAAAGAGATGATTTAATTGCTTTATATAATAAAGAATTAAAAGAAAAAGCAGGAGTAACTGCAGACATGGATTTATTAACTAAAGTTACTATTGGTTGCGGTCCTTCAATTTACAACAAAGATGCTGCGTCGGTAGCTTGTGGTCAAAAAAGTGAATTAGAAACCGTAAAAAATAATTATTTAATTAAAAAATTAGGTTTAAGTGATGGTCCAAAATTAGACGAAGCAATTCAAGAAGTTTGTAAACAATTAGGCACTTCAAATAGAAATAAATATAGAGCAATGTTTTATTATTTATTATGTGTTAAATTTGGTAAACAAGATGTTTATTAATAATACACAGTCGGTAAAATAAAGAGTCCAATTTGAAAATTTCAAATTGGACTCTTTATTTTACTATAATCTTTAAAGTATATGTTACTCTTCTTTTAATACAAAATCTTCCATAAATTTAGTGGTGTAATTTCCAGCTAAATAATTAGGGTCTTTCATTAATTGTTGATGAAAAGGAATCGTAGTTTTTACACCTTCAATAATAAATTCTTGTAAAGCTCGAGTCATTTTGTTAATAGCTTCTTCTCTTGTTTGCGCAGTAGTTATTAATTTAGCAATCATAGAGTCGTAGTATGGCGGAATAATATAACCATCGTATACGTGCGTATCAATTCTAACTCCATGTCCGCCTGGAGCATGGAAAGTAGTTATTTTTCCTGGGCAAGGTCTAAAATTATTAAATGGATCTTCTGCGTTAATTCTACATTCGATAGAGTGTAGTTTTGGTGTATAGTTTTTACCCGAAATTGGTACGCCAGAAGCAACTAATATTTGCTCTCTAATTAAATCAAAATCGATTACTTGTTCTGTTATTGGATGTTCTACCTGAATACGTGTATTCATTTCCATGAAAAAGAAATTACGGTGCTTATCTACTAAAAACTCAACAGTTCCTGCACCTTCGTATTTAATAGATTCGGCAGCTATTACGGCAGCTTCCCCCATTTTTTTACGCAAAGCCTTAGTCATAAAAGGCGAAGGTGTTTCTTCGGTTAGTTTTTGATGACGACGTTGTATAGAACAATCTCTTTCTGATAAATGACAAGCATTACCATTAGAATCGCCTACAATTTGAATTTCAATATGTCTTGGCTCTTCAATTAATTTTTCAATATACATATCATCATTACCAAAAGCAGCAAAAGATTCTTGTTTCGCAGCAAACCATAATTCTTTCATTTCGTCACGTTTCCAGCAAGCTCTCATTCCTTTACCGCCACCACCAGCAGTTGCTTTTAACATTACAGGAAAACCCATTTCGTCCGCCAATTTTAAGGCGTCGTCAAATTCTTCTATAATTCCATCAGAGCCTGGTATAATTGGTACGCCAGCCTTTTTCATGGTATCACGTGCAGAAGCTTTGTTGCCCATTAAGTTAATCATTTCGGCAGTTGCTCCAATAAATTTAATGTCGTGTTCTTCGCATATTTTTGAAAATTTAGCGTTTTCGGCTAAAAAACCATAACCTGGATGTATTGCATCGGAATTTGTAATTTCTGCAGCCGCAATAATATTAGCCATTTTTAAGTAAGATTCACTACTTGCTGCAGGACCAATACATACTGCTTCGTCTGCAAATTTAACGTGTAAACTTTCTTTGTCAGCAGTAGAATAAACAGCAACTGATTTGATGCCCATTTCTCTACAAGTTCTAATTACACGTAGTGCAATTTCACCTCTATTTGCTATAAGTATTTTTTTAAACATAAATTTTAATTTAAATTCAAAATAAGAAGTTCCAAAATTAAAAAAATGGAATTCCCTATTTAGTTCTGAAACTTATACTATGATGGATCTACCAAAAATAAAGGCTGATCAAATTCTACTGGTGAAGAATCATCTACTAAAACTTTTACTATTTTTCCTGATATTTCAGATTCGATTTCATTGAATAGTTTCATTGCTTCAATAATACAAACCGTATCTCCCTCAGAAATAGTGTCTCCAACTGATACAAATACTGGTTTGTCTGGTGATGGTTTTCTGTAAAAAGTACCAATTATTGGTGATTTTACAGTGATGAATTTTGAATCATCATTAGCTTTCGTGTTTTCTGTATTATTTGTAGGTGCTGTGTTTTGAACAGCTCCTGTTTCCGCTTGTGGCATTGCTGCCATCATAGGTGTAGATTGATGAACAATTGTTGTTTCTTTTGCTCCTCTTTCTCCTGTACGAATGGTGATTTTTACATCTTCCATTTCTAATTTAACTTCATTTACACCAGATTTTGATACAAATTTGATTAAATTTTGAATTTCTTTTAAATTCATAATATATAAATTTTGGTTAAGTGTGTTTACTTGTAAATATGTTGTTATTGTTTCTTAATATGCCCACTTTAGATAAATTGAACCCCAAGTGAAACCACCTCCAAAAGCAGCAAAAATTATCTTATCGCCTTTTTTTAATTGTGATTCATAATCATTTAGTAATAATGGCAATGTTGCAGAAGTTGTATTACCTAACATCTCAATATTCATCATTACTTTAGAAGGGTCTAATTTTATTCGTCTTGCAGTGGCATCAATTATTCTTTTATTTGCTTGATGTGCTGCCAACCATTGAATATCATCATTGGTTAGATTATTTCTTTCAAGTATTTTTTCGCTTACGTCTGCCATATTTGAGACTGCGTATTTAAAGACCGTTTTACCATCTTGATATACAAAATGTTGTTTGTTTGCAATTGTTTCAGCAGTAGCAGGAAGCATTGATCCACCAGCAGATACTTGTAAAAATTCTCTACCAACACCATCACTCCTTAAATATTCATCTTGAAGCCCTAAACCTTCGTTATTTGGTTCGAATAATACGGCGCCAGCGCCATCTCCAAAAATAATACAAGTTGCTCTGTCTTTATAATCTATCATTGACGAATTCATATCTGCACCAATCAATAATACTTTTTTATAACGTCCGCATTCTATATAGCTAGATGCTGTAGACATACCATATAAAAAACTTGAACAAGCTGCAATTTGATCAAATGAGAATGCTTCTGTTGCTCCAATTTGAGTAGCAACATAAGCTGCTGTTGAAGCTGCTTGCATATCTGGTGTTGCAGTTGCTACAATTACAAGATCAATTTCTGTGGGATTTAAATTTGATTTTTTAATAAGATCATTGGCTGCATTTATTGCCAAAAAAGAAGTGCCTTTACCTTTTTCTTTAAGAATTCTTCTTTCTTTTATTCCTGTTCTAGAAACAATCCATTCATCGTTTGTTTCTACCATAGTTTCTAACTCTGCATTGGTTAATCTATATTCAGGAATATATTTGCCAACGGCAGTAATAGCTGCTGTAATTTTAGTCATATTTTTAGTTGTAAAACGCTGTAAAAATAATCAATAGTTTTAATAAAAATGCAAAAAAAAGCATTTTTTTAATCAAAAAAGTAAAAAAAACACAAAAAACCCTTAAAAATAAGGGTTTTTTGTGTTTTCTGTAAAAATATAGAATTTACTCTTCTACCACTTCTTCAGCATCAATAACTACTTGTCCTCGATAATATAATTTACCTTCAAACCAGTGAGCTCTATGCGATAAATGCGCTTCACCTGTAGTAGGATCAACAGCTATTTGTGAAGCTGTAGCTTTATAATGAGTTCTTCTTTTATCTCTTCTTTGTTTGGATATTTTTCGTTTTGGATGTGCCATTTCTAACTATTTTAATCTTTTATTAATTCTTTTAATTTGTCCCATCTAGGGTCTATTTCTTTTTTTTCTGATTGTCTTTGAAACTTTTTTAATTTATCTAATGCTTCCGATTTTAAAGTGCCGTCAATTACTTTTGGGTGTATTCTTTTAACAGGTACATTAAGTACGATTAATTCGTATATATATTGTGCAACATTTAATTGGTAATCATTTCTTGGTATTATTAAAATATCTTCATGTTCGTCATTAAATTCATTACCGAAATTTACAATCAATTTTAATTCTCCATGAATTACTTGGTTGTATTCTTCACCTGAAACATCACAATTAATTAAAACGGTTCCGTTGGCTTTAAAATACAATTCAAATAAGGAGTCTTTTTTATTAAAATCTAACACTACTTTAATGTTGCTTTCAATAAAATCATCGTACTGATAAGATTCAAAGAACTTCTTCTCAATTAAGTATTTAAATTGATGCATTCCTGTTTTTAATCCTTCGAACTGGATAATAAACTCTTTTAAATGTTTCATTTCAAATAATATTTGAGCTCGCAAAGATAATAAAATATATTACTCTACCACTTTAAATTAACTAAAAATTTATTTCCTTCTACTTTTTTTTAAAACATTACTTGTTAGTTCTTTGTATTCTTTACGATGGTTGTAAATTTCTATCGCCGAAAAAACAGCTGTTTTAAACGAATCTTCATTCGCTTTGCCTTTGCCTGCTATTTCATAAGCTGTCCCGTGATCAGGTGAAGTTCTGACTTCTTTTAAACCTGCCGTAAAATTTACTCCTTTGCCAAAAGATAAGGTTTTAAAAGGCGCTAAACCTTGGTCGTGATACATTGCTAATATTCCGTCAAAAGTTTTGTATGCTCCAGATCCAAAAAAGCTATCTGCTGCATATGGACCATAAACCAATTTACCTGTTTCTTTTATTTTTTTAATTGTTGGTAAAACAACGGTTTGATCTTCATCGCCTATTACGCCATTGTCTCCGCAATGTGGATTGATACCTAATATGGCTATTTTAGGCATTCTAATCTGAAAATCTTTAACTAACGAATCGTGCATAATTGCAACTTTTTTAGTTATCAAATCAGGAGTTATTAATTGTGTTACTTCTTTTAAAGGTACATGACCTGTTATTAGGCCAACTCGTAAATCATTAGTCATTAATATCATTAAAGAATCGCCTTCAATTTTTGACTCTAAATACTCTGTATGTCCTTGAAATTTAAATTCGTCAGACTGAATATTGTCTTTATTTATTGGCGCTGTTACCAAAACGTCAATTTCATTATTATTTAACGCTTTAACTGCTTCTTGCAATGATAAAAAAGCATATTTACCTGCGTCTTTATTTGCTTCACCAAAAACAACTTCAACATCTTCTTTCCAAATATTAAATAGATTCACTTTGTGCGCTATTACCTGATTCAGATTTGACACACCATTAATTGGCACATTTAAATTTAATTCTTTTTTATGTCTTGAAATAAGTTTAGATGACCCAAATAAAATCGGAGTACAAAAATCTAACATTCTGTTGTCTGAAAAAGTTTTCAAAACAACTTCAATACCTATACCATTAATATCACCTATCGATATACCAACCTTTATGTGTTTTTCTTTTTTCATTATAAATTATAAATTATTCAACAATAAAAATCCTGTATTGAATGAACAATACAGGATTTTTTTATTATGTGAAAATAGCACTTTCGGTACTATTTGTTTTTTTTAATTTTACTTACACCATATCCAAATGCAACTGCTGCTAATGTGAAAAGTCCTCCATCGATTGGTAATCCCGGTGGAACTGGCGGTCTATTAGTTGGTGGATTCTGAGCGAAAAGTATTGTTGTACTTAACAATACAATAATAATTAAAACCGTATTTAGTGTATTTTTTTTCATTGACATTCAATTTTAAACACAAATATTGCGTTATTAGAGAACAAACATACAACTTTTTTTTTTATTACAAATAAAAGTTAATAAAAAAATATTATTTAATAAAAAATAATCCTAATTGCGTAACTTGCCAACTCAATTTTTAATTAAAAAAAGCATGCAATATTCAGGAGTTCTCTCTAAAATGATTACCGAATACACTTCACCAATTCAATATTATTTAGAGTTGAGTGATAGCTTTATTAATGTAAATCAGTTAATAAATAAAAATATTTCTATCGTTTTTGAAAAATACCAATGTTTGTCTTGTGGTAAAAATAAAAAAATATTTAGACAAGGCAATTGCTATGATTGCTTTTATAAATCGGCCAATGTTGGCGAATGGATTATTAAACCGGAGTTAAGTAAAGCTCATTTAGGTATTGAAGATAGAGATTTAACTTATGAAAAAAAAGTGCAATTGCAGCCACATATAGTTTATTTAGCATTGTCAAGTAATGTGAAAGTTGGGGTAACTAGAAAGCCTCAAATACCCACAAGATGGATTGACCAAGGTGCATCAAAAGCATTGGCTATTTTAGAAACGCCAAATAGGTATTTAGCGGGAATTACCGAAGTAGCTTTAAAAAATTATGTAGCTGACAAAACCAGCTGGCAAAAAATGCTTAAAAACAATGTTGAAGATGCAGATTTAATTTTAAAAAAAGAAGCTCTTTTTCAATACATACCAGAAGAAACTAAACCTTATTTTTTACATAAAAATGAGGATGTTTACACTATAAATTTCCCAGTTTTACAATACCCTACAAAAATAAAAAGCTTACGCTTGGATAAAAACCCAATTATTGAAGGTAAACTTAAAGGTATAAAGGGGCAATATTTAATTTTTGAAGATGGCAGTGTTTTTAACGTTAGAAATAATGAAGGAAATTACGTTTCTTTAAAAATTAGTTAAAAAACTATTAAACATCTCTTAAAAATTATTAATTTTATGGCTGAAATAATTATAAAAACATGAACATACATTTTATTGCTATTGGTGGTGCAGCCATGCATAATTTAGCTATAGCTTTACATAATAAAGGCTATAATATAACAGGTTCTGACGATACTATTCACGACCCGTCTAAATCTCGATTAGAAAAATACGGTTTGTTACCTAAAGAATTCGGTTGGTTTCCAAATAAAATAAACACCAATTTAAATGCTATTGTTTTAGGTATGCATGCAAAAGCCGATAACCCAGAACTTTTAAAAGCGCAAGAGTTAGGTGTAACTATTTATTCATACCCTGAATTTTTATACGAACAATCAAAAGATAAAACCCGAGTTGTAATTGGCGGAAGTCATGGAAAAACAACCATAACTTCAATGATATTGCATGTTTTGAATTATCAAAGTATGGAAGTAGACTATATGGTTGGTGCACAATTAGACGGTTTTGAGACTATGGTAAAATTAACAGACAATAATGAATTTATTATTCTTGAAGGTGATGAATATTTAAGTTCGCCTATTGATTTAAGACCCAAATTCCATTTATACAAGCCAAATATTGCTTTGCTTAGCGGAATTGCTTGGGATCATATTAATGTTTTTCCTACAATTGAAAACTACAACGAACAGTTCGCTATTTTTATTGAAAAAATAGCACATGGAGGCATGCTGGTTTTTAATGAAGAAGATAATACTTTAAATAATATTGTTAAAAATTCAAGCGCAACTATAAAAAAATACCCGTATAAAACGCCAAAACATTTTATAAAAAATGGTGTAACTTACCTTAATACAGATACTGGCGATTTGCCATTAGAGATTTTTGGCAAGCATAATTTACAAAATTTATCGGGCGCAAAATGGATTTGTCAATTAATTGGAGTTCATGAGGATGCTTTTTATGAAGCGATAATGAGTTTTTCTGGGGCAAGTAAACGTTTAGAAAAAATAGCAGAAAATAACGAAACCATTATTTTTAAAGATTTTGCACATTCGCCAAGTAAAGTTAAAGCAACTACTCAATCGGTTAAAGAACAATATAAAAACAAAACCTTGATTGCTTGTTTAGAACTACACACATATAGTAGTTTAAATCCTGATTTTTTAAAAGAGTATAAAGACGCTTTAAAATATGCCGATAAAGCGGTTGTTTTTTATTCTCCTCATGCAGTTGAAATTAAAAAACTGGCTCCTGTAAGTAAACAACAAATTTATGAGGCTTTTAATAGAGAAGATCTAATTATTTATACCAATGCAGATGAATTTAAAAAATTTGTTTTTAATGTGGATTTAAGTAATACTAACTTGCTATTAATGAGCTCTGGTAATTATGGAGGACTAAATTTTGATGAATTAAAAGAAGAGGTAAATGAAAAGTGAAAAGTGAAAAATGGTAAATGAAAAGTGAAAAATGGCAAATGAAAAATGGCAAATGAAAAGTGAAAAGTGATAAATGAAAAGTGAAAAATGGTAAATGAAAAGTGAAAAATGGCAAATATTGAATGAAAAGTTATATAATATTTAATCGTTATTATTAACTTTAGTGTGTTTTTTGGAATTTTAATCTAATATTTGGTCTTATTATTTCTATATTCTTAAATATTTAACACCTCTACTTTCTACTTCCTACTTCTTTAATAATCGTAAAAATAAACTTACCTTTACAAAAAAATAAATGACTTCTAAACAATTATCAAACGGAATTTTAAGAGCTGTTGTTATTATTCTTGGTGCTTTGTCTTTAATTTGGTTTTTTTATAAAATACAATCCGTTTTAGCTTACATTGCTATTGCTGCTGTTGTATCATTAATAGCAAGACCAATAATTAGGTTTTTAAAAAACAAACTAAAATTCAAAAACACACTTGCTGTTATTACAACAATGTTTTTGTTTATTGGTTTGTTAATAGGACTTGTAAGTATGTTTATACCTTTAATTCAAAAGCAAGGAGAGAATTTATCGTTATTAAATTCACAACAATTTAAAAACAACATACAAACCACAATAAATCACTTAAACGATTATTTTTTAGAGCGAAATATTAATATTTTTGAGCAATTAAAAAGTTTAGATTTAGCTTCTCAATTAAATCAATTGCCAAATATTTTCAATTCAGTTGTTGGTGCTTTTGGTACAATTACTATTGGATTGTTATCTGTTTTATTCATTTCTTTTTTTTTAATGAAAGATCAACGCTTATTAAAAAAAGGATTGCGTGTTGTTGTGCCTAATAATAGTGAAGCTCGTTTTGCAAAATCGTTTTCTACTATTAAAGACTTGCTTTCTCGTTATTTTATTGGTTTAATATTTCAGATCACCATCTTGTTTATTATTTACACTATTGTACTTTCTTCTTTTGGTATTCAAAATGCCATTGTAATTGCCATTTTAGCAGCTACTTTAAATTTAATACCATTTATTGGTCCTTTAATTGGTGGAATTTTAATGCTTTTTTTAACAATGACAAGTAATATTGGTCAAGATTTTCAAACGGTAATTTTACCAACTACTATTTATGTTATGCTTGGTTATTTGTTTGCACAATTAATTGATAATTTTGCCAGCCAACCAATTATTTTCTCAAAAAGTGTAAAGTCGCATCCATTAGAAATATTTTTAGCTATTATTATTTTCGGATTACTTTTTGGTATTTTAGGTATGGTAGTTGCTGTGCCTACTTACACAGCAATAAAAGTGATTTTAAAAGAATTTTTAGCAGATAATAAAATTGTAAAATCACTTACAAAAGACATTTAATCTATTTGTTTTAATCGTTCATTTGCTTGCCAAATTAATTGATAAAAAACAATACTAGGTGATTTAACCATCATTTTTAAGCTAGGCATATTCGCCATAACATTTGGTAAACTCTCTAACGACAACTCAATAGCTAACGATAATTGTTTAAACTTTCCTTTTTGTAACCAATTTCTCACTTTAGGGTTAAACAATTCAATACCCAAAACCGTTAAAGTTACAATAAGTAAAATTGCTCTTAAATTCATGGTAACTCCTATTTTAACGCCATCGTAAATTGAAGTTTCACCATCTTGAAAATTAGAAAACAAAATCGAAGTTAGCATAGTAATTAACACAAACCAAATCCAGAACTTAAGTTTAATAACTTGTCTAAAAGCTCGCTTGTATTTTATTGACCAAATAGCAACTAAAACAATCACTAAAATAATCCATAAATAAAAAGTAATATACGCTTTTATTACCATTACTGCTATTGGCAGTATTAAATTTGCCAACAACCAATAGGTAGAATAATTAAAATGAGTTGCTTTTTTTTTCAAAAAACCAGTATCGTAAGAATTCATTTGAAAAAATTTAGGTTTGTAATTTTCATCTAACAAACGCTTACCTATTTTAATACCAAAATACGCAGCTATAATACCTAAAATAACATACATAAATAACATCACAAATAACGGAACCCAAACCATATCAAAATCCCAATACAACTGTTTTTGAACGGAACGCATTAATTTTTCATAAATTTTTATTAGATTCATTCCGTAAAAAAAAACCATAATAATTACTTTTTGAAATAAATTCCATGACATTGCTAAAGCCGCACCAATAAAGTAACCTATATTTTTTCTTTTAAATAACCTGACCATTAAATCTAACAAAACACCTTCAGCAAAAATAGCCAGCATTGGTGTAAAAATAATAGCACTTGGCGACATTGTTTTAAGCAAAGCACAAATAACAGCAGCGCGCCAAATAACACCATTCTCTTTCCATAAATAACTGGCTGAAATTAGTAAAACCATGGCAATTCCTACCAAAACATTACCACTAAAAGGCATTCTTATATTGTGTAAAAAACTGCCTAAGATAATTTCTGAAGCTGCCCAAACCGAGCCTAAAACAGCTGCTTTTATCCATTTTTGACTCAACTTATTTGTCGTAATTTCTTTTTTAGTATGCATTGAATAAAATATTACAAACCGTTATTCCTAAAAATGAATAACGGTTTGTAAAAGTAAACTATTTATTTTAATTCAGTTAAATTTTAAATAGTTTATTCAGGGTAAACCCAAAAGTTACAAATGCTTTAAGCAAAGTGATTTTCCACCATGTAAAAATCGAAAAAAATGTAAATGACTGATTTTTGTATTTAAAATAAAGAGAGAATTTGTTTTGATAGCTGAATAATGGCATTATTATTAATGATGCCAATGTTAAAGAACTGTCAAGATTATTAATTCTATTTTGCCTTATTATAAATAGGTAAAAAAAGTAACGATAAACCTCCAAATGTAAGCACCATTATTGTTTGTGAGGTCCACATTAATAAGCCAAAAGATGCTCCAGACTCATCGGTTACTCCATAAAGAGCAAGTGCTGTTGCTACAAATAACGGATATGCACCAAAACCACCATTCGTAATTGACATAGCTACTGCGCCAGCAATAAAGCCTACTAAAATTGCTTCAAAAGATAAATTTGAAGTTCCAGGTATTGTAAAAGTTACTGCCCAAAACATAGCAATATACATTAGCCAAATAAATATAGTATGAAAAATGAATGCCCATTTTTTTTGCATTTTAAAAATACTACCAATACCTTCAATCAAGCCGTTAAAAAAAGTTTTAATTTTTATTAAAAACGGATGTGTTGATTTTTTAATTAGTTTAATTCCAATAAATGAAGCAGTAAAAATAATAGTAAGAATTACAATTTTTTTAGTTGGATCAACATTAGCAAACCAACTTATAATTAAATCTGTTTGGTAAAAAAAAACAATTCCTAAGATAATTAGAAGCATAATTACATCAGAAATTCTTTCTGCAACAATAGTTCCGAAACCTTTTTCAAACGGTACGTCTTCGTATTTTGCAAGTGTTGCAGCTCTTGCTACTTCGCCTGAACGTGGCACAACTAAATTAAGTAAATAGGCCAATAATACCGCCATTACACTATTTGTAAATTTGGGTTTGTAGCCTAATGGCTCTAACATAAAGTGCCAGCGATATGCTCGTGACAAATGACTAAGAATTCCAAAAAATAATGAGGCTAAAATCCACCAATAATTGGCATTTTTCATGTTATGGTATATTTCGTCTAATTGTTGATCTGAAAATTTACCAATATACATGTAAATCAAAAAAACTCCCAATGTTATTGGAAGTAGTATAAAAAGTACTTTTTTTATTTTTTTATTCACAACTAATCCAATAAATTTTTATCATTTGGAAACACTAATGATGGTTTGAATTTTTTGGCGGCTTCAAAATTAAAAATTCCGAATGTGATTAAAATTAAAGTGTCACCAACGGCAACTTTTCTTGCAGCGGCTCCATTTAAAGTAATTTCACCACTCTTTCTTGGTCCCGGAATAACGTAGGTTTCTAAGCGTTCGCCATTATCATTATTTACAATAAGCACTTTTTCGCCTTCAATTATATTAGCGGCATCCATTAAATCCTCATCAATAGTTATACTACCAATATAATTTAAATCTGCGCCTGTTACTTTAACTCTATGTATTTTAGACTTTACTACGGTTACTTGCATGGTACAAAATTACTGTTTTTTTATTAATTTATTATGGTTTTATTTTTTTAGGTAAAAGAGCAAAATTTTCAGCTTAATAACTTATAATTTAAGGTTGTCAATCAGTCTTATTTCTCCAGCAAAAACAGCTATAAAGGCACGATAATTTCGTTTTTTATCTCTTGTTTTGTTATTGCTTTTATCTTCGTTTAATGTTTTAAGATTTTTTTCATTTGCAATTACAAAATACTCTAATTCTAAAATTGGGTGCTTCTTAAATTTTTTCTCAACCCATTTTGTAACTTTATTAGCAGATTTTGTGCCAAACTTTTTTTTTGCCTTTTTTAACGTTTTATAAATAAACGGAGCAGCTTCTCTAAATTCTGAAGTCAATCGTGTGTTTCGAGAACTCATTGCTAAACCGTCATTTTCTCTAAAAATAGCACAACCAATTATTTTTACAGCCTTTTTTTCAATTGCGACTAATTTTTTAATTATTTGTAGTTGTTGAAAATCTTTCTCGCCAAAATAAGCTTTATTAGGTTTTACAATATCAAAAAGGCGATTAACAATCGTTCCAACTCCATCAAAATGCCCTGTTCTAAATTTACCTTCCATTTCGTTTTCAATACCTCCAAAATCAAAATGTTTTGATGTAATATTGTCTGAATAAATTTCTTTAACACTAGGTGTAAAAGCAACGTCACAGTTTACTTTTTTGAGTAACTTTAAGTCATTATCAAGAGTTGTTGGGTAATTGTCTAAATCTGCTTGTTTATCAAATTGTGTTGGGTTTACAAAAATACTTACAACAACAAAATCATTTTCTTTTTTTGCTTGCTTTATTAATGATAAGTGTCCTTTATGAAGTGCGCCCATTGTTGGTATAAAACCAATAGAGGTATTTGTGTTGTAATTTGATAATTCTTTTTTTAAACCTGAAATTGATTCAATTACTTGCATAAAAATGTTAATTAGTAGTTAAAAGGGGCAAACTTAAGTAAATTAAGGTAGAATTAAAGCTATTTTTCGTACTTTTGCATACGATTTGAACGTGTTAGATTCAAATTTTAACTACTATGTAGTAATATACAAGATAATTTAAGAGTGATATTGTGTATTATTTTTTAAGAAAAACAGATGAAAGAAACTAAAATTTTATATATCTCATCAGAGATGACGCCTTTTTTACCCGAAACAAATACTTCAAAAATGAGTTTTCAGGTGGCTAAAAAAATGAATCAAAAAGGTGCTCAAACTAGAATTTTTATACCAAGATACGGTTTAATTAATGAACGAAGACATCAATTACACGAAGTAATTAGGCTTTCAGGTGTTAATTTAATTATCGACAATATAGATATGCCATTAATCATTAAAGTAGCGTCTATTCCTAAAGAAAGAATGCAAGTGTATTTTATTGATAATGATGAGTATTTTAAACGAAAAGCAGTTTTTACAGATGAAGATAATGTTTTGTTTGAAGACAATGACGAACGTGCAATTTTCTTTGCTAAAGGCGTTATAGAAACCGTTAAAAAACTAAACTGGTCGCCAGATATTATTCATATTCAAGGATGGATGGCATCATTAGTTCCGTTGTACTTAAAAAAATATTATAAAAACGATTCTCTTTTTACAGAAAGTAAAATTGTAATGTCGGTTTACAACGAGCCTTTTGAAGGCGAAATAAATCCTGATTTAATCAATAAAATTAAATTTGATGGGATTAGTAAAGAAGACGCATCTGTTATAACAAATCCTACATATTTTAATTTACAAAAGATAGGAGCAGATTATGCCGATGCTATTATTAAAGTTTGTGATAATTTGCCGGAAGACTTTAACGAGCATATTAATGGGTTAGATAAGCCAATACTTGACTATTTGCCAGAAGAAGAATTTGTTGAAGGTTATATTGAATTTTACCAAAACAATGTCTTAGATAAAGACGAAGAAGAATAAAAAAAATACTAAAATTTATTTATTAAATAATTATGAATACAAAAAATGTAACAATTTTTAAATATATAACTATTGCCTCTTTTGCAATAATGAGTTTAATTTCATGTGAAACTGACTTTGAAAATGTTGGCGGTAATTTGGTTGATAACGATGTTTTTGATACCAGTAAAAAAAGTTTTGAAGTGCTGGCATATTCAAAAGATATTGAATCATCACGAGTAGATAACATCAGTACACAAGCCTTAACAACATTAAAAATGCCATTAGGTGTTTATGATACCGAAGATTTTGGTTTGTTTAAATCGTCGGTAATTGCGCAAATAAATGTGCCAAGCGCAACAGACGAATGGTCTGGATCTATTATAAATGCAGTCTATTTAGAAATACCTTACGACGCTGAAAGCATTAGAGAAGCTACAGACGATAAGCCAAAATTTAAATTAAACAACGTGTTTGGCGACAATACACAATCGTTTAATATTACTATTTCTCGTTTAGAAACCTATTTAAATAAATTAGACCCAACAGACCCTTCAAAACCAAACAAGTATTACTCAGATAAAGTCTATAATACAAGTAACATCTTAGCAAGTAATGTGTCTTTTAAACCTAATTCTAATGATACGATATTAAAATACGATAGACTTTTAATCGATTTAAATAATATTGTTGTAGAAGATACTATTAAACTTGGTGATACAAAACCTTTTATTAGAATTCCTTTAAATAAAACTTTTTTTCAAAATAATTTCATTAACAACACCAATGAAACTATTTTTGAAAGCAATAGTGATTTTCATGAATTCTTTAAAGGTATTGAAATCAAAGCAACTGGTACTGACGGAACTGTTTTAATGTTAGATTATAATACTGCAAAAATTAATATGTACGTTTCTTTATCAGAAACTGAAGAAAAATCGGAAACTGATTTAAATGTAGATTTTAACAATGATGGTGATACAGATGATAGCGATGTAGTAAAAGATGTTCGAAAGAAAAAAGTGTACACTTTTCCGTTAACAGGTATTAAAACCAATCAATTTATTAGAGATAATACCATGTCAAATGCTTATAACAAGCTGACCAACGCAGACCAGATAAATGGAGAAGATAAACTATATGTGCAAGGAGCTCAAGGTTCAATTGCCGTATTAGATTTGTTTAAAGATATTGATTTAACCGAACTAAGAAACAAAAATTGGTTAATTAATGAGGCTAATCTTACATTTTATATTGATAATGCAAATGATAATGATGTGCCAAACAGACTTTTATTATACAAATTAGACACTGATGATGCAAATAACATTAATGAAAATTATCAAATATTAGACGCTATTACCGAAAACAATACGTTTAATGGTTTCTTAGTAAAAGATGGTGATAGTACTGATGATGATGAAGACAGAAATCCTATAAAATATAAAATAAACATAACAGATTATATTTCTGAAGTTTTGAAAAAAGAGAATTTTACAGCACCATCAAAATTAGGGTTAAAGGTTTACAATGGTTTAGACACACCTATTTCGGCGCAAGATACCATTGTTAAAGATTACAGTTGGAATCCTCAAGGAGTAGTGTTGTATGGAAATAATTATTCAGAAACTCATGCTGATTACAATAAAAGAATCAAATTAGAAGTTTATTATACTGAATTAAATAATTAATACGTTATTATATGTGTGGAATTACAGGTTATATAGGTTATAGAGAAGCATATCCAATCATAATAAATGGTTTAAAAAGATTAGAGTATAGAGGTTATGATAGTGCAGGCATCATACTTTACGATGGTAAAGAAATGAAAATGTCTAAAACCAAAGGTAAAGTAGCCAACCTTGAAAAGAAAATTGAAAAAAACATAACCAAAACAGGAACTATTGGTTTTGGACATACAAGATGGGCAACTCATGGCGTACCTAATGATGTAAATTCACATCCACACTATTCAGAATCTGAAAACTTAGCAATTATTCATAATGGTATTATTGAGAATTACGATACCATAAAAAAAGAACTAATTAGTAGAGGTTATACTTTTAAAAGCGATACCGATACCGAAGTTTTAATTAATTTAATTGAAGAAGTTAAAAAGCAAGAAAATGTAAAATTAGGTAAAGCAGTTCAAATTGCATTAAATCAAGTTGTTGGTGCTTATGCTATTGTTGTTTTTGATAAAACACATCCAAACGAATTGGTTGTTGCTAAATTAGGAAGCCCAATTGCCATTGGTATTGGTAAAGATAATAAAGAATTTTTTATTGCATCAGATGCATCTCCTTTTATAGAATACACAAAAAATGCTATTTATTTAGAAGATGAAGAAGTAGCCGTTATCAAGGTTGGTAAAAGTGTAAAAGTTAGAAAAATAAAAGACGATTCGATTGTAGATAGTAAAGTTTTACAGTTGCAACTGAATTTAGATCAGATAGAAAAAGGAGGTTACGACCACTTTATGTTAAAAGAAATATACGAACAACCAAAAGCTATTATAGATACCTATAGAGGTAGATTACTTGCTAACGAAGGTATTATTAGAATGGCAGGTGTTGACGATAATATACAACGATTTTTAAATGCCGATCGTATTATTATTGTTGCTTGCGGTACATCTTGGCATGCTGGCTTGGTGGCTGAATATTTATTTGAAGACATTGCACGTATTCCTGTAGAGGTAGAATACGGATCTGAGTTTAGATATAGAAACCCAATAATTACCAATAAAGACATTGTAATTTCAATCTCTCAATCTGGAGAAACCGCCGACACTTTAGCAGCTGTTAAAATGGCTAGAGAAAAAGGTGCTTTTGTTTTTGGGGTTTGTAATGTAGTTGGATCTTCAATTGCACGTGAAACAGATGCAGGAGCATACACACATGCTGGACCAGAAATCGGTGTTGCATCTACAAAAGCATTTACTACTCAGATTACCGTTTTATCTTTAATTGCTCTAAAATTAGGATTAGCAAAAGGTAATTTGTCAAAATCAGCTTACCAAAATTATTTGCATCAAATGGAATTAATACCTAATAAAGTAGAGGCTTTATTAAATATTAACGACAAAGTAAAACATATAGCTAGCATTTATAAAGACGCTAAAAACTTTTTGTATTTAGGCAGAGGCTTTAATTTTCCTGTTGCATTAGAAGGTGCATTAAAACTTAAAGAAATATCATACATTCACGCAGAAGGATATCCTGCTGCCGAAATGAAACATGGACCAATTGCTTTAATCGATGAGAATATGCCTATTGTTGTAATTGCAACTAAAAAAGGACATTACGAAAAAGTAGTTAGTAATATTCAAGAAATAAAAGCCAGAAAAGGTAAAATTATTGCAGTTGTAACGGAAGGAGATACTACTGTAAAAGAAATTGCCGATCATACAATTGAAATACCTGAAACTGAAGAAGCTTTTACGCCATTATTAACGACCATACCATTGCAATTACTATCGTACCACATAGCGGTTATGTTAGAAAAAAATGTAGATCAACCACGAAACTTGGCAAAATCTGTAACTGTTGAATAGTATGAAATTCAAACGTTTAAATAATCGTAAGGAAAAAAATAACAAAAGAGGACTTTTATTAGTCCTTCTTTTATTTGTTATTATTTACCTTTGGTTTAAAATGGATGGTATTATGGAAATGATGTTTTCAAAATAGTACGCTTGTATTGTAATTTAATTAGTATTTCATAACCTGAGTATTGT
>JALSLZ010000044.1 GCA_026988075.1 Flavobacteriaceae bacterium
GATAATTGTGTGGAAAAATAGATTTATCAAATTTACCTTTTGGCGTAATGTATTTTTTTGTGCTAATTACATCTGGATTATTTTTCATTCGTATAGCTGTTTCATCATCCATATTATACATAATTTCGCCTTTTGCGTTTCTACTTGCTTCACGAATATTATATATTTGCAACAATGACGCAGGGTTTACACCTTTTTTCAATTTTGTTATATAATAAAATTGTGGTTTTGCTCTATCTGGCATAATAGAAATCTCTCCATTAATATAAATATCACCATCTTTAATTTCTAAAGTCTGTCCTGCAGTAGCTACACATCTTTTTACATAATTTGTTTTTTTATCAATTGGTTTGTAGGTAAATTCTCCTGATTTATCGCCCCACATCGTTTTAAGTGTATCGGCTGGCCAATTAAAAACAACAATGTCATTGGTTTTAATTTTTTGCAAAGCTGGTAATCTAAAATATGGCAATTGAAATTTTTTGTTTTTTATATGTGATGCCATATCCGTTAACGGAATTGAATCGTGTACCATTGGTAATGCAATTGGCGTCATTGGCACTCTTGCTCCATAATGAAATTTACTCACAAAAAGATAATCGCCTATTAACAATGATTTTTCTAAAGATGATGTTGGTATTGCATAAGGACGCATAAAATAGGTGTGAACAACTGTCGCAGCAACTACTGCAAACAGTATTGCATTTGTCCAAGTACTCACGTTTTTTAATATTACATCATTATCTTTACCTACATATTCTGTTTTGCTATCAAAATTTACATACGCTAAAAAACCACCTAAAGATAGTATCGTAAACAATGTAAATCTTTTTTTACGATAGTTAAATACGTGTAAAAATTCATAAACTATTACAAGAACCATAATATTTCCTACAACAGGTATAAATAATAAAATTGTCCACCACCAAGGTCGCTCTGTAATTTTAATTGCTATATAATAATTATAAATAGGCACATAAGCTTCCCAAGATTTTCTTCCTGCTTTAACAAAAAGTTTACTAAATATCAAAATCCCAAATACAAAGGAAATTATTAATGATAGTCCGAAAATTTGTAAATATGTCATTCTTTTATTCTTTAAACGTTTATTTATATATATATTTTACTAATAAATTAAATTCCTAATACATCTTTCATTGTAAAAACACCCTCTTTATTAGTCAACCATTCTGCAGCAATTACTGCTCCAAGCGCAAAGCCTTTTCTGTTTTTCGCCTTATGAATTATTTCTATTTCATCAATATTATTTTGATATACAACGTGATGAGTTCCTGCTACATTTTCAATTCTTTTTGCTACAATAGGTAATTCATTTTCATTATCTGTTACACCTAAAACCCATTTATCTTTGTTAATTTTTTCTAAAATTTGATTTGCCAAGGTAATTGCTGTTCCGCTTGGCGCATCTAACTTTTGCGTATGATGTATTTCTTCAACACCTATTTTATAATCTGTGTGTTTTGACATTAAGCTGGCTAACTTTTTATTTAATTCAAAAAATAAATTAACGCCTAAACTAAAATTTGAAGCGTATATAAAAGCGCCTTTTTTAGCTTTACATAAAGCTACAACTTCATCATATTTATCTAACCAACCTGTGGTTCCTGAAACGACTGGTACATTACTATTAATACAGGTAGAAATATTGTAATATGCCGATGACGGAATACTAAAATCAATAGCAACATCTACATTACCCAAGTTTACCAACTCCTCTTTTTTTGAAACTTTAATCACTATTTCATGTCCTCTTTCTAAAGCAATACTTTCAATTGCTTTACCCATTTTACCATAACCTAATAATGCTATATTCATATTAAAATTTAAAACTTACATTCGCACCATAATTCATCTTATTTGTAACCGGATCAATAGTAAATGAAGGCTTATAAGACAGGTTTGTATTCATTTTTTTATTTGGTAAATGCGCATCTACATTAGCTTCTACAATATTTAATATATACACACCAATAGTAATAAACAACCATAAATCACGTTGTTTTTTATAACCATTAATTCCTCTTTCTAAGGCTGTGCTGTCTAAATTTTCAAATTGATGTGGCTTACCTGCTTTATCTAATTTATAAGCCGTTAAAAATGAATTGTATTTTTTATTATTAAAATCATACGCATATATAGAACCGCCAATACCTCCATAAATAACAGGTATCATCCAATATCTTTTATTATAAGCCTGACCTAAACCTGGTAAAATGGCTGAATAAAATGCCGCTTTTGCTGGCGCTAAAGGGTTTATGTCAAAATTTTCCTGATTTAAAGGTGCATTTTTTACGATTAAACCATTTTTATCTAAACGCTCCTCTTTCTTCTTTTTTTGAGAATAAGTATAATTTATTAGTAAAATTGCTATAAAAAAAAGGATTGCTTTTTTCATTTTTAATCTAAAAGCTTTTTAATTCGATTAAAGTCTTCTTCAGAGTTAAAAGGAATGATAATTTTACCTTTATTACTTTTAGAGATTTTAATATCTACATCATTCCCGAAAAAATTATTCAAATCTGTTTTGGCAGACTCAATATATTGAGGCGATATTGGTTTAGCTGTTTTTTCAACAACTGCTTTTCCAACACGTAGTTCTTTAACCAGAACTTCGGTTTGCCTAACAGAAAGTTGGTCTTTTAATATGGTTTCGTAAATTTCTAATTGCTTTTCTTGACTATCAACTGTTATCAAAGCTCTTCCATGCCCCATACTCAAAAAACCATCTCGAATACCTGTTTGAATAATAGGATCTAATTTTAACAATCGCAAAAAATTTGTAACAGCAGAACGGCTTTTACCTACACGTTTTGCCATTTTTTCTTGCGTTAAGCCAATTTCATCAATTAATCGTTGGTAAGACAATGCAACTTCGATAGGATCTAAGTTTTCTCGTTGAATGTTTTCAACAATTGCCATCTCAAGCATTTCTTGATCGTTAGCTAAACGTATATAAGCTGGTATTGTAGTGTTGTTTGCTAATTTAGATGCTCTAAATCTTCTCTCTCCAGAAACAATCTGAAATGAATTACCTGTTAATTTTCTTACCGTTATTGGCTGAATAACACCTAACTCTTTTATAGAATTTGATAATTCTTGCAATGCTATTTCGTCAAAATGGGTACGTGGTTGAAACGGATTAACTTCAATTGATTTGATATCAATTTCAACAATAGTACCAACTAATTTTTCTGCATTTTTATCTTGTGCAGAAGTAATATCTTCTTTAGTATTTGTCAATAATGCCGACAAACCTCTACCTAACGCTTGTTTTTTTGTTGCTTTAGCCATTTTTTTCGTTTCTTTCTAAAATTTCATTTGCTAAATTAAGGTAATTAATAGCTCCTTTACTTGTAGCATCATATGTTATAATTGTTTCTCCGTAACTTGGCGCTTCGCCTAACTTAATATTTCGTTGAATTATTGTTTTAAAAACCATGTCTTCAAAATGCTGCTTTACTTCTTTAACAACTGAATTTGACAATCTTAAACGAGAATCATACATGGTTAATAACAAGCCTTCAATTGCCAAATTTGAATTATGAATTTTCTGTACACTTTGTATGGTATTTAACAATTTACCCAAACCTTCTAATGCATAATATTCGCATTGTATTGGTATAATTACAGAATCTGCAGCTGTTAAAGCGTTTAATGTTATTAAGCCCAAAGACGGTGCACAATCAATTAATATATAATCATAATCATCTATCACTTCGGATAGTGATTTTTTTAACATACTTTCTCTATCTTGTTTATCTACCAATTCAATTTCAATAGCTACTAAATCAATATGGGCTGGAATAATGTCTACATTTGGCGAGTCTGTTTTTACAATAGCTTCTTTTGCGGTTGCGGTATGTTCTAAAACTTCGTAAGTACCTGTTTCGATACTTTCAACATCCATACCCAAACCCGAAGTTGCATTGGCTTGCGGATCGGCATCAATAAGTAATATTTTTTTTTCTAAAACACCCAAAGCTGCCGCAAGATTAACCGATGTTGTGGTTTTTCCTACGCCTCCTTTTTGATTCGCTACTGCTATTATTTTTCCCATAAATTGTTAGATTATTGCAGAGACAAAAGTAATTATTAATTATGAATTATGAATTATGAATTGTAAATTTCTATGCACTTCTTTTCACTTTTCACTTTTCACTTTTCACTTTTCACTTTTCACTTTTCACTTTTCACTTTTCACTTTTCACTTTTCACTTTTCACTTTTCACTTTTCACTTTTCACTTTTCACTTTTCACTTTTCAC
>JALSLZ010000045.1 GCA_026988075.1 Flavobacteriaceae bacterium
TTTTATTTTTTTAGCCAATAATAAACTTAATTGTTTTCTTCGTAAAGCACTGTTATATCTTTCTATTTCTAATTCCGTTTCTGGCTTTATTTGTGGCACTTTTACAGGTGTCCCAGTTCTGTCTACGGCAACAAAAGTGTAAATGCCTTCGTTTACTTTTGTGCGTTCTTGAGACTCTCTGTCTTCCATCCAAACATCAACAAAAATTTCCATAGATGATTTAAACGCACGAGAAACTTTTGCTTCAACCGTAACCACAGAACCAACAGGTACAGCTTTTGTAAAGACTACATGATTAACAGATGCTGTTACAACAATTCTACGTGAATGACGTTGTGCAGCAATACTTGATGCTCTATCCATACGAGCAAGAAGTTCGCCTCCAAAAAGATTGTTTAAAGGGTTCGTTTCTGCTGGTAAAACCATGTCAGTTAAAATGGTTAAAGATTCTTTAGGTGTTTTCATAATTTATTATGACTTATTTTTTTTGCAAAAATACAATGAAAATTATTCTACACCAAAGTAAAAAAGTGGATTTAAAACTTATATTTTCGCTCTAAAGAGTAACGTAATAATTCGCCTTTTCCTTTTAAGCCTAAAACTCTAATAATATTTTTACGATGAGTTTCTACTGTTTGAACACCAATAAATAATTGTTCAGAAATTTCTCTCGAAGTTTTACCGAGTGAAATAAGATCTAATATTTCAACTTGTCGATTAGTTAATGTGCTTTGTTTGTTTTTTTTATCATCTAAATTTAGTGCGTTTAAATTTAAATCGTTATCAAAATAAGTTTCGCCTTTGTGTACTTTTTTTAAAGCAAATAGCATTTCTTCTAAAGTAGCCGATTTTAAAATATAGCCAGTAGCTCCAGCTTTAATCATTCTTTCTACAGCTTCTATTTGGTCAAACATAGTAAAGACTAAAATGTTAATGTATGGAAATTTTTTCTTTATAATTTTAGTAGCTTCAATACCATCTAATATAGGCATTTTAATATCCATTAAAATTACATTTGGACGTTTTAATTCCACTATTTTAAGTAAATCTTTACCATTATTAGCTGTTCCAACAATATGAATATCTTCTTCGTGTTTTAATAATAATTTTATACCATCAATTAACGATTGGTGGTCTTCTGCAATAGCTAAGTGTATCATAATGGAATATCAATAATTATGGTTGTACCTTTATTTATAAACGACTCTATAACAATAGTGCCTTCGATAGATTCTATTCTTTTTTCGATGCTTTGAATACCCATTCCGTCAGATTTTGAAATGTTATTAATATCAAATCCTTTACCATTATCTTCTACCATAATGTTTAAAGAATCTTTGTGATTTGTAAAGTGTATAATTACTTCTGTTGCTTTTGCGTGCTTTATTACATTGGTAATTAATTCTTGTACAATTCTAAAAATAGTTAATTCTAAACTGTTTTCTAATCTGTTTTTTAAACCGTGTGATCTTACCTCAATATTTATTTTATTAAGCTTTGATATTTTATTGGCATTGTTAATAATTGCTTTTAACAAACCTTGTTTAGCAAAAACACCAGAATCTTTAACGTTTGCAATCCGTCTTATTTTTTGATACGCTTCTTTTATTAATAATTTTGTTTGCGTAAATAATGTTTCTGAATCAGCACTATTTTTATGTTTTTGAAGGTTTTCAAAATTAAATTGCAATGTTGCCATTAAAGCACCTAAATCATCGTGTAAATCGCTTGCGATTAATTGTCTTTCTTTTTCTTGACCTGCAATCATAGCATCAATGGCTATTAATTCTTGTTCTTTTAATAAATTAGATACTTTTTGTTGTTCAAATAATTTTTCTGTTTGTATGATTTTCCGCTTTTTCTTATTGTTTTTATGGACTAAAAAACTGGTAATACTTCCGAATAAAAGTAATAATAATGAAATAATTAATAAGTTTTTATTTCGTGTTTTATCTGCTTCAATTTGCAAATTATCTGCACGCAATTTTTCATTGTCATATTTTTCTTTTATACCTGTAATTTCTATATTTTGTTTGATGTCGTTTATACTGTCTTTTAATACAATTAGTTTGTTTAAATAAATACTTTCGTTGTAATAATCTTTTTTAAGATTATAGGCTTCAGATAAATTTTCATAATAAAGAACATTACTTTTTGCTATGAATTTTTTTAACGGTATAGCTCTTGATTTATCATAATACAAAATAGCACTATCGTATTTTTTTAAATTTTTATATGTATTTCCTTGGTTATTATAGTTGTAAGAAAGACTTTGATTATCTTGGTATTTAATTAAAAAAGGAGTTGCTTTTTTATAATAATAGAGAGAAGAGTCTGTGTTTTTTAATATATTATCATATACAACACCTATGTTTGTATATACTTGACCTGTAGTTGCTGTATCTTTTAATTGCATACCTAATGGTATCATTTTATTAAAATATTTTATAGCGTTATTACCATCGTTTATTTTGTAAAAATTGGTAGCTATTCGGTTATAAATTTTAATGTTCTTATCTAAATTTTTACTTGTTTTTAAATATTTTTCTAATTCATTAAGAATTTGATCTGTGTTGATTTTTAAGTTGTTTTGATGGCTTAATATTGCTAAGAGAAGTATGTTGCAATCAATTACATCTTCTTTTTTATTTAGTTTGTCAAAAATATTTTTTGAAAGCGTAATGTTTTTAAAGGCAAAATGGTGATTGTCTAATCTAAAATTATAATCTGCGTTGTAGTATAACCAAGTTGCTTTATCGTAAGCACTTATTTTTGTTGTATCAATTTTATTAAGTGCTGTTTTTGTTTCTGAAAAATTATTGACAGATAAGCCGTTTAAAACGGTATTAAAATTAGTTTTTTGAGCATATAAAATAACTGCAAATAAAATATTTGCAGTTAATATTGTTTTTTTAATAAAACCAACCACTAAGGTCTTCCTATTAAAATATTACCATTATCAGAGTTTGGGTTTTCATGTAGACCTAAAACATCAATTTCGCAAGTTAATTTTTCATGCACAGTATCTGAATACATGTTTAAATTAGTAAACAATAATGTGTCTCTTTCAATTTTTAAATTACAGTTTGTTAAACTTACTTTAATTTTTTTATTGTTATTTGTTGGTATTTGTTTTATTAAATTAAGTTGTAAATAACAACTATCTTTAATTATTACATCACAACAAAGTATTGCACTTACAAGATGATAAATATTGTTATCTTCATTAACCACTTCTAATTCTATATTTGTGATAATTTGGTTGTTAATTGTAAAAGTAGCGTCAATATCAAAATTTTTAGAATCATAAATCCTTTTAGTTTGAGTTGCTTTATTTTTGTCTAATTTTTTAAATTTCATGGTTTTATATTTTATTAATTAATAAATGATTTAAATTCAATTTTTGGTAATTCTCTGTCGTTTTTATCTTTAAATGCTTCAATTTCTTTCTTAAAAAGATTGTGTAAGTTATTTACAATGCCATAAGTACTATCTCCACCAATAAAAACACCAACTATGTTTTTTTTAATTTTAGCACTATCTTCTACAATTATTGCACCTGAATTTCCGGGAACTAAAGACATGGTTTTTGTTATAATTTGATTTTTATATAGTTTATAACCATTGCCATATTCTATTTTAACGATTGCATTTTTTGAATATAACACGCCTTTATCTTGTGGACCATCAGAAGAAAAGGTTCTTAAATTTTTTAACTTATAAAAACGATTGTTTATATTAACTATTTTATGATGCAAATATTTTTTGCTATTAAGTTTAATACTCGTGTTTTTGTTAATTTTTGCAATTGCTACATCGTATTGTTCATTAAATAAGCCCCAAAATAATTTTGCAATTGGTTTGTTATTATAATAAATTTCAGCGCCTAATTTTTTATTACCCATTAAAACATGATAATTACTAATAATAAAATTATTATTATTGTGTTTTAAAGATATTATTCCACCTAAAGTACCTGCTCGATCTCCAAATATTTTACCGTCAATTTTTGTTTCTTCATTGTTGTTGTAATAGTGTTTAAAGTTTTCTTTTATATCAGTATTTAATTCAATTTTTGTTTTTTTTATATCGTAATTAAAAACGTATTTTTTAATTCTATTTCTCATTTTAAACCACGGTGTTATATTTATAGACACTTCGGTAAATAGTAATTGTTTTATTATGTTAACTAATTCTTTAGCTCTTTGAGTAGTCATTACATTATTTTCGTTTTTACTTCCTGTTTTGTAAGAAAATTCAAAACTTGTTTTATTATTATTGTTTATTACGGCTATGTATCTAAAGCCACTTTCTTTTTCTAATACACTACCAAAACGAGTATATAATTCTTCTAAATAACCATTAGCTTCTTTTTCTGTCATATTATTTAATATTAAAAAGGATTAAATAAATACACAATAATAAATATAGCTATTGCGCCATAAGAAACAATTTTAGGGTGTTTATCGGTAATAGAATATACTTTATAGTCTGTTTGTTGTATTGATGGCATGTCTTCTTTTGAGATGTTTATACCTATAAAGCCTGGAATAATTACGCTAATAATACTCACAGATAACGATACAATAACTCTTAAAAACCAAGATAAAAATCTATTACTATCAATAGAACAATTCGTGTTTAAATAATAAAATATTATTATTAAAACAAAAATGGAAGCACCGATTGCGAATAAAGAAACTGTTTTTTTCATGCGTATTGTTTTAATAATAGTTCAAAATTATGCTAAATATAAGCATAAAAAAATACCCAATACTGGGTATATTTAATTATTTGCAACAATAAACACATTGTAGTGTGTGTTTTACTCCGTTTTTTCCATGTAAATATGCGAAATTCCATCTTCTAAGTAAGCTTTCCCTTTTTTTATAAAATTAAGGTTGTTGTAAAAATTTTGTAAGTACTCTTGTGCAGATATAGCAATGTTTTTTTCGTTAAATTGTGTTTTTATTGCTTTGATAGATGTAATCATTAAATCATATCCATATTTATTGTGTCTTTCGTTTTTAGAAACTATAACTCTACCAATACTTGCATATTCAAAATAATCGGTTGGTTTAAAAACACGTGCATAAGCAATTAATTCACCTTCTTTATAACCTAAAACATGAAGTGCTTTTTCGTCTTTATTATCTATATCTTGATAAACACAATCTTGCTCAACAATAAAAACTTCAGCACGCAATCGTAATAAATTATATAATTCTTTTTTTGATAATTCGTTATATGTTTTAACGCTAAATAGGATCATGGTTTGTTTTTTTGCTAAGTTACGTTGTTTTTATTGAAACTAAAACAACAAAGATATCGTAAGTTTAAAACCCACCATGTTTTATCACAGTGTATAACAGGTAATTGCGGCTTTATGCTTAATAAAAATTTTAGTACTTTAGCAAAGTTAAATAATTAACTCAAAGTTTCGATATTTAAAATTTGAAACTATTTGTTATACCAAACATAAAACCTTAAATCCAAAAACAAATAATTAAATCATGAGAAAAAAAAACAAAATATTTAAATTTTTTCACCCTTTTTTTCTTACTCAACAGAGCAATACAACTTGTAGAACATTACATTTTGTGTACCCTTTATATTCCTTAGCATCAGATTTTAAAATGTTTTTTGAGTTGTTGACATTTAAAACCCCTTTAAATTTTACAAAATAAAACCTATGAAAACAAAGCAATCAGAATTTGACATAGTAATCGTGGGTGCTGGATTATCTGGAATTGGAGCTGCATATCGTTTGCAAAATAATTGTCCAACTCTTAACTATACTATTTTAGAAGGTCGGTCGGCAATTGGTGGTACATGGAATTTGTTTACCTATCCAGGTGTTCGTTCAGATTCTGACATGTACACTTTTGGATTTCCATTTAGCCCTTGGAAAAACCCTAAAGTAATTGCAGACGGACCAGATATTTTAAACTACATCAAAGACACAGCCGATAAATTTGATATTACAAAAAAAATACAATTTGATAGAAGAGTAATATCCTCTTCATGGTCATCTAAAAATAAAAAATGGACACTTAAAATAGGAAACAACATAACTAAAAGCGTAGAACATATTAAGTGTCGTTTTTTATATATGTGTTCTGGCTATTACAATTACAAAGAAGGTTATACACCAGATTTTCCAAACATAGACTCGTTTAGTGGAAAAATTATTCACCCACAACATTGGGATCACAAATTAGATTATACCAATAAAAAAATTGTAATTATTGGTAGTGGAGCGACAGCAGTAACCTTATTGCCAATTCTTGCTGAAAAAGCCAAGTTGGTTACAATGCTTCAACGTTCACCAACTTATATTTTAAACTTACCAAGTGAAGATGTAGTTGCTAATTTTTTAAAAAGAATATTGCCAGCTATAATTGCTCATCGAATTTCTAGATGGAAAAACATTTTATTTAATTTAGCCTTTTATAACGCTTGTCAAAAATGGCCAAAAACACTAAAGAAATTTTTAAAAAATAGAATTAAAAAAAGTTTAGGTAATAAATATGTTGACAAGCATTTTGACCCAAAATATGGACCATGGGATCAACGTTTATGTGCAGTACCAGATAACGATTTATTTGAAACTATTAAAAATGGAAAAGCAGAAATAGTTACTGAAACAATAAAAACCTTTAATAAAAAGGGCATTTTGTTAGATTCTGAAAAACAATTAGAAGCAGACATAATAATTACCGCAACTGGTCTAAAAGTCCAAATGTTTGGTGGTATGGAATTACTTAAAGATGATAAGAAAATAGATGTTTCTAATCAACATGCATTTAAAGGTGTCATGTTGAGTGATGTACCTAACTTTTTTGTAGCAATTGGTTATACTAACGCTTCTTGGACATTAAAATGTGATTTAAATGCGCAATATGTTACTAAAATATTAAATTACCTAAAGATTAATAATTTTACTGTTTGTGTTCCCGAATTTGATCATGAAAACATTAAAACTGAACGCTTATTAAATTTTGATGCGGGTTATATTTTAAGGGCAAATAAATTTTTACCAAAACAAGGCGATAAATCACCATGGAAAGTTTATCAAAATTATATTAGAGATTTATTTTCACTAAAATATGGTAAAGCTTCTAACGAATATCTCAAATATAAATAAAGTATTGTGTAATGATTACAACAGTTGCCAATACATAAAAGCAATATCCTAAATAGCAATAAATTATATAATTCTTTTTTTTGATAATTCGTTATATGTTTTAGTTTTAAATTGAATTATGGTTTGTTTTTTTGCTAAGTTACGTTGTTTTTATTATTTAGCTTTAATTAAGAAAAACATAGCAAGGTTTTAAACTTACTATGCTTTGTTAAAAATACAGTTGTTAATTGACTTTTTTTAATTTATAACCAAATTTTTAATCGTTGTTTTATCATTTATTTTTATCTTAAAAAAATAAGTACCTGAATTTAATTTTGAGGTGTCAAAAATAATAGTATGATCTCCAAAATATAATTTTTCATTAACTACTTCTTCAATTTTTTTACCATCTAAAGTATAAAAATCAATGTTTACCATGGTAGAATCGGTTAAGTAAAACTCTATATTTGTTAGTAAAGAAGCTGGATTTGGATAAATGTTTATTGATGGAAAACCTACATATAATTTTTTTGAATTTACTGTGTTTCCAAAAGGAATTCCATCTACCCAATCTTCATTTTCCATATTGTAAAGTGTGCCGTCTGCAATACCTTTTTCGTCTGTTAAACGTTTGCCACTTCCATCATTAAAATTCCAATAAGCTTTTAAACCTATTTCATTTCCTACCAACTCTTGGTCTTTATTGTCATTAATTTCGGTGATAGTTCTTGCTGTATTCCAATAACGTAACTCATCTATAACACCTGTAAAATTACTTTCAAATGCATCTGTTGTACCATAAAAAGAACCTATATTTAAATCCGTTGGCATTAATATTTGAACAGGATCATTAATCGTTGTTGGGTTTCCGTCAATATAGATAGTGTTAAGGTTTCCGTTTTCAACAACATAAGCCAAATGATGCCAAGTATTTAGTGACACGTTTTCTAAAGTGGTGTTTGATGTTGTTGCATCCCAAGAAGGGTTTGAAGTACTGTTTTTTAGCATAATTCTTTTTCCATCGCCTCCTAACCAAAGTAAAATAGCATCGCCTGTTGTTGCTGTTTGTTTGACCCACATTTCAATGGTAAAATTTGGTGAATTAAACGAAATATTATCTGTAATTACAACCTCATCATTAAAATCATTACTAAATTCCAAAGCATAATTTCCTTTTGGTTTAACCTCTACAACAACATCATTAGAATCGGTTGCTCCTTCATTATCAGTTACTGTTAATGTTACCAAATGTAAACCTACTGAAAAATAAAGCTCAACCGTTTTTTCTGTGCCAATTTCTATACCGTTTTCTGACCATACATAATTTGTTATTATAGCATCTGGATCGTTAGATAATTCTCCATTAAGAGTGATGATTTCTTGTAAATCATTATCGTTATCCGTTACAACAATATCATTTCCAGCATTTGCAATCGGATTAATGTTCGTTCCGTAAGGTAGTATTTTAATTAATGTATTGTCTGTTGAAATTATACCGTCATTATCTGTAATTGTTAATGTTACATTTACTTCGCCAACAACAAAAGGAACATTATTATTAATCTCTGTAGTAGCAATAACACCTCCATTTCTTTCCCATGAAAAGCTCGTAATTGCTGCATCATCAACAGATAAACTACCGTCAAGATTTACAAATACAATTCCATCATTATCATCATCTCTAATATATTGATCTTCACCAGCATTTGCTACTGGCGGCGCTTTAATTCCTTTTGAAGCATAAATTGTATTGCCATAAGCCCCTAAATTTAATCTATTTCCATTATTTGATGGTTCGTTTGAATACTCTAAATTTGGGTCTCCTCCATTTATACAGACACTTGAATTTGCATCATTTTCCCAAATAGCACTTGTATTGTTCCAACGACCCATTTCGCTTTTTAGGTGTAAATCTGCTGTTGTATCGTTTGTGTTACTAAAAATACCTCCTAAAATAATATGCTTAAATAATGGATCAATAGAAATGTTGCCTTTGTCTGGATTAGTTCCAAAATAATTACCTGTTGCATTAGCCCAAAGATTATTAAAAGTACAAATTGCACTATTACCACTTGCAATGTCAATTCCATAACCAGAGGCAGATGAATTACCGCCTTGAATGGTATTGGTTATTATGTTGTTTTTAATAATGGCTGTTAAACCTGTTTCATAAGTCCATTCTGTATTAAAGCCAACATTACCTCCTAATCTAATTCCGCCACCAATACAATTAACAATGGTATTGTTTTCAATTAATGTGTTAGTAACATTTTTTAAATTAATTCCGCCTGTTTCTCTTATGTTTTCAGCAGTCACAGAATTTCCACATTGTAAAATAATATTATTTTTAATAATGAAGTTTTTTGCCGATGCTGATTCTTTAGCATCTAATGCAATTGCTGCACCTGCTGTAAACTCTAAACGGTTGTTTGCTATAATTAAATCATCGGTAATTCTATTAGATTGACCACTTGTTAACTGAATGCAAAAATTAGAGTTTCCTGTTTTTTCTGGTTCACCATATATGTGGTTGTTTTTTATAGTGATGTGATTACCATCATACCATCTAATACCCGAGTTTGATGTTACCATAAAATCACAATCTTTCACGGTTAAATTTACTGGGTCTAACATATAGACTAATGAATGTCCACCACGAATTCCTTTACAGTTTTCAACGGTAATATTTGTGCCATTTTGCACGACAAAACCATCATCACTATTTTCATAAATAAAAACATGCGAAAATAAAATATTTGCTATTGATTCTGTTGAACCGTTGCGAGTTTCAAAATCAACTGCAATATAATGACCTTGCCCATCAAAAACATGACTATTTACTGTGTTTTGAATTGTTTGACCTGTTATTGGATTAAAAATAGATTGATTGTATTTATTACCATCAATTTTAAAATCTCGCAACGTAATATTTTGCATAGCTTCTTTTTTATTAAATATCATTGGTCCTGTTTCGTGTATTATCCACTCATTGTTTTCTTGATAGTAATAAGACCAACCTGCATTGTCTTTTAATTTAATGGTTGTTAAATTCATACCAACACCTTTTAAAGTGGTATTATTGCCTGCAATTTGTAATGCTGCATCAATAATAAAAGTATCTGAACTAAGCTCTACAACTCCACCATTATCTTTTACAAAATCTAAAGCTTGGTTAATTTGAATATGGTCGTCTATTCCATCACACGAATAGGTTGTGGTTACACTATCTGAAAAACGTGTTGCGCTAATTATTTGTGCGTTAATAATAGTTGCGTTAATTAGGAAAAATAATACAAAAATGTATGACAAATTTCCCCTAAAATTTTTTGTTATAAAAACTTTAAATTTGTACATAATTAAGTTTGGTTGTTGGTTAATAAAAGAACATTTTTGAAGCCTTTAAAAGTAACTTCGCCTCTAAGGTAATTATTATTATTATTAAAAGTGATTTCAATTTAAAAACGTAAATATTGAGTTTGTAAGCGTAAAATACTTGTGTTACAAACACATATAATTAATTTCTACTTACTATATTTGCAATCTAATTTTAAGTCAATGTCAATAGAAGTAGTAAATGCAAGTAAATTTTATGGGAAACAAAAAGCATTAGACACTGTTAGTTTTTCTATAAAAACTGGTGAAATTGTAGGTTTCTTAGGTCCAAATGGTGCTGGAAAATCGACTATGATGAAAATTATTACAACATACATTAAACAAGATGAAGGCGAAATAATAATTAATGGTTTTGACACCTTAACAAAAGAAGCCGATGTTAAAAAATCGGTTGGTTATTTGCCAGAACATAATCCCCTTTATTTAGAAATGTATGTTTTAGAATATTTAGAGTTTTTAGCAACCATACATAAAGTATCTAAAAATCGTATTAATGAAGTAATTGGTTTAGTAGGTTTAACACCTGAAAAACATAAAAACATAAATGAACTTTCTAAAGGTTATCGTCAACGAGTTGGAATTGCTGCTGCTTTATTACACAACCCTGAAGTGTTAATATTAGATGAGCCAACAACAGGTTTAGATCCCAACCAATTAATTGAAATAAGAAACTTAATTAAAGAAATAGGAAAAACTAAAACTGTTCTTTTTTCTACACACATTATGCAAGAAGTCGAAGCTGTTTGTAATAGAGTAATCATCCTTAATAAAGGTAGAGTTGTTGCCGATAATACTATTAATGAGCTAACTAAAGAGAAATCTTTAACAGCTGTTTTTACAGCATTAACACGTTAAGTAATTGTAAATTATAATTTATTTTTTTGTTAAAATACTTGCTAAATAACTAAAATATCACTTCATTTAAATAAAATAACTATCTTTGCCGTAGAAAAAGTGATTATTGATACTATTTTCCTTCCTAAAAAAGTGTATCCACACATCATCAATAATCCAAAATATTATTAAAAATTAAAAACGATTACATGTCGAAAAGAAAACAAAAATTCCAACAGAATTTTAAAAAGAAAAAACAAAACAACGAAATTAAACATTTAGCAAGAAAAATTACAAAAGTACTTAGTCAAAATGCTAATAAAAGTCTAAACTACAAACAAATAGCATCGTTATTAGAAATAACAGATGCCGATGGTAGAAATCAAATTACAAAACAATTAGCAGCTCTTTTATCTGATAAAAAAATAATAGAAGGCGAGCGAGGAAAATTTTTAATAGTACCAGATAATAACTACTATACAGGTGTTATTGACGTTACCTCAAGAGGAAATGGTTATGTGATTTGCGATGATTTAGAACAAGATATTTATATCCCTTCACGTAATATGAATCATGCGCTACATAATGATACTGTAAAAGTATATGTGTATAGTAGACGAAAAAATAAAAAAACAGAAGGTGATGTTGTAGAAATTATTCAAAGAGCAAAAACCGATTATGTTGGTGTTTTACAGGTCAATAAAAATTTTGGCTTTGTAATACCAGACGATAATAAAATGTATACTGATTTATTTGTTGACAAAAAGTATTTTAATGGCGCTGAAAATGGCGATAAAGTATTGGTTAAAATGACCGATTGGCCCGAAAGATCTAAAAATCCTTTTGGTAAAATTACCGATGTTTTAGGTAAACCTGGCGATCATGATACCGAAATGCACTCTATTTTAGTAGAATATAATTTACCTTATAAGTTTCCTAAAGAAGTAGAAGAAGATGCTGCAAAACTACCTATAAAAATAACCGAAAAAGAAATTGCTAAACGTCGTGATTTTAGAGATATTCTAACTTTTACAATCGACCCAAAAACAGCAAAGGATTTTGATGATGCTTTGTCATTTCAAATTTTAGAAAACGGAAATTATGAAATTGGTGTTCATATTGCAGACGTAAGTCATTACGTACAAGAAAACACCATTTTAGAAGATGAGGCTTACCATAGAGCAACGTCGGTTTATTTAGTTGATAGAGTTGTACCAATGTTGCCCGAAGTGTTAAGTAACAATGTGTGTTCTTTAAGACCAAACGAAGAAAAGCTAACGTTTTCGGCTGTTTTTGAATTAGATCATAAAGCACATATTGTAAACCAATGGTTTGGCAGAACTATTATTTATAGCGATGCTCGTTTTGCTTATGAAGAAGCTCAAGTTATTATTGAGAATAATATAAAAGAAACAAGAAACAAGAAACAAGAAGTAAGAGAAGATTCTAAATTAAATTTAAAAATTCCTGCTGATATTTCCTTAACAGATAAAGAGTATAATACTACGCCAGAACTTGCTAAGGCAATTTTAAAAATGGATGAATTAGCAAAAGTATTACGTAAACGCAGAATGCAAGCCGGAGCTTTGTCTTTTGATAGAGCGGAAGTGCGTTTTAATTTAGATGAAGATGCAAACCCAATAGGTGTTTATACAAAAGTTTCTAAAGACGCCAATAAACTAATTGAAGAGTTTATGCTACTTGCAAACCGAAAAGTAGGTGAGTTTGTTGGTAAAAACAAAAACGGAACACCAACAAAAAAGACTTTTATTTATCGTATTCACGATGAACCTGACACTTCTAAATTAGAAGATTTACAGCGAATTGTACGTAAGTTTGGTTATGATATAAAGACGGATTCAAGAAAAGACACCACACAATCTATCAATAAATTACTTACTGATGTAAAAGGTAAAGCAGAACAAAACATGATAGAAACGCTATCTATTCGCTCTATGAGTAAAGCTGTTTATACTACCGAAAACATTGGTCATTATGGTTTGGCTTTTGATTATTATTCACATTTTACTTCGCCAATTAGACGTTATCCTGATGTAATGACACATCGTTTGTTACAACATTATCTTGATGGTGGAAAACCAGCTAATAAAGAGGTTTACGAAGAAAAATGTAAACACGCTTCAGAAAGAGAATATATGGCAACAAAAGCCGAAAGAGATTCTATAAAATACATGCAAATTAAATATATGCAAGACCATAACAATCAGAAATTTACTGGCGTAATAACTGGTGTAACCGATTGGGGAATTTATGTTGAAATTATCGAAAACAAATGCGAAGGAATGGTGAGAATTAACGATATTCAAGATGATCTTTATACATTTGACGAAAAAAAATTCTCGGTAATTGGTCAAGCAACTGGTAATACCTACACTTTAGGTGATGAAGTTACTGTACGAGTTAAGAAAACGGATTTAGAACGTAAACACTTAGATTTTTGGTTGGCAGATTAATTATTATACTTATTACATTTTGAAATAAATTTAATTGTTTTATTAAATTTGTTTTAATGTGTAATTGGTGTTGAAATCTTATAAGATATTAATACTTAAACGTACCAAACTCACTTTTTATAGTGAGTTTTTTTTTGTCGCTTGCTTTTACACTACCTATTATTTTAGCATCAATATCAAAACTTTTAGAAATTTTAATAATACTATCGGCTATTTCTTTAGGCACATATAATTCCATTCTATGACCCATATTAAATACTTGATACATTTCTTTATAATCTGTATTAGACTCCTTTTGTATTAATTTAAACAAAGGCGGAACATCAAACATATTGTCTTTAACAATATGTAAATTGTCTATAAAATGCAATATTTTTGTTTGTGCGCCTCCACTACAATGAACCATACCATGTATATCAACTCGGTGTTTATCTAATATTTTTTTTATTACTGGTGCATAAGTTCTTGTTGGCGATAACACCAATTTACCTGCATTTATAGGCGAATTTTTAACAACATCCAATAATTTTATACTACCCGAATATACCAATTCATCAGGTACTTTACTATCAAAACTTTCAGGGTATTTATTGGCTAAATATTTAGTAAAAACATCGTGTCTTGCAGACGTTAAACCATTAGAACCCATACCGCCATTATACGACTCTTCATAAGTTGCTTGTCCAAACGAAGCTAAACCAACAATAACATCACCTTCTTTAATATTTGCATTATCAATAACATCTGTTTTTTTAATTCTTGCCGTTACCGTAGAGTCAACAATAATGGTTCTTACTAAATCACCAACATCGGCAGTTTCTCCGCCTGTTGAATGTATATTAACTCCATACTCTTTTAAATAAGTAAGTATTTCTTCTGTTCCGTTTATAATTTGTGAAATAACCTCAGCAGGAATTAAATTTTTATTTCTACCAATTGTCGATGATAATAAAATATTATCTGTAATACCAACACATAATAAATCATCAATATTCATTATTAAAGCGTCTTGAGCAATGCCTTTCCAAACGGATAAATCTCCAGTTTCTTTCCAATACATATAAGCTAAGGAAGATTTTGTACCTGCGCCATCTGCATGCATAACAATACAATAATCATCATCATTAGTTAAATAATCGGGTATTATTTTACAAAATGCTTTTGGAAACAAACCTTTATCAATGTTTTTTATTGCTAAATGAACATCTTCTTTAGATGCTGAAACACCTCGTAAGTTATACCTATTAGTACTTGCCATAATAAAAAATTGTTATTAAATTCCGTACAAAAATAAGTTATAATATTAATAATTAAGACGCTAACAATTATTTTTTTATACTATTAATTTTTTAAAAGTATTGTGAAATAAGCAGGCTAAAACAACAAAAACACATATATTTATGATGTCTAAACAATATATATGGATTATAATAAAATTATAAATAGTGCGTATTCTACAATTAAGTTAATTGAAAACCATGGTAATATAGCAACATATATACCCGAACTTGCAAAAGTAGACCCATTAAAGTTTGGTGTGTTTTTACAACCAATAAATAAAAATGGTTGTGGTGTTGGTCATTTTAATGAGCGATTTTCGATACAAAGTATTTCTAAAATATTATTATTAACCCTTGTTTATAAAGATGTAAAAAGTGATTTATGGAAAAGAATGAGTTTTGAACCTTCTGGAGATGCTTTCAATTCATTAGTTCAATTAGAGGTTGAAAAAGGCATACCTCGTAACCCATTAATAAATGCTGGCGCTATTGTTTTATGTGATATTTTACTTGATTTATATTCCAATCCTAAAAAAGTGTTTTTAGATTTTGTAAGAAAACTTGCTGCAAATAATTCGATTGATTACAATACTGCTATTTATAAATCTGAAAAAGAAACAGGTTTTACTAATTATGCAATTGCGTATATGATTAAATCAAATAAAAATTTAAAAAATAAGGTTGACGATGTGTTGGATTTGTATTTTTATGCTTGCGCTATTGAAATGACTTGTGAAGAGTTGTCTAACACATGTTTATTATTTGCTAATCAAGGGGTTATTGTAGGTTCTGATGAGCGAATTTTAAGTAAGAGTAGAAACAAAAGAGTTAATGCAATTATGCAAACTTGTGGTTTTTATGATGAAGCTGGTCAGTTTGCTTTTAAGGTTGGTTTACCTGGCAAGAGTGGTGTTGGCGGTGGAATTATTGCAATAAACCCTAATAAATATAGCGTTGCTGTTTGGAGTCCAAAATTAAATATAAAAGGGAATTCTGTAAAAGGGATGAAGTTTTTAGAATTATTAACCAATGAAACTGGTTCTGTTTTTTAAAAAAAATCCAATCAAAATTTTGATTGGATTTTTTTATAATTTATGCTAAAAATATTAACCTTCGCAACTTAAACATTCTTTCTTTTGTCTAAATTTTTGAGCCGCATTCATGCTGTGTTGGTAATACATAGATTTTACACCTAATTTCCAAGCATTAATATAAATTTTATTTACCTCTTTTGTAGGCATATCTGGGTGAATCATTACGTTTATAGATTGTCCTTGGTCTATATATTCTTGCCTGTTTGCAGCTTGATATACAATACTCATTTGATCAATTTCTGGGTATGTTTTAAACACTTCTTTTTCTTGTTCTGACAAGAAGTCTAAATGTTGTACCGAACCATCATAATCACGAATACTACGCCAAACATCGGCTGTATTTTGCCCTTTTTTTACTAATAATTTTTCTAAAAACGGATTTCTAATTGTTGTTTTTATTTTAGCAATATCTTTTACATAACTATTCGACCAAATTGGCTCAATACCTTGAGATACTTGTCCTAAAATAAAAGCAGAAGATGTTGTTGGTGCTACAGCCATTAAAGTGGTGTTGCGTCTTCCATAACCTTTTAATATTGCTGGTTCGCCATATTTTACAGCCATTTCTTTAGAAGCTTTATAAGCTTTTTGTTTAATGGTTTTAAAAATTTCTGTATTTAACATAAATGCTTCTTCGCTATCAAAACCTATCATTTTAGATTGTAATAAAGAATGCCAACCCAAAGCACCTAGGCCTAAAGCCCTATTATCTTTGGCAAAAGCATAGGCTTTTTCCATAAATGTAAAAGTAAGTTGATCGTCACGATCTGGAGAATTTTTATACACTTCTAATTTTGTGATAAATTCTTCCATAACAGCATCTAAAAAATAGGTTAAGGTTTCTACAGCATCGGTATCTTTCCATTTGTCATAATGCAATACGTTTATTGATGATAAACAGCATACAAAAGACCATTTATCATTAGACGGCAACATGATTTCAGTACATAAGTTAGAAGCAAATATTTCTAAATTTTTATCTTTATATACATCAACTGTTCCGTTATTTACATTGTCTTTAAACAAGATATATGGATAACCTATTTCACCTCTACGCTGCAATATTTTTGCCCAAATAGTACGTTTTTCAATATCGCCAGCAATCATTTCTTCCATCCATTGGTTACCAACAGTAACACCATGTGTTAATTCTTGAATTGGATTTCCTTCAGTACCAATTTCTAAAAACTCATTAATATCTGGATGATCTACTGGTAAATAGGGTGCAAAACGACCTCTTCTTACCGAGCCTTGACTAACCACATCAACCATTTTTTCAAACAATTGCATAATATGTACTGCGCCAGACGAAGTACCATTATTTTTAACTTCTGTACCTCTTGCACGTAGTTTTCCGAAGTAACCCGAAGTTCCGCCACCAAGTTTAGACATCATACCAACTTCTGATTGTGTGTATAGAATGTCACCCATATCATCAGAAATATGTGAACCAAAACAACTAATTGGTAAACCTCTTCGTTTACCAAAATTTGACCAAACAGGCGATGCTAATGAAAAATAACCTGCTGCCATGTATTTATAAAATTTATCGGCAAAACCTTCTATTTTAAGAATACTTTCTGCATGCTCGGCAATTTCTCTAATACGTTCTTCTGGTGTTGTTTTTCCTGTAAGGTAACCTGCTTCTAGAAATTTACGGCTGTTTTCTGTTAACCATTCAATTTGGGGAATTTCCATTTCTTTTCGAGCCAATTTTCTAGCTTGAATTAACCTTTCAGCATCTGTTAAACTTTGTTTTAATAACTCTTTTTCTTTGTAATTCATAGGTTAAAATAGGTCGTCACTGGTTATACTTTTGGTTCTTTTACTGTAATTTATGGAACGTTTTACGAAGAAATCTCCATGTTTTGTTCCTATAATTTCGTCATCAAACCAATCGGTTTGTGCAAGTTTTTCTTTATCTATATCAAATATTTTTTCAATACCAATACTTTCTAACGAGTTATTAAATCTGTTTTTTATAAACTCATTAATTACATCTTTTGGTAAAAAATCTAATTCTCCATCTTCAAAAATCCAATCAACAATATTACTTTCAGATTGAAATGCTTCTCTACAAGTTTCTTGAACCATTTTATTGTAATCATCATCAAACCAAGTTGGGTTTTCTTGTTTTATAATTTTAATTACATCAATACCAAAATCGCCATGAATTTGTTCTTCTTTTGAAGTTGCTTCTACCACATTAGAAATCCCTTTTAACATGTTTTTATGTTTGTTAAAAGCCATAATTATTAAAAATTGTGAAAATAAAGAAACATGTTCTATAAATAATGAGAACAATAAAATAGATTCTGCATATTCTTGAATATCTTCGCTTGAAGCATTTTTCACAGCAGTTTCTAAATAATGAACTCGTTTCATTATTACTGGTTTCTTTTTAAGTTTTCTAAACTCATCGTTTAAGCCTAAAATTTCTAACAAATGAGAATATGCATCATGATGGCGAACTTCACTTTCAGAAAAAGTAGCCCCAACCGATCCTATTTCTGGTTTAGGCATTCTATGGTGTATGTTTCCCCAAAATGTTTTTACAGCAACTTCAATTTGCGAAATTGCAAGCATGGTGTTTTTTATTGCATTGCGCTCAGAATTACTAAGCCTTGTTTTAAAATCTTGAATATCACTTGTATAATTAAATTCAGTATGAATCCAATACGAATGTCTTATTGCATCAACATATTCGTATAACTCAGGATATTCATATGGTTTTAAATGGATTCTTTTTTCAAAAATATTGGTTTTTCTACTTCTTGCTTGTTCGTTTCTATATAAAATATACGCTTTTGCAACATCCTGAAATTCACTTTGCATTAATTTTATTTCAACAATATCTTGAACTTGTTCTACTGTTGGAATGTATTTTGGATCTTTATATTTTCTTTCTAATAAAGCACCAATAACAATTTTAGAAATTGCAATAGCATCTTTTTTAGTTCCATGATCTACAGAAATCATGGCTTTTTCAATAGCATTTGTAATTTTTTCTAATACAAATTCGCTTGTTTCGTAATCGCGTTTTATTATTTCGGTTATTTCCATATTTACTAAAGGTTAAAACAATGCTTTAACTGGTTATATAAATTTATTTATATAAATTACAACGCCAATTAATTGAAAATATTTTTAATACTGTTTTCTTATTTTATTAAGTGATAATTATATTAATTTGGGGTAATTCTCACTTAAATTTTAAAGGTTGAATTGTACTTTACAAAGATGTGTTTTTTTATTTAATTTCTGAGGTATTGTTATTCACAAAACAAGGCGAGTTTTTAACAAATTGCTTTTTTTTACTTTAATTTGTTTTTTTTTAAATTATTATATATCAATATTTTAAACTTTTAAACTTTTGTTAGTAGCTGATTTTACTATACTTAATAAAAATGCATTTTCTGTAAAAAAATTAAAATATATTTTAATTTTATAAATATTTTTTTACCTAATTATACACCTGTGAAATCATACATTTTAGTATCTTTGCAATACTAACTTTAAAAATTAAATATTATGATGAAAATGATTCATTCTTATTGGGCATACTTAGTAGTTGCTCTATTATTATTTACGGTAATTAACGTTTTAATAAATGCTAAAAAAGAATTTAAAGATAAAGATTTTAGATTGGCTTTGTTTACATTAATAGTATCGCACATACAACTTGTTATTGGTTTTGGTTGGTATTTTATGTCGCCTGCATATAAAATGTTAAAAACAAACGGAATGGGAGAAACAATGAAAGATTCAAACTTACGTTTGTTAACTGTTGAACATCCAATGATGATGGTTTTGGCCATTGTTTTTATAACAATTGGTTTTTCAAAACATAAAAAGAAAACAAATGACGCTGCTAAATTTAAAACAATTCTTGTTTGGTACGGATTAGCTTTGTTGTTTGTGCTTACCAGAATACCATGGTCTCAATGGTTGTAGTTATAAAACTATAATTCGTTTTGGTTTATTTAATGGTGTCTGATATAATATAAAACTATAAAAAAATGAAATATTGGAAACGTTACACAAAACAAGAACAAAATAAAATAATTGATGAAGCTTTACAGAAAAATGTTGATTTTTCTACAGATATTAGTTTAGGTATGCCTGCTTCTAAATTAGACGAAACTGTTTTTGCTAGTGATGCGCCAATTTTAAAAGACTCACCATTATTACGTTCGTTTGTAAGTAATCCAAATCATATTGGTTGTCATACAACAGGTACATCAGAAGCTTCTTTTTCTGGCACTCATGAAATAGAGCGTGAAGTTTTAAAAGTTTTAGCTGTTGATATTTTTAAGTGTGAAGGCGATTTTGATGGCTACATGGCAACTGGTGGAACAGAAGCAAACATCCAAGCAATGTGGGTTTATAGAAACCTTTTTAAAAATCAATATCAAGCCAAACAAAACGAAATAGTAATTATTTGCTCTGAAGATTCTCACTATTCTATGCCCAAAGGCGCCAATTTATTAAATATTGATATTGCTCTAATTCCTGTTGATTTTTACTCAAGAGAAATTAAAATAGCTGAATTAGAAAAAATAATTATTCAGCAAAAAAAAGAAGGTAAAAAATATTTTATTGTTGTTTCTAACATGGCAACAACTATGTTTGGGTCAGTAGATAATCCAACTGTTTTTTCAGATGTTTTATTAAAACATAATTTAGAGTTTAGAATACATCTTGATGGTGCTTTTGGAGGTTTTGTTTATCCTATAAATAGCGAGAAAACAACTGTTAATTTTTCAAATAAATACATTAGTTCCATTACAATTGATGCTCATAAAATGTTGCGTTCTCCATATGGCGCAGGAATATTTCTATGTAGAAAAGGCTTGATTAAAAATGTGTTAACCGAAGAAGCTCAATATGTTTCTGGAATGGATTTAACACTTTCTGGTTCTCGTGCTGGTGTAAGTGCAATTGCTGTTTGGATGATATTGTTTTCTTATGGTCCTTATGGTTGGTTTGAAAAAATTAGTGTCCTGTTAATGCGTACACAATGGTTGTGTGATGAATTAGATAAATTAGATGTAAAATATTATAGACATCCAAGAATGAATATTGTAACCATGCATGCCGATAAAATTTCGGATGATTTAATGCATAAATATGATCTTGTTCCTGAAACACATAACGGAAACCACAAATGGTTAAAAATTGTTATTATGGATCATGTAGAAGTAGATGATTTAATGGCTTTTGTTAATGATTTAAAAAAGGAATTATCTAACCTATAATTTCAAGATTTTTTAAATAACCACTTTCTTTAACTAAATCATCAATCATTCTTCTACCAATTATCCATTTTTAAACCAAATAAATCGATTAGAAAAATTGCTTTCAATAAATAGAGAAGGATAATAAATATTTATCCGTTAATCTATATTTTCAAGATGAAAACAGGTTTGGATTAAAAACAGATTTAGGCAGATGTCTTTTAAAACTAAAAAACCAACTTAAATTTAAATAAAAAAAGTAATTTTACAACTTATATTAAAGTGTATCAACTTGTACAAACTTCTAAGCGCTACATATAAAGAATTTTTACTGCTAAAACGAGATTTAGGAGGCTTGGCGATTTTGTTTGTTATGCCATTAGTTTTGGTGGTAACTGTAACGTTAATTCAAGACAGTTCGTTTAAACAAATTAACGACGTTAAAATACCCATACTGTTTGTTGATAATGATAATGGAGCTATTTCTAAATCAGTACTTAAAAATTTAAAACAAGGTAATTTTGAAATAAACACTAAAATAGAAAAAAATTTCATTACAGAAATAAAGGCAAGTAAATTGGTTTTAAAAGGCAAATATAAATTAGCTATAATTATCCCAAAAGGATTGACAGTAGGTTTACAACAAAAAGTGGATAATAATGTGCAAAGCATATTACAAGGTTTTGGTGTAGAAAATGAAGAAATAATAGACAAACCAAAATCCGTTACAACAGCAAAAGAAATAAAACTTTATTTTGATCCTGCAGCACAATTATCTTTTAAAAATGGAGTGAAAAACGCTATTGATAAAATGGTTTCTAAAATTGAAACAAAATCAATTTATGCTGTTTTTCAAAAGGAATTAGAAATAGAAGGTAATTTATTAGATCAAAATAGCTTTATTACTTTTAAAGAAATAAACCCTGTAAAAAAGAATGACCAAATAAAACCAAATTCCGTACAACATAATGTGCCAGCTTGGTCGTTATTTGCCATATTTTTTATAATTATACCATTATCTATAAACATTGTAAAAGAAAAAAACCAAGGCACATCGGTTAGATTAAAAACAAACCCGGTTTCTTACACTACTATTTTAGGTTCAAAAATACTTGCTTATTTAGTGGTTTGTATGTTGCAATTTCTATTAATGTTATTAATTGGCATTTATTTATTTCCATATTTAGGTTTACCATCATTAACAATAAACGGAAGTTATTTTTTACTATTTATTGTAGCTTTGTTTGTTGGTTTAGCGGCAATTGCTTTAGGTATTTTATTAGGTACAATAGCAAATACGCCAGAACAATCTGCTCCTTTTGGTGCAACTTTAGTGGTTATTTTAGCCGCTATTGGTGGTGTTTGGATTCCAGTTTTTATCATGCCAAAAATCATGCAAATAATTGCAAAAATTTCCCCTATGAATTGGGGTTTAAATGGATTTTATGATGTAATTTTAAGGAATGGTAAATTTATTGATATTTTACCTGAAATAAGTTTACTTGGGTTGTTTTTTATCATCCTTTTAAGCATTTCTATTTACTATGATAAGATAAAAAACGCAGTGTAAAACGTATATTATTGCTATAAAAACAAATGAAAACGATAACAGAAACAACTAAGATAAGAATTCGATTTAACGAAACAGATCCTTTGGGTATTGTTTGGCACGGAAATTACATTACTTATTTAGAAGATGGCAGAGAAGATTTTGGAATGAAACATGGTATTTCGTATTTAGATGTTCAGAAAAATGGTTTTATAACTCCAATAGTTGAATTGTCTTGCAAGCACAAAGCACCTTTACGATATGGCGATGTAGCAACCATTGAAACTACTTTTGAAGATTCTCCTGCGGCAAAAATGGTGTTTAGCTATAAAATATTTAACCCAAAAGGCGAAATTGCTTGTTTGGGTAAAACAATTCAAGTATTTTTAGCTATTGAAACCGATGAATTATCACTAACCTTACCTCCATTTTTTGAAGCTTGGAAGAAAAAAGTAGGCTTGTTATGAAAAAAGTTTACATTACAAATAACCATATAATTTCTTCTTTAGGTTTTGATTCTGAATCAAATTTTAAAAATATTACGAATTCAATTTCGGGTATTAAAGAACAGAAAAGACCAAACGGAAAAACGTTTTACAGTTCATTAGTCGATAAAAACAAAGTAGATACCGCATTTGCTACAATTGGCGAAGTTTCTAAATACACAACTTTAGAAAAAATGATGATACTATCGGTTGATCATATTGTAACCACTTCTCAAATAAAAATCACAAACAAAACAGGTTTAATAATATCAACAACCAAAGGTAATATAGACACCTTAAATCCAAATTCACCGTTTTATGGTGATAAAAAAAGAAGTTATTTATCGGAATTAGGAAATCAAATTCAGCAATTTTTTAATTTTAAAAATGAAGCGATTGTAGTATCAAATGCTTGTGTTTCTGGCGTATTAGCTGTTTCGGTTGCAAAACATTTAATTCAATCAGAAATGTACGATGATGTTATTATTGTAAGTGGCGATTTGGTATCAGAATTTATTTTATCTGG
>JALSLZ010000046.1 GCA_026988075.1 Flavobacteriaceae bacterium
CGAATTTATTAAAAGAGGAATGGCTAAATATATAGATGTTACCATTTACAGGCATCGTAAAATTATACCATAAATCGTTATAATCATTTGGGTTGGTATCTATACAGCTGGTTTGATTGTAATCTGGCATTTCGCCACGTAATTCAAAATCTACTGCTAATTCAGAAGTTACATTTATATTTTGTGAGGTTGCACAATTTTTATTTGTTTGTTCTTCAAAAGCTTGTATCCAAAAAATACTTTGAACTGCATCTGTTGTATCTAAGGTTCTATAAACACGTAATTTGTAATTTTGACTTGCGGTTAAATTATAAAAATAGCCTTCTTTTGAAAAACAGCTTTGTACCACATTGCCACAGCCATCGTATAAATCGAATTTATTAAAAGAGGAATGGCTAAATATATAGATGTTACCATTTACAGGCATCGTAAAATTATACCATAAATCGTTATAATCATTTGGGTTGGTATCTATACAGCTGGTTTGATTGTAATCTGGTATTTCACCACGTAATTCAAAATCTACTGCTAATTCAGAGCTTACATCTATATTTTGTGAGGTTGCACAATTTTTATTTGTTTGTTCTTCAAAAGCTTGTATCCAAAAAATACTTTGAACTCCATTTATTTGACTAACCTTTCTATAAACACGCAATTTATAATTTTGACTTGCGGTTAAATTATAAAAATAGCCTTCTTTTGAAAAACAGCTTTGCACCACATTGCCGCAGCCATCGTATAAATCGAATTTATTAAAAGAGGAATAGCTAAATATATAGATGTTACCATTTACAGGCATCGTAAAATCATACCATAAATCATTATAATCATTCGGATTGGTATCTATACAGCTGGTTTGATTGTAATCTGGTGTTTCTCCACGCAATTCAAAATCTACTGCTAATTCAGAGCTTACATCTATATTTTGTGAGGTTGCACAATTCTTATTTGTTTGTTCTTCAAAAGCTTGTATCCAAAATTGTTTTTGGTTAGAGTTTACAAAGGCTGTATCTCTAAACACTCTTAATCTATAGGTGTTTCCTGAAGTTAGAGTGTAAAAGTAACCTTTATGATCAAAATTAGCAGTGTTATTATTTGTAGCTACATTGTTGTTGGAAACGTTCACAATAAAATCACCACAACTATTAAAAAGTTCAAATTTATTAATAGAAGAATGAGAAAATATATAAATACTTCCTGTAAATGGCATGGCAAATTCATACCAAACATCATTGTATGTTATGCTGTTTTCTGTTTCAGTTATAGCATTGGCAAAATCGAAATTATAACTTTGATAGCTTGTAATTGTTGAGGTTATAACTATTGCTGAACTACAACTATCATTAGCAGGTTGAGCAAATGCATTTACGCAAAGTAAAATTAATAGTAGATTTAGTAAATTTTTCATAGGGATTATTTTTTAATAATTAATAAATTAGATAACTGTTAATTCTTTAGATATTAATTCTTGGCAGGCAATTTTTAATTCGTTTTTTAAATTAGTATAATTTATGATGTTATGATTTTTTAGTTCTTTTTTTGTATAAAAAAGAGCATTAAATTGATTTAATTCTTGCATAATATCTTTCTCTATATTTAATTTTCGCAAGCTTACTTTCATATTAATTTAGTTATAAATTATATTACAAATTTAGCTGTATTTTCATTAAACATCTATGACTATTTTGTCAAAAAGTAGCACTATTTAATCATTTCTGTTTTTCTACACATCTGTAATTAAAATTATTTTTTAAATAAGAATCGTCATAAATTCAGGTAATTTTACAACTTTAGTTATGAGAAATCAAGATAATAACACCTTAAAAAAACAACGATTCTTTAAATTGACTATTTTTTTATTCTATAATAAGTTTCTTAACCGTTTTACTATTATCTGCATATATATTTACATAATACACACCTGAATTAAGCAAACTAACATCTATTGCATTATTTTTTACATTACTATGCATCACTTTTTTACCAAAAATATTATATATCACAATGCTATCTATAATAATATTGTCTGAACTTGTTATTGAAATATGACCAGAAGTAGGATTTGGATATATACTGACATCTAACAAATTAAAATTTTGTAATGATGCAGTACAATTGGTACTAAATACAGCTTGACTATCAATACCCCAATTTGTGTCACTATAAGCAACATCATCAACCTCAACACAAGTTAGATTAGGATTGTTTTGTATATTAAAATAAGTAACATTAGTATTATTACCGTTTTTCACATTTAATGAAGATAAATTATTATTCCCACAACTTAACCTTCTAAAATCGCTCATATTACTCAAATCTAAAGCTGTTAACTGGTTATTACTAGCGTATAACTCATATAGATTCGGATTATTAGTAAAATCTAAAGTGGTTAAATTATTCATACCATAACAATCTAAGGTAAGTAAGTCTGGGTTACCTGACAAATCTAACGTTGATATAGAATTACTACCACAGTACAAACGATACAAACCGGTAAGATTAGAAACATCTAAAGATGTTAAATTATTTTCATCACAAGATAGCGTGTATAAATCTAAATTAGAATTAACATTTAAACTCACTAAGTTATTATTCCAAACAACTAAATTCGTTAAAGTAGGCACAACAGAAGCATCAAAAGAAGTTAAATTATTACTACTACAATACAAACTCAACAGCGATGTAAAAGCTTCTATTCCTGTCAAATCTCCAATCGATTTGCTATCTACATTTACATAAGTAACACCAGCAGCATCACTATTTAAAATATTGCCATTAAGACCATTGGTGTCTATACCTAAATCAATTAGAGCTTGTTCAAAATTGGGATCTGGTATATTGGTAGTTTGTGCGAAACTTAGCACATTAAAGCTTAGTACTAAAAATATTATTGTAATTTTTTTCATTATTTTATTTTTTACAATTAGTAGTTTTTTTTATGAATATAGCTCATCACAAAATGGTTATTAGCTATCCATTAAAATTAATTTTTAAATAAGAACCGTTATCAATTCAGGTAATTTTACAACTTTAGTTATGAGAAATCAAGATAATAACACCTTAAAAAAACAACGATTCTTTAAATTGACTATTTTTTTATTCTATAATAAGTTTCTTAACCGTTTTACTATTATTTGCATATATATTTACATAATACACACCTGAATTAAGCAAACTAACATCTATTGCATTATTTTTTACATTACTATGCATCACTTTTTTACCAAAAATATTATATATCACAATGCTATCTATAATAATATTGTCTGAACTTGTTATTGAAATATGACCAGAAGTAGGATTTGGATATATACTGACATCTAACAAATTAAAATTTTGTAATGATGCAGTACAATTGATACTAAATACAGCTTGACTATCAATACCCCAATTTGTGTCACTATAAGCAACATCGTCAACCTCTACACAAGTTAAATTTGGATTATTTATTATATTAAAATAAGTAATATTGGTGTTATTACCATTTTTCACATTTAATGAAGATAAATTATTACTTCTACAATTTAACCTTTCAAAATTATTCATATTACTCAAATCTAAAGACACTAATTGATTGCCTTCTATGTATAATTCTTTTAAATTTGGATTATTTGTTAAATCTAAAGTAGTTAAATTTAGAGCATAACAATCTAATTTGAATAAATTTGAACTGTTCGATACATCTATGCTATTAATATTATTAAGTCCACAGGACAAACGATATAAATTTAAATTGGATATATCTAATGCACTTATATTATTTTGAGCACAAGATAATACTATTAAATCTAAATTAGAATTAACATCTAAATTGGTTAAATTATTTTGACCACAATATAAGGCTTGCAAAGACGTAAAAGCTTCAATACCTGCTAAATCATTAATTGACTTTGAAACTACATAAATAGAAGTAACACTTGCAGCATCACTATTTAAGATATTGCCATTAAGACCATTGGTGTCTATACCTAAATCAATTAGAGCTTGTTCAAAATTGGGATCTGGTATATTGGTAGTTTGTGCGAAACTTAGCACATTGAAAGTTAGTACTAAAAGTACTGTTGTAATTTTTTTCATCATCTTATTTTTTTTTTGCGATTAATACCACAAATGTAGATGAGATTGTTAAAAATAAGTAGCAGTATTTCGTTAAAACATAGCAGTATTTAATCAAAATCAACTCTATACAAGCTATTTACGAAAATAAGTTGGCGTGTTACCAAATTCTTTTTTAAAAACTCTGGCAAACCAGTTTGGATCATTAAAACCTGTTGCATAGGCAATTTCTGAAATAGTAAGATTTGTAGTTTTTAATAATTCTTTTGCTTTATTTAATCGTGTTTTTCTAATAAATACTGAAGTACTTGTATTTGAAATGGCTTTGAGTTTTCTATATAGTTGTGAACTACTCATAGTTAATTCTTGGGCTAATTTGTCTGCATTAAAATCTGACATTTCAATATGCTGATAAATAATAGCAATAACTTTGTTTAAAAACTGTTGGTTTTTATCATTACTTTTTGGCTGAGCTATATTTACTGTATCCCCAAGATATTTTTTTTGTAGCTTTTCTCGCTTAGAAATTAGCTTATTAATACGCAATAATAGTTCCTTTTTGTCAAAAGGTTTTGTGAGGTAAGCATCTGCTCCACTAATAATACCATCCATTTTATCTTCTTGCATGGCTTTAGAGGTAAGCATAATAATTGGTATGTGATTTGTTATTTCATTATTTTGCAATGTTTTTGTTAACTCATATCCATCCATTATTGGCATCATAATATCGGTAATAATTAAATCTGGAATTTGCTTTGTTGCAATACGAACACCTTCTTGTCCGTTTTTTGCAATAGTAATTTTAAAATGGATATCTAAACACGAAGCAATATAACGAGCCATATCTTCATTATCTTCAACAATTAGCACGGTATTGGCATCATCTAAATTAATTTTAGGTTCTAATTTCGGCACGAAAATATCTCCGTAATTGGTGTTAATTGGTTTGAAATCTATTGCTGTTTTTTTTGCTTTTTGAATTAAAGGTAGTATTACTTTAAAAGTAGTTCCTTTATTTAATACAGACTCTACGCTAATACTACCTTTAATTAACGTTACTAATTCTTTGGTTAATGCCAAACCGATACCAGTTCCTTGAGAAATTTTAAATTTTTTATTTTCTACTTGATAAAATCGTTCAAAAATTTGATTCAATTCTCTTTCATTCATTCCGTATCCCTGATCAATAATACTAATTTCTACATTTTCTCCATTTACTATTAAATTTAAACAAACTGTAGTTTTTTCAGGAGAAAACTTAATAGCATTTGCTATTAAATTCGTAAATATTTGTCTAATTTTCTCAACATCAAAGTCCATTTGTAATTTTTCAACTTTATGTGTAAATTTTAGTGTTATATTCTTATCTGACGCAATACTTGAAAAACTATATATTATATAATTTAAATATGCTATAATGTCACTTTGTATAATATTTAGTGTTAATTTACCTTGCTCTAACTTAGCCAAATCTAACATTTGGTTGACTAAAGACAATAAACTTGTACTGTTTTTTTCAATTGTATTCAATGAGTTAAAAGTTTCTTTTACATCTACATATTGCTCTTTTAAATTAGATATAAAGCCTAAAACTATAGTTAATGGTGTTCTAAACTCATGTGTTATATTCGTAATAAATCTTGATTTTAATGCGTCTAATTCTTGCAATCTAATTGTTTCTTGATGAGATAATTTACGTTGTAGCATAATGCGGTATAAAAAATAAACAACCAATAAGATTAAAAATAAATAACTTAAGTATGCTAAGTTACTTTGATACCAAGGTGGTTTAACATTTATATGCAGTAATAATGGTTGCTTTGACCATAATTTATCTCTATTAACTCCTTGTACCTGTAACGTATATTTTTCTGGATGTAAATTTAATAATTGAATACTATTATTAGTATTAAGTTTATTCCATTGTGTATCATTGGGCAATAATCTATATTTAAATTGATTGTTTTTATTTGGTCTAAAATCTAAAGCAGAAAATTCTAAATTTAAAGGAAAGTCATCAAAGTTAATATTTATTGTTTTTGTATTACTTATACTTTTTGATAGAATTTTTTTATCTGAAGGCTTTATTTTTTTATCTTTAATTAATAAATTGGTAAACAACAAAGTTCCTTGTTTATCTAATTTATTTACCTCGATAGGATTAAAATAATTACAGCCATTAATACCTCCAAAATATAAAATTCCATTTTTTTTATCATTAAAAGCTGCACCAAGATTAAATTCATAACTTTGTAAACCATCTTTTGGTGTATAATTAGAAAATTGGTTAGTAGTTTTATTGAATTTAAATAAGCCACTATTTGTGCTTAACCATAAATTATTATTATTGTCTTCTAAAATATGATACACAAATGTATTTGTTAAACCATCTTTGTGATGAAAGCGCGTAAAAGTTTGATTTTCTTTATTAAATTTATGAAAGCCATCTTGTGTTGCTACCCAAAGCACATTGTCTTTATCGTGATAAGTATGAAGTGTTGTACTACTATTTAAGCTACTACTATTACCTGCTTCATGATAAAATTTAGTAAATTTCGGATTGGTATAATTAGGAGATTCGAATTTTAATTTATTTAATCCATTTTCTGAAGTAATCCAATAATTTAAGTCTTTATCTTGTGTAATATTATAGGTGTAATTAGAACTTAATGAATTCGTGTTATTTGTATTTTTATATTTAATAAATGTAAATTTATTGTTTTTAACATTACCTGTAAATCTATTTATTCCACCACCATAAGTAGTTATCCACACTTTTTTATGATGATCTATATAAATATTTCGAGTTACATTACTACTAAGAGAAAGTGTATCATTCAAATCATGATAAATTGATTTAATTTTTGGCTTATTTGGCTTAAAGTTATTTAAATTTATTATTGAAACGCCTTTAACTGTAGCTACCCAAAGATTATTTTCTGAATCTACAGCCATTCCTCTAATAATATTAAATGCTAATTTTTGATTGGTATTTTCTTTTGTTATATAAAAAATTTCATTTTGATCATTAATACAGTTTATACCATTTCTTGTTCCTATAAAAGTATACTCTTTGTACTTTAATATTGATAAAATAGTCTTGTTATTTAAGGCTGGCTTAGAATTTTTATTTAGATTCTTAAAAACAGTCCCTTTCAAAGAAACTAAATCTAATTTATTTGTACCAATAAAAAACAAGTCATTATCTATTAAAAGATCATAAACTCTATTTGAAGTAATTGTATTTTTTATTTTATCATCTTCAACATATCTATAAATACTTGGCAATCCTTTAGTAAACTTATTAAGATATCTTAAAATATAAAGACCGCTATCAGTACCAACATAAAGTGTTTTTTTATTCAAAGCAATAGATTCTACTGAAAGCTTTTTTTTACTTTTTCCTGTTTGTAATTTAATTTTTTTTACATTTTTTTTTATAAAATCATAGGCAAACAAACCTCGTGAAGTACCTATCCACAATAAATTACCATTACGTAATATTTTATTAATTGCACTTAAACCAATCTTATTTTCGATATTAATTTCAGAAAGGGCAAACTTTGATTTACCTGAAATATCAGCTACAAATAAATGTCCATTAGTTGTACCTAAATACAATTTTTCATTACTAATATAAGAAGTTTTAAAGTGTAATTTTTCATCTTTAAAATCAGAAATTAATTGTGTTTTACCTTCATTAAAAATAACTAAGCCTTTATTTAAAAAGGTAGCGTAAATAACTCCTTTTTCTGACCGAGAAATACTCGTACAATTCCCTGCATTATACTTTGTTTTTTTAAATACTTCATTATTAGCATCATAAACGCAAATTCCATTGTCATTTGTACCAACCCAAATAAAACCTTTCTTGCCTTCAATTATTGAATTTATAAAATTTCCAGAAATAGATAAACTATCTTTTTTACTATTTCTAAAAGTAGTAAAATAATTTCCGTCAAATAAATTTAAACCATCTTGAGTACCTATCCATAAAAACCCTTTTGTATCCTTATAAATACAACGTACTGTTTCTTGAGATAAGCCTTCTGACAAACCGTAATGCTTAAATTCAAAATTTTGTGCTTTAACAGATTCTGCAAGCAAAAGTATGGTTATAAATAAAAAAAACTTTTTCATAAATATAATTATCACAATTTTTAAAAGAGTTTAAATATAAGAAAAAATATTTTTAATATAATTTGCAAGCATTAAAATACGATAATGTATTTTTGCCAAATATGAAACCATTAAAACCATCTTTAGAAGAATTGCCAAAATTGGCAAGAGATAAATCTAAAGAAAGTAAACAGTTCTTTAAAATGCTAAAAAGAAGAACTCCTAAAAATTTAGATTACATAGTAAGTGATTTGCACGATGCAGAATTTGAAAAAACAGATTGTCTTTCTTGCGCTAATTGTTGTAAAACGACAAGCCCAATGTTTACTCATGTAGATATTAAGCGAATTTCAAAGCATTTACGCATGAAAGAAATGCAGTTTATAGACAAATACTTAAATAATGACGAAGATGATTTTATGGTCTTGAAAGAAATGCCTTGCGCTTTTTTAGATAGTGATAATTCTTGCTTTATTTACGATGTTAGACCTAAGGCTTGTAGCGAATATCCTCACACCAATAGACGTAAATTTATTCAATTAACAGAGTTAACTGTTAACAATACTAGTGTTTGCCCTGCGGCATATAATATTGTTGAAAATTTAAAAGAAACTTTACTAAACAAATTAGATAAAAAAGGAAAAAGTCAACGTAAAAGGAGCTAATTATTCTTCTTCTTTTAACAACTCTTTATAGTTTTTATTTAGCTTATTTAACAAAATACCATATAGTAATTTATAAACTAACCAGACAACTAACAAAGTAATTGCTATTATTACTGAAAAAATTAGCCAAACCAATACCATACTAACCTCAACATGCGATTGAAACGAAGCGGTTAAAGTTAATTTATACAAAATATAAATCAACGTAAAAGCTGCAATAAACAATTGTGAATACACATAATAACTTACTGTCTTTTTAGTTTTTAAAATATTTGACATCAATTTTTTCGACGTATTATTAACACAAATGTTTTTATAATTTTTATAAAAAGAATAGATAAAAAATGGCACTATAATCACATAATTTATAATATTTACAATTTTAACAAAACCAACAATGCCAAGTTCATTCTCAAATTGAGTTATACCGAATTCTTTTTCTAACGAAGGACTATCCATAAATAAAGTAGGTAGTATTAAAACTACAAACTCTATAATACTAATATAAAAAATCCATTTTACTAAGGAAGTTGATTTTTTATGAATCATTTTATAAATATCAGTTTCTGTAAACTGAATTTTACTTATTGGTTGATTCTTCCATACATCCTTTAATTTATCTATTGCCATCATACCTAAGGATTTAATATGTTTCTTAACTTTGTTTTTGCTCTACTCATTTTTACTCTTGCGTTTACCTCACTAATTCCTAATACATCAGAAATTTCAACATAAGGTTTATCGTCTAAATACATTAACACCAATGCTTTTTCAATATCATTTAATTTATTAATTGCTTGATACAACATGGCAACTTGCCTATCTTTTGTATCGTCATAATCTTTAAACTCTAACTCTTTTAAATTATCAAACAACTCAGAAGTTTGCACTTGCCTTTTTGACTTTCTATATAATGAAATAGCTGTATTAATAGCTACTCTATACATCCAAGTACTAAATTTAGCATCGCCTCTAAACTTAGGATATGCATTGAACAGCTGTATCGATATTTCTTGAAACAAATCTTTATGCTGCGCATCTCCTTTAGTATAGGCTCTACATATTTTATGTATAATACCTTGGTTAGATTGCAATTCTTTTACAAATTTATTTTTGAGTTCTTTATTCAATTGTTTTGGTTGGTTAGTTATATATATGTAGTAAAAGATGTGTATTTGTTACAAACAAAATTAATTTACCCAACTTTTAACCATATTATAATCTAAATAATAAATCATTTTTACAGACAAACTATTTAATTGTTTTTCTTTAAATAGGTTATCCAAGTTATTTGCAAAGCTTAAACGAGATTGATTGTCATAAGTACCGATTTGATTTCTATACAACACAACCAATTCACTTCCTGGAGCAAATTGCCATTTAAAATTCAAATCAATATTCCAATTATTAAAATTTACATCATGAGTTATATCATCATTTACATCTGAATTATTGTTTTCTAATTGTGCATAATCACTTTCGGTTAATGTACCATCAATATTTAATTTAAAAAACTGTTCGTCGTATGTTATCGGACTCCAATTGTGTCTAAAACTAAGATTTAAAGCCGAATTAATTGTAAAATTATATTTTGCAGAAAGCGAATTGGTAAACCCTTTTTCATCTCTATTACCAAAAATAATATCACCATTGTATGTATTTACATATCCTCTTTGGTTTACTCCAATTACATAGTTAAAATTGTATACAATATTGAATTTTTTATTAAATCGAAACCTTGGCGAAAGACTAACATTGGTATAATTTCTACTGCCGTCATATTTAAAACCTCTAAAAAAATACAAATCAAGAGCAAACTTTTTATTATAATCTGACGAAAAATAAGCATCGTAACCCATAAATGGTACATCAATAAAATAACGACCTTGTTCCATATTTCTTGGTTCAAAATAATCGTATTGATTGCCCAATGTTGTTTGAACAGAACCACCAAAAGATAATTGCTTTTTTGTAGTTGCATGCAGACCCAATTTAGAATGATTACCTGTGTATAAATTAGGCTTAACCTGATAACTATCTGTCGTTGTATTTAAATGAAATAAATACTTAATACTTGTTTGAAAATTGATATTAAAATTGTTGAAATTCCCAATGGATTCTAATATTCTATAACTATAATTAGCATCATAACTAACACTATTATTTGATCTTTGAAAACCTAAATCGTTTTGATCATAATCTTCATCTCTAAAATCCATTCCAATACCAAAGCGATGTTTACCAGCTGTTTTATCAAAATCAACATTTCCTTGCATACCTGTTAAATTAGTTTCGTTTTCAAAAAGATTACTCATTCCAACTCCACCACTTAAACCGTAAGTGTTTCTTTTATTGTTTAAATTAAAAAGCAATCCAGACACATTAGCATCTCTAAAACGACCTGCACGCATAACATTAGTATTTACAAAACTTACCGATGATGTTTTATTAAACTGCTGATCTAAAACCAACACATTATAATTTGTCAATGGTTCGGTTTTGATTTCTCTTGTACTATTATCATCATCATTTACAACTGTCGCTTTAGTTACTTTAGTTATTGCATTAAAAACACCAATACCTAAACCTTTTTTTGTTCGTCCAGAAATTTTAATAGCATTAATTAAATCAACAGTATTCGGGTTTTCGAGTATGCGTTCATTATTTTCAACATCAAAATCATAACGTCCAATTGGCGCACTACCAACTCGTCTTGAATAGAAAAAACCTCCTTTATTAAATAAGTTAGTTCCTTCAGTAAAAAAAGCCCTTTTTTCAGAAAATCGCTGTTCAAAAGGACCTAAATTCAAACGAATATTATCAAAGCCTGCTTGACCAAAATCTGGAATTAAAGTAGCGTCTAAAGTAAAGTTTTCACTTAAACCATATTTAATGTCCATGCCTGCACTCCAAATATAATCACTTTCACCATCGTAATTTGCTACAGCTCCAGATATATAAGGGTTTATACTTAATCTCATTGGTGGTTTTATGTTTTCTATACCTGTAAGCAAACCATCGTATTGCGCAATTTGTCCTTTGTTTTTATCAATATAATTCCAAGAATATTGATGCCTGTTTTTACGATGTTGTCTATGAAAATTCAAGCCCCAAGTCTGTACTTTTTGATTTGAAAAACGCAATGCCGAATAGGGTATTTTCATTTCAACAACCCAACCACCATCAACTAATTTAACACTACTTTGCCAAACAGCATTCCAACTAAAATCCTCACCACTACTTGTTACCTGTGCATCATTTTGATTACCTGTACTCATAACAAAAAATTCTGTTTGATTTACACCATCATTTTGAGGATTAATTACAACTCCGAAAAAATCGGCATTCCCAAAATTATCTCTTGTTTGAAACTCCATTGGTATTTCATTTGGCTTGTCATCGTATAAATATGCACCAAAATAAATAGCCTCATCATCATAAACAACTTTAACTATTGATTTTATGTTCTCAGGTTCTTTAGTACCATCATCGGGTCTAAACATAACAAAGTCTTTAGCTTCCTCGGCATTCTTCCATGCTTGATCATTTAAGTTTCCATCAATTTTAGGCGCTTTTTCTACTCTTAATGTATTTAATTTTTTTTGAATTTTTTGCTGTGAAAACAACATACTGCTAGTTAATAGCAATGTAAATAAAATTAACTTATTCATCATATTTTTAGTTTGGTAGTACTTCAAAATTATTTATTAAATGGCGTAAACCATCTTAATAAAACGCTAAATAAGGTCAACATTACATTAACCTCATCTAAATAGACTCTAAAAATATTAATTTGTTACATTTAATTATAGTTATTTTATCTTTCAATCATTTAATAATTCTTACTTTTGCGGAACAAAATTTAAAAAAATGAACTTACACGAATATCAAGGTAAAGAATTATTAAATAGTTTTGGAGTAAATATACAACGAGGAATTGTTGCAGACACTCCTGAAAAAGCAGTTGAAGCTGCTAAAAAATTAGCAGAAGAAACTGGCACAGGTTGGTGGGTTGTAAAAGCTCAAGTTCATGCTGGTGGACGTGGAAAAGGCGGTGGTGTTAAACTTGCTAAAAGTTTAGACGAAGTAAAAAGTATTTCTAATGATATTTTAGGAATGATGTTAATTACTCCACAAACATCTGCCGAAGGTAAAAAAGTAAACCAAGTTTTAATTACTGAAGATGTTTACTATCCTGGCGAATCAGAAACAAGTGAATTTTACATTTCAGTTTTATTAAATAGAGCAACAGGACGTAACATGATAATGTACTCTACCGAAGGTGGAATGGATATTGAAACTGTTGCCGAAAACACACCTCATTTAATATTTACCGAAGAAGTTGACCCAAAATTAGGTTTATTAGGGTTTCAGGCACGTAAAGTCGCTTTTAACTTAGGCTTATCTGGTAAAGCGTTTAAAGAAATGACAAAATTTGTTTCTTCATTATATACTGCTTATATAAAATCTGATTCATCTATGTTTGAAATTAATCCAGTATTAAAAACAAGCGATGATAAAATTATTGCAGTAGATTCAAAAGTAACTATTGATGATAACGCATTATACAGACATAAAGATTACGCAGCAATGCGTGATTTAAGAGAAGAAAACGCTATTGAAGTTGAAGCAAATGCTGTTGGTTTAAATTATGTAGATCTTGACGGAAACGTTGGTTGTATGGTAAACGGAGCAGGTCTTGCAATGGCAACAATGGATCTAATTAAACAGTCTGGTGGCGAACCAGCAAATTTTTTAGATGTTGGAGGAACTGCAGATGCTGAACGTGTTGAAACAGGTTTTAGAATTATTTTAAAAGACCCTAATGTAAAAGCTATTTTAGTAAATATATTTGGAGGAATTGTACGTTGTGATAGAGTTGCACAAGGTGTTGTAGATGCTTATAGAAATATGGGCAATATCGAAGTGCCAATTATTGTCCGTTTACAAGGAACAAATGCTACTGAAGCAAAAACACTTATCGAAGAAAGCGGTTTGGATGTGATTTCGGTTACCGAATTTCAAGAAGCTGCTGATAGAGTGAAAGAAGTATTGGCTTAATATTTTTTTAGCTCATATTACAAATAAAAAAACCATCGTTTTAATTAACTATGGTTTTTTTTTAGCTTTACTAACTAAAAAAAATGATTTTTTTAATCGTTACATTATGTGAATTAATTAACTTTACACTCATAATGAAAACACTCTATATAGTTAGACATGCCAAATCATCTTGGAATTACCAAGGAATAAAAGACATTGATAGACCTTTAAAAAAACGTGGCATTAACGATGCCTATTTACTATCTAAAACACTTAGTAAAAAAATAGAAAGACCCAGTGTTTTTATTTCGAGTAGTGCAAATAGAGCATTACATACTGCAATGATTTTTTGTGAAAGTTTTAAATTTCCGTTAGCAAATTTACAAATCAAAAAATCGCTTTACAACTTTTCTGATGGCTATTTAATAAAAACAATCAAAGCCTTAGACGACGGTTTTGATTCCGCTATGATTTTTAGTCACGACCATGGCATTAACGATTTTGTTAATCAATATGGCAATAAAGAAATTTTACATGTACCAACTTGTGGTATTATTGGTATAAAATTTAACACTAAACATTGGAAAAACATAAAACCTAATAAAAACAAAACATTTCTGTTTGATTATCCTAAAAATTACAAATAGTCAATAATATATTTCTATGAAAATACATAAATATGCCGCTATCGACATTGGCTCTAATGCAATTAGATTATTAATATCTAATGTAATTGAAACTAAAAACAACGAGCCAAAATACAAAAAAGTTTCTTTAATTCGTGTTCCAATTCGTTTAGGAAAAGATGTTTTTAGCAAAGGCATCATCTCTCATGAAAACCAAGAACGAATGATTGATGCAATGAAAGCGTATAAGCTACTCATGAAAATTCATAGCTCAACAAAATACATGGCTTGTGCAACCTCTGCAATGCGTGAAGCAAAAAACGGACAAGAAACAATAAACCGTATAAAAAAAGAAACAGGTATTAAAATTCAAATTATAGATGGCGCAAAAGAAGCCGAAATAATTTCATCTACAGATTTGAGTTTTTTTACAGACAGCAATAAATCGTACTTATATGTAGATGTTGGTGGAGGAAGTACAGAACTTACTTTTTTTAGTAATGGAAAAGTAATTGCTTCTCAATCATACAAAATGGGAACAGTTAGAGTCTTAAATAAGAAAAAAAAGAAAGACACTTTTTTGGATATTGAAAAATGGATTAAGAAAAACAAAAAAGGCTTAGGGAGAATTAACTTAATTGGCTCTGGAGGAAATATCAATACTATTTTTAAACGTTCTGGTAATAAATTAGAAAAACCACTTTCGTACATTTACTTAAATGCATTTTATAAGTTTTTAAAATCCATGACTTACGAAGAAAGAATTTCAGAACTCTCTTTAAACCCAGACAGATCGGACGTTATTATACCAGCAACCAAAATTTATCTATCTGCAATGAAATGGAGTGGCGCAAGTAAAGTTTACGTGCCAAAAATTGGTTTAGCAGATGGCATTATCAAAAGTTTACATTTAGGTAAATTTGATTGATTAACGATCCTTTAAAAAATCAGTACAAACATCATTAATCGTATGGTTTAAAGTTTCAAATTCAAAACCAATACTGTTTTTAATTTTAGCAGATGAATATTGATACTTGCTTAAAGATGCACTTGCTGAGTGTTTTGTTATTAATGGAGATTTACCTGTAAGCAAATTTTTTAACCATTCTAATCGCCAAGCAATTCCACTTAAAATTTTACCAACACATATAGTTGGTCGTTTTTTATTGAAAGCATCAGCTATTTTAAAAAACACCGTCTTAAAAGTAGCATTTTCTGATACTAAAATAAACCGTTCGTTAATTACCTTACTATTCATTAAAGCAATCATCGCTTTAGCAACGTCTTTAACAGCTACAAAACCTGTTGATCCCTCTGTATAAAATTTAAATTCATTATAAAATTTAGTGAATAATTCTCCTGGACCACTTTGCCAAAATCCAGACCCCAAAATAACACCTGGATTTACAATTACAGCATTTAAACCTTCTTGTGTTCCACGCCAAACTTCCATCTCAGCGCCATATTTTGTTATGGCGTATCCATAATTATTGGTTTCGCTATTCCATTCGTTCGGCTCATCAATAACTTTATTATTAATTGATTTTTCCATAGTAGCAATAGAGCTTACAAAACAAAATTTAGTAACCTTATTAAACAAGGCAAGGTTAACCATATTTGCAGTACCTTCAATATTTACATTCCGCATTTTATGGTAATCTCTTTTATCAAAAGAAACAATTGCAGCACAATGATATACATAATTAACATCATTAAAAGCCTTTTCAAGTAAAGACACATCAACAATATCTGCCTCAAACCATTCAATTTTATTAAATAGTTTTTTATAGTCTTTTGTGTAATATTTAAATACATTTTTCACTGCATTTAAATCGCTATTAAAACGATGTGTAGCACGTATTTTATCTTCTGTTAAAGATAAAAAATACAATAAATGCGAGCCTACTAAACCTGTTCCGCCAGTTACTAATATCATTTGACAAAAATACACGAAAATTAACGAACTATTTTGGTATTTAATAAAAAGGATTACGCTATATATTGATAACTATTTTAAAAAATTTACTTTTATGTTAACAAAAATAACTAATTTCGTGTATCAAACAATTAACAATATATGGAATATTTAGATTTTGAAAAAAGCATTGAAGATTTAGAAAGACAATTAATCAAATGTCATGAACTTGGAAAAGATAGCGATATTGATGTTACTAAAACTTGCGATCAAATAGAAAAAAAATTATCCGAAACTAAAAAAAATATTTACAGCAACTTAACACCATGGCAAAAAGTTCAACTGTCTCGTCATCCAAACAGACCGTATACGCTTGATTACATAAACGCCTTGACAAAAGGTACTTTTATGGAACTACATGGCGATAGAAATGTAAAAGACGACAAAGCAATGGTTGGTGGTTTAGGTAAAATTGGCAACCAAAGTTTTATGTTTATTGGGCAACAAAAAGGCTACAATACCAAAACACGTCAATTTAGAAATTTTGGAATGCCAAACCCTGAAGGTTATAGAAAAGCTTTACGCTTAATGAAAATGGCAGAAAAATTCAACATACCTGTAGTTACTTTATTAGACACTCCTGGAGCTTATCCTGGTTTAGAAGCTGAAGAACGTGGTCAAGGAGAAGCTATTGCAAGAAATATTCTTGAAATGACAAGGTTGCAAGTGCCAATTATTACCATTATTATTGGTGAAGGTGCTTCTGGTGGCGCATTAGGAATTGGTGTTGGCGACAAAGTATTAATGATGGAAAACACTTGGTACAGTGTCATTTCGCCTGAATCTTGCTCGTCTATTTTATGGCGCAGTTGGGAGTTTAAACAACAAGCAGCAGAAGCGTTAAAGCTTACTGCTGATGACTTAAAAAAACTTAAAATAATTGACGAAATCATTAAAGAACCTTTAGGAGGTGCACATGCCAATAGAGAAGAAACCTTTGAAATTATAGAAAAAGTGATTTTAAAACATTTTAAGGCATTAAGCAAACTGTCTAAAGAAAAATTAGTAGTAAATAGAATGGATAAATATTTAAATATGGGCGTTTTTAAAGGATAAAATTATGATAACAGGAATTATTTCAATTTTAGGAGGCATCATTGCAGCTTCATCTTACATTGTTTCAAAAAAAGAAGATGCACAAGAATTAATTAATAAATTAACACCTTATCAAGGTTGGATTGGCATTGTGTTACTTTTTTGGAGTATCAAAAATGTTTTTAGATTATTAAACTATTTTAACAGCATTACCTTGTTGTTTGTTGCAGCACAATTTATTGTTGGTTTTTTATTGGCTTTTAATTTACTTTCTGAATATTTATTCAGCAAAAGTGACGAAGCAAAAGAAAAAGGACAAAGCTTAAAAATTAAATTAATTAAATACCAAGTTCCTGCAGGAATTGGTCTTATTGTATTAGGCGTTATGCGTCTTTTTCATTGGATATAAATCAAAAAAGGCTAATTAAAATATTTTAATTAGCCTTTTTTTTAAATATTCTTACTTTATTTATCTTGCATTTGCACCAGCTTCTGCTACAGCATGGTCATTTTCAACTGAACTTCCGCTAACGCCAATAGCTCCAATAACATTTCCATTGTTATCTTTTACAGGAACTCCACCTGGAAAAGTAATTAATCCTCCATTAGAATGTTCAATATTATATAACGAACCTCCTGGTTGAGACAATTCACCAACAATACCCGTATTCATATCGAAAAAACGTGCTGTTTTTGCTTTTTTAATTGAGATATCTAAAGAACCCAACCAAGCGCCATCCATTCTTGCAAATGCAACTAAATTTGCTCCTGCATCTACTATTGCAATATTCATTTTGGTATCAATTGCTTTCGCTTTTTCTTGTGCTACGGCAATCATTTTTTCAGCTTGTGTCAATGTAATATTCATTTTTATATTTTTTTTAATTAAACAATGGAGCAAATTTACAAGAATATACAGTGTCGTTGTTATTAAAAAAGTTCAAAGAAACATGAAAACAGGTCATTTTTTAACAAATAATTCAGTTGGATTAAAACCAAATTTGTTTTTAAAAGCAATGCTAAAGTTTGAAAGATTATTATAACCAAATTCTAAATAAATATCTGATGGCTTTAACTTTCCTTGTTCTAAAATATTTTTAGCCTTAGTAAGACGCTTATCTTTAAACCATTTACCTGGAGAAATTTTATATTCGTTTTTAAAATTGCGTTTAAAAGTAGACAAACTCATATTACAAAGAAATGCAATTTCTTCTAATTTTAAATTAGATTGTATTTTAGTTTCTACTACTTTTTTAAGAGGAGATGTTTCTTTTATAATTAAAGACTGCAAATATAACTCAAAACAATCTCCATATTTATTAAGTAAATAAAGCATGATTTCTTCAAATTTTAAAACCAGAACTTTATATTTAAAATCTTTAGATGTATTTCTAATAATAGACAATGAATTTAAAAAAACAGTAATAAAATCATCATTTTTAATAATAAAAAAAGGTTTTATTTCCTTTGCTAAATCTTTTATTTTAGAATGTTTTTTTAAAAAATCACTAAGCATGTTTTCAGAAAAGAAAAACAATTTACAATAATATGTTGCTTCTAAATCTAACAACTCTGTCCACAACCAATTTCCCTTTTTCAACAGCAACGATTGATCTTTATTTACAGCTACTGAAGTTCCTGCAAAATGAACTTGTTTTTTACCTATCTGTAAAAAACTAAACATATTCATACCTAAGACAACCTTACTCTTAACAATATTACTTGTCATTTTAAAATCGTAAATAAATAATTCTGGAATTTTAGTTTCTTTAATGTAACTTTTTGGAATACTGTCTATTTTCATTTTTATTTCAGTTTTAGCCTTAGGCAATCACTACTTACAAAGTTAAAATTTAAAACAATATTTTACTTAAAAAAGTCAAATTATCTAATTGTTTTAGTTAAAATTTTGATGTAACACAGCTATTAAGTATAAAAATCAGTGGCGATTACACACTTTTTACAATACATTAACAACACTAACCCCATTACTTTTTTTAGTTATTTGTATTTGTGTAGAAATACGCTCTTTTAAATTTTCTACATGTGATATTATTCCAATCATTTTACCTTGTGACTGTAAATTTTCTAAAGTAGAAATTACAATTTCTAAGGTATTGTTATCTAAAGTTCCAAAACCTTCATCAATAAATAAAGAATCAATTTTCACGTTTTTACTTGCTAAATCTGATAGTCCCAATGCTAAAGCCAAACTGATAATGAATTTTTCACCACCACTTGACGTATCAACTAATCTGATTTGGTCGGTTTGATAATGATCTATCAAATTGAAATTAAGTTCTTCTTTTGGCTTATAACTCTCTTCCATTTTTAAGGAATAACGCTTATTTAATTTGTACAAATGCACATTAGCAAGATCTAATAAATGTTTCAAAGTTAGGCGTTGTACATATACATTAAAGGCATCTTTTGAATTACCTATGATTTTAAATAATTCCTTCCACACACTACAAACTTCGGCTTGTGTATCAATCTTTTTATAAATTTCTTGATTTCTATCTCTTATTTCTTGATCTTTTCTAAACGCTTCAACTATTTTACCTCTTTCAGTTAAAAATTCTTTGTTTTTTATTTTCAAACCTTCTAAAACTAATTTGCTTTCGACTTCTGAAATATCAAATTTTTTGGATTTATTTAAAGCTTCCTTATCTTTTGTATTTTCGTTTTTTAACGCTTTTAATCTAACTTTCTTCTCTTTTATTTGCTCTTTATTTTTAGTAAACTTTAATTTATTTTCTTTAGTCAATAATGCATTTTCGATATCTTGTTTTGATTCAAAATCACTAGTATCTATTTGAAGATTTAGTGCCGTCTTTAAATTGGCTAAATCTTCATTTAATTTCTTTTGTTCTTTATTGTTTTTGACTTTTAAAGCTTCTTTTTCTGTTTTAGTATCTAATAATTTTTGCAGGTCAATTTTACTCAATTCAACTTTTTTAGTTAATTTATTTTTTACAGATTGTAAATTTTTCCTTTTACTCTCTACGGTAAGGTTAATTGGCAAAATACTAATGCGTTCAGTTTTTAATTTACCTGATTTCACATCACATTTACTGATGATTTCAATGTAGCTACTTTGAGCTTTAAGTTGCGTTTCTAACTGCTTATTATTATTGTTTGATTTAGTATTAATTACCTCAACATTAGCCTTTAATGAATCTAAGACTTTTTGATTTTTATTATAATTAGCAATCGACTCTTCAATATTTTGAATAAATAAGTTTGCATGTTCAGCAGATGGCAATTCATAATTGAATTTAGCTAGTTTGACTTCTAAATCATTTTCTAAACCATTACAAGTTTTGATTAATTTATCTATTGTTTTTTGTTTAGTGTCAATTTCAGTTTTTGAATTTCTAATTTTCTCATTAAGTGCTGCAACATCTGCTTTTAATGAGCTAACAGCTTGGTTTTGTGTCTTAATACTTTCTGTCAATTCATCTTTTTTGATTTGCAATTGTTGTGCTACTTGTAAAGTTAAATCTAATGAATTGATATGTTTAGTTGATAAATTTAATTGAATATCAATTTTAGCTGCATTGGTTAACTCACAATTAATATTTAATTCTTTTGCTTTTGATTTAAGAACCTTTAACTCTTCTGTTTTTGATATGATTAGTTCAGTTGAATTATCAATTTTTGTATTTAATTCAACTTTATAATTATCTAATTTGTTTTTAGAATCTGTTAATGTTTTTAATTTTTCTTTTCGTGTGTTTAATTCTAATTCAGATTTTGAAACACCAATTGATATTAAATTTTCGGTAAATGGATGTTCTTTTGAGCCGCATAAACCACAAGCTTCACCCTTTATTAAGTTTTGGCGATCTTCTTTATATTTAGAAATGCTTTTTTCTAAAGTTAATATTTTATCTGCATCAGCAACTTTTTCTTCTTGGGTTTCAATTTGTTTTTTGACTGCTATAAGTTGTTTTTTAGCAGTTTCTAAATCCGTCAAAAATATTTTTTTTTGAGCAATTAAATCAGTCAAATATTTTTCAGCTTTAATTGTTTGCTCTGAAAGTGTTTTAAATTGTATCCAATTTGATTCAGCTAAAGATAGCTTCTTTTTTTCAACTAATAAATCAGCTATATTATTTTTAGACAATTGTTCTGAAAGGGTCAAAAATTCTTTTTCAATTTCTTCAATTTTCGCTAATTTTCTAATGAAAAGTTCATTCTTCTTTTTTAAATCATCAGTAGTGTTATTTACCTCTTTCTTTTTTTGAGCAATAAAAATTGAATCAACATTTAGTGTTTTTTTATTAGCATTCAAAGTGGTTAACTCTCTTGTCCAATTTGATATTTCAGAATCTACCTCTTTTAAAAATTGATTTTTAGCTGCAAATTTTTCATTGTTTTTAATTTTTAATTCATTATCAATTAAATCTTTAGACAATTTATTTTTTTCACCTTTCAATGATTTAATTTGCTGAGTTAATTTATCTAATTCTTGCTTTGAATTCTGCTTTTTATCATATTCATTTTTTAATTGACCGTCTAACTTTGTAATTAAATCAAACTTAGGCAACCATTTGGTAAATTCTTTATCTGCAACGTTTAATTCTGTCGATTGCTTTTTAAATAATTTATCTAAACTTATAATTTTCGGTTTTAGCTGAGTCAATTCATACTCTATTGTTTTTAATTGGTTCGATTTCTCAATAGTATCTTTCTCTGTTCTATTAAGGTTCTGAATAAGTTCTTTAAATGGCTCTGCCTTCTCATTTAAATTTAACAACTCCAATTCCGTTTTATTTTTTGCAATAAAAACATCTAAATTTTCAAAATATTGATTTAACTTTCTTGATTTGTTATTTAACTCCTGAAAATTTATATACCAACTAACTATTGCTTGAATTGATGTTATTTCTTTTTCTATTTTACTTACTTCAGTGTTAAGTATTTTATCTTTTTGAGATAATTCTATTTTATCATCATTAGTTAAAACATCATCAGAATTAATTTTTGCTTGAATTTCTCTTAATTTATTATCTTCTGTTGATTTTCTATCCAAAATACCTTGACCAATTTTTTTATAAATCTGTTCACCAGTAATTTGTTCCAATAATTTTCCTTTTTCTGGTCCTTTAGCCGATAAAAACGAGGCAAATTCACCTTGAGCCAACATTACAGATCTTAAAAACTGAATATAATCTAATTGAGTAACTCTATTTACTTCTAAGATTAGCTTCCTTTTTTGACTGGCCAAAATAGCACCAGTACTCAAATTTTTTAAGCTAACTTCTTCCTTCGGATTCTTATACTTTTTCCCTGATTTATCGGCTACTCTAATACTCCAATACGCTTCATATATAATCGTATTATTTTCAAAGGTCACTCTAGTAAATGCATCATTTGCACTATGACTTACAACGTCGATCAACGAACCTTTTACACCATTAAAACGTGGTACATTATGATATAACGCAATAGTTATTGCGTCTAAAATAGTGGTTTTTCCTGCTCCAGTAGAACCTGTAATAGCATATAAACCGACATCTTTAAATTGGTTACTTTCAAAATCTATTACAATAGGCAAATCCGATTTTAATGAATTTATATTTTGTAATTCTATTTTTAAAATTTTCATAGCTATCCGCTTTTATTGGTTTTTAACTATTTGTAAAATCTCATTAAAAGCGTCCCATATTTTTGGACTTTCCTCTAAGTCAAAACCCATTTCTTCACATTTTAATTTAAAAACTTCAGTGGGCAATAATTCTTTAATTGATTTTGTGTTTTTTAATAACTCTTCGATTCCTTTAATTTTCCGCTGGTTTTTTAAAGCAATTTTCAAAACTTCAAACGAATATTTTTCGGCAGCTATTTTTAGCTCATCCGTATTTATAGCGTTATTTTCATTCAATACTATTTCAACCCAAGGTGTTAATTCATACGAATTTGAAATAACATTTGAAAACTCATCAATACATGCTGTCATTGTTCCAGTCAGTTTATAAAACTCTCTAAAACGTGGGATTACACTGTCCTCTATTTTACTAACCTTATTATCTTCTACTGTGATAATAATTATTTTCTTATCATAATTAATTTCACTAAAACTCAAAATATGTGGCGAGCCAGAATACCTAATTTTATCATTGCCACCTATTACTTGGGGTCTGTGTAAATGCCCCAAAGCTATATAATCAAAATAGGTTGGAAAATCTTCTGCACCAATATGACCTAATGTGCCAACATAAATATTTTGTTCACTATCAGAAATTGAACCGCCTGTAGCAAATAAATGTCCCATTGCAATAACGGGCGCTTTCGTGGTGTTTATTAATTTACATTGCTCAGCAGATACTTTATAATGATTGATTAATGCCGTTTTATATTTATCAATCAACTCTTCAAAAGATTCACCTGCA
>JALSLZ010000047.1 GCA_026988075.1 Flavobacteriaceae bacterium
ATTTGATGTTTGTAGTTGGAGCTACAAAACCTGAATATTTTAAAGGAATTCGTAAAATTATACCAAATCATTTTTTATTAGTACCAGGTATTGGCGCACAAGGCGGAAATTTACAAGAAGTTTGCAAATATGGATTAAATAATGAAGTAGGCTTGCTTGTAAACTCTTCACGAGGGATTATTTACGCATCTAACAAAGAAGATTTTGCTGAAAAAGCAAAGGAAAGTGCTTTGAAATTACAACAAGAAATGATGGTTATTTTAAAAAAATAAGTTTGTTATTTTTAGATTAGCAATTTAATGATTGTGACGTTTATCATTTAAGGTTTATCACTTAATATTTTTCACTTTTCATTTTTCATTTTTCACTTTTCATTTTTCATTTTTCACTTTTCAACTTACAAACCTCTTTCTTTTTGAATTATTTCATAAGCTTTTTGAATTTCTCTAAATTTTTCTTGCGCCACTTTTACATGCTCTTGCCCTAAATGTTGCAATTTATCAGGATGGTGTTTTTTAACCATTTTTCTGTATGCTTTTTTTACCTCATCATTTGTGGCACTATCTTTAATTTCTAATATTTGATATGCGCTTTTCGAATCATCATAAAACATCGCTTTTATCGAAAGAAAATTCTTTTCATTAATATAAAGATAACCTGCGATTTTTCTAATTTCCTCTACTTCTGCATCGTGTACTTCGTTATCTGCTTGCGATATTCCGAAAAGGAAATGAATTAATTGCAAACGAGAATCATGATCCATGTGCTCTCTAATTTGCGCACATATAGTAGTTGTAGCAACGTGTTTTTTCATGATGCCGTTAAAAAGTTTAAAGGCTTTTTCTGCTCTATCAACACCATAGATCTCCATAAAATATTGCCTAACATATTCTAATTCCCTTTTATCAATTTTTCCGTCTGCTTTAATAATTACCGCCGAAAGTATTAAGAAACTCAATTCAAAATCACCTGGTTTTGTATTGTCTTTTTGTCTTTTAGCTCGGTTTTTATTTGATTGACGTTTTTTATTATAGGGTATTTTTTTTTTATCAGATTCTATAGTTTCATCAACAGCAGTGCCAAGAAGAAAACCTAATAATGCACCAATTGGACCACCAAAAGCCCATCCTAAACTTGTACCTAACCATTTTGCAATTGCCATATTTTTTGTTTTATACTAAATTAGTCTGTTTATGTGAATAATGTTACACATTTGAATATTAATTATATTTAGCGTTCAAAGATACATTTTTCTACTATATTTGTCTTTGAAAATATTTATAACAAAATAAAATAATATGTATCCAGAAGAATTAGTAAAACCAATGAAATTAGAATTAGAAAATGCTGGTTTCACCTCGTTAACAACATCAGAAGAAGTTGAAAGCGCAATAAAAAAAGACGGAACAACACTTGTAATGGTTAATTCTGTTTGTGGATGTGCTGCTGGAACTGCAAGACCTGGCGCAATTGCGGCTTTAGCATTTGACAAAATACCAACTAATTTAACCACAGTTTTTGCTGGTGTTGATAAAGAAGCAACCGATAAAGCAAGAGAATTTATGATTCCTTTTCCTCCTTCATCACCATGTATTGCTTTATTTAAAGATGGTAATATTGTGCATATGTTAGAGAGACACCATATTGAAGGCAGATCTGCCCAAGCAATAGCTGCAAATTTAGTAGGTGCTTTTGAAGAACACTGTTAATCTATTTTAGCAAATAACAAATTTATAAATCCTGTTTTTTTAAGCAGGATTTTTTTATATTTGAACTATTAACGATATTTTAATACCGAAACACTTTTACATCAAAAAAAATGTTTATAAAAAGAAATAATTCCATTTTTATGGTTACTTATAATTACTAAAAAATAAATGAAAAACGTCACACTAATAAATAATACAATTGAATTTGTAAAACACGAATTAAAAAATGCAGAAAGCGGTCACGATTGGTTTCATATAGAACGTGTTTATAAAAACGCTATGTTAATTGCTAAAACTGAAAAAGTAGATATACTTATTGTCAAATTAGCTGCTTTATTGCATGATATTGCGGACTCTAAATTTAATAATGGTGATGAAAATATTGGACCTAATAAAGCCAAAGCGTATTTACATAAGCAAGAATTAGACGAAAAATCAGTACTTCATATCATAAGCATTATTGCAAACATGTCTTACAGTAAAAATATTGATAAAAAAGCGGCATTCAATTCGTTAGAATTACAAGTGGTTCAAGATGCTGACAGATTAGATGCAATTGGTGCTATTGGTATAACGAGAGCATTTAATTACGGTGGATACAAAAACAGAACTATTTACAACCCTGCAATAAAACCAAATTTACACCAAACAAAAGAAGAGTATAAAAAATCAAATGCACCGACAATTAATCATTTTTATGAAAAATTATTAATCTTAAAAGATAAAATGAATACCAAAACAGCTCGTAAAATAGCTTTAGACAGACATCTTTTTATGGAACAATTTTTAGAGCAATTTTATAATGAATGGAATGGTAAAAAATAATTATTTTTTACCCTTTCTTCTATTCTCTTCTGCTATTTCTTCGTCTGTCTTACCAAACAATTTTTGAAACAAACCTTTTTTAGATTTTGTTTTTTTGATTTCTAAAGAATCATTTGATAAAGTATTTATTCTTTCTTCAATACCTTTAATATTAACTGCTTTTTTTTCTTTAATTACTGATGTATTTACCGATTTTGGTTTTACTTGTGTTTTTACCTTATTACTATCAACGTCAAATAATTTATCGCTATGGAAACTTTTTACTAAAGTTTGAAAATCAATCTGTCTTTCTTCTAAAAAACCAATCATATAACGTTCAGAAGCACCTACACCATTCTTTTTTTCTAACACAAGAAGGGTTTTGTATAACTTAGAGAAAAAGTCTTTCGATTTTTCGTTAGCTGCTTTTCTTTTACTATATATTGATGCAATTTCACCTTTACTATCTTCTTTAAATGTAAAATTGATAATAGACCAATAGTATCGCCCGTTTTTAGCTAAATTTTTAACAACTACATGGAAATCTTTTTTAGAGAGTAGTTTTTCCCACATCATTTTAAAAATAACTTCAGGCATATCGGGATGTTGAATACAAAACATAGATTTGCCCATCAGCTCGTATTCTTCGTAGCCTGAAACTTCTATAAAATAATCATTTGCAAACTCAAAAACACCTTTTTTATCGGTTTTACACATTAGTACCTTGTTAGGGTCTAACATTATTTCTTCGTTAATATTGTTTGGTTTAATAAACTCTGACATGCTATATAGTTAGTAGTATATATTATATATAAATGCTAAAATACTAAAATTATTCAAAATTAGGTTTTCTTTTTTCTAAAAATGCAGAAGTACCTTCCTTAAAATCATCTGTCCCAAAGCATTTACCGAACTCTTCAACCTCAACATGATAACCATTTTCATTACTGCTGGCATTAATTGATTTGATAGCACTTGCAATAGCTGTTGATGAATTTTTAGAAATACGATTGGCTAATTTTTCGCACAACGGCAATAATTCATCTATTGATACAACATGGTTTACTAAGCCGTAATCTTTGGCTTCATTTGCAGTAAGCATATTTGCAGTCATTATTAACTCCATTGCCTTGCCTTTACCAATTAATTGTGGCAACCTTTGCGTGCCTCCATAACCAGGTATTACACCTAATGAAACTTCGGGCAAGCCCATTTTCGCATTATCAGAAGCTACTCTAAAATGACATGCCATTGCTAACTCCAATCCTCCGCCAAGCGCAAAACCATTAATAGCAGCAATTACAGGTGTTCTTAAATTTTCAATAAAATTAAATAAAATCTCTTGTCCTTTTTGCGCTAATTCTTCACCTTGCGAAACATCAAAATCTGCAAATTCAGAAATATCAGCGCCAGCAACAAATGCCTTTGTACCACTTCCTGTTAAAATAATAACTTTTACAGTTTTATTTAAATTTAAATTGTCAAATGCTTTATGTAGTTCGTGTATCGTGTCTTTATTTAAAGCATTAAGCTTTCTTTCTCTATTAATAGTTATTTTTGCAACTGAGTTATTGATTTCTATCAATAAATTATCATAATTCATACTTTGCTGTTTTAATACTGTGCAAAGTTACAAATTATTAATGAAAACTAAATAAGTTCAATTATTTTCTGAGCATTTATCAAAGTTTGAAATGG
>JALSLZ010000048.1 GCA_026988075.1 Flavobacteriaceae bacterium
CATAATGTAACTTTTTGGACGAAGCCACAAAATTAGAAAAATATCCATTCAGAAAGAAGAAGGAACTCAGTTCCTTTTTCTTCTGAAAAAATATAATTAGATTAGGACTTCGAAAAGTCGCGTTTATAAGTTGAATTTAAGTAGTATTAAATATCACTTTCAAAGTTCTAATCTAATTCTATTTTTTCTGAATGAATATTTTCTAATTTTGTTAGAATTGAACAGAATACTTACAACAACGATAACCATTGCATAAACCCTTAAACACTCCAAATCACACTACAAAATCGTTAATTTAAACTCTTTTTATTAGTTAACCTTATGTAAATAAAGATAAAAAAGCATCTACGGACTAAATAAAAAGGTAAAAAAAACAAAAAAACCGTTGAAAATCAAAAGATTAACAACGGTTTAAGTACTCGGGACGGGAACGAAAACCCTCTATTTCAACCATTCCTAAAACCCTTTAAAACATTGACAAAACTCAATAAATACAATATAAGCCCTTTGTTTTATTAAGTTTAAATAATTGCATACAATTGCATAGTATTTATTATTATTGTAAAAATGTTGGCGAGATGTTGGCGAACTTATTTATTTTTATTATTTTTGTATTGTTCAAAATGTTCATCTTATGGCAACAATAAAATACCGACTTCACAGCAAAACAGAAAACGCACCAATTTATTTACGACTTTCATTAGGTCGAGCAAAAACTAAAAAAGATGAAAAACCTAAATATATTAGTTACCAACGTAAAACAGGTTTAAATATTAATTCAAAAGATTGGAGTAAGGCAACTGGATTACCAAAACAAAACAACCCTACAAATAAAAATCTAACCTCTAATTTAAGAAATTTAACCAATACCATACTTCAAGACCTCAACGATGCAAATAGTATCGGAACAGAAATAAATGGCGATTGGTTAAGTTATCGAATAGATTTATATTTTAATCGTGTTCAAAAAATAGGAATACAAAGCAATTTATTAATAGACAGCATACAAAGGATAATTAATACGGCATCTACTCGTAAAAATGGTAAAGGTGGTGTTGGTTTATCGGTTAGCAGAATAAACGCCTATAAGGGTTTAAAATTAATCATTGAAAGATACCAAACCCAAAAGAAAACAATCTTAAAAGTAAAAGATATTGATTTAAAATTTGTTTCCTCATTTTTAGAATTTATGCAAAAACAAAATTATAACAACGGGAATACACAAAAAAAATTATCTGATATAAAAACCGTTTGTTTAGATGCACAATTAAGAGGTGTTGAAACCAGTACACAATTAAAAAACGTTACTGGAATTAAAACAAAAAACGATTATATTATTTATTTGACCGAAACCGAACTTAAACAAATAGAACAAACCGAGTTTAAACGTGATGCCTTAATCAATACTAAAAAATGGTTATTATTAGGTGCAATGATTGGGCAACGTGGCAATGACTTGTTAAACCTCAACGAAAATAATATAACATACAGAAGTAATTTAAAACTAATTGAACTAACCCAACAAAAAGGAAATAAAAATGTAGTAATACCATTTTCGCCACAAATGGAAACCCTTTTACAATATGGTTTTCCTTATAAAATTAGTATTCAGAAATTTAATAAACACTTAAAAGACGTTTGTAGAATTGCAGGGATTGACACTATTACAGAGGGCTACAAATATGTAACAGAAGTTAAAAGGCGAGTATTAGGCAAATATCCAAAGCACGAATTAATAACCTCACACGATTTAAGACGTACATTTGCATCTAATAATTATGGACAAATGCCAACACCTTTAATAATGAGTATTACAGGACATTCAACAGAAAAAACCTTTTTAAATTATATCGGTAAAACAGGAATAGACCACGCCCAACAGATAGCAGAATACTATTTAAAGCAAACGGAAAAAGCAAAGAAACAAACGAATTTAAGAGTAGTAAAAAAAATAGCAATCAATCAATAAAAACAATATGGATTTTAAACTTCCACCATTACCACCAAATACAGAATTAGAAACGGTAAAGATATTTAAACAGTTATCTAAAGCACATCGGTATTTAGCAGAATTAAAAGGAACTGCAAAGACAATACCTAATGAGAATATTTTAATTGATACTTTGACATTACAAGAGGCAAAGGATAGTTCCGAAATTGAAAACATTGTAACTACTCACGATGATTTGTACAAAGAAAATATACTTATTGAAAGTAAGAGCCAATCAGCAAAAGAAGTGTATAATTATGCTCGTGGTTTAAAATTGGGATTTAAAATAGTACGAAAAGAAAAACTACTATTAAACAAACATATCTTACAAATTCAAAAACAGTTATTAGAAAATAACGCAGGATTTAGAACCCAAGCAGGAACAAGACTAATTAACTCACAAGGCAGAGTAGTTTATACACCACCTCAACAAAAAGAGGAAATTTTAGACCTAATGGCAAACCTTGAAAAATATATTAATGATGCTAATTTTTCAGATTTAGATAGTTTAATAAAAATGGCAATAATACACTATCAATTTGAAAGCATACACCCTTTTTATGACGGTAACGGCAGAACAGGTAGAATAGTAAATATTTTGTATTTAGTACAGCAAGGTTTGTTAGATATTCCGATTTTGTATTTAAGTAGATACATCACGCAAAACAAAGCAGATTATTACACCGTACTACAAAATGTACGATTAAAAAACGACTGGGAAAGTTTGATTTTGTATTTCTTAAAAAGTGTTGAGGTTACGGCAAAGCAAACCATTACTTTAATTACCAATATTAAAGAATTGATGCAAGAATATAAAATTAAGTTAAGAACAGAATTACCTAAGATTTACAGTCAAGATATTTTAAATGTTTTGTTTAGCAATCCTTATACGAAAACAGATTTTTTAGAAACAGAATTACAAGTAAGTAAACGTACAGCATTAAATTATTTAGATGCTATTACTAAAATAGGTTTATTAGAAAAGACTAAAACAGGAAAGTCAAACTATTATATTAACACCAATTTAATTAATGTATTGGTTAGTAACACAGAAAAAAAGTAATAAAATTTACGTTGTTGTTTTTAACGTGGAAAAAAACAACAATAATTTACCACGTTAATTAATACGTGGTAAAAAATAAAGAATATTTACTACGTCAAGAAAATTAATAACAAACGTTAAAAAAACTATGAGTAACGATATATTTTTTAATCTAAATGATTTTATTGAAAATACAACAGAATTATTAAATAAATTCAAGTTTAACCATATCAAAACCTATAATGATTTTGATGAGGTTGTTATTCCGTTTTTTGATAAATATGAAAAAAAAGCAAAAATCACTAAAGGGGTCGTAAAAGGAAAAAAGTATAAAGATTTATTAGAATATAAACATAAACATTTAACAGTTTTATTAAATAATAGTACAGAATTATCTAATAATATTCAATTTGAAAAGCATATCACAGAAAATAATTTATTAGATTATATGATTAAAAGCATTATAGATAATAGATTAATTCCAATCTTAAAATTTGTTGTTTATGAACTGTCTAAAGTTATACAGAGTTTTGAAACTAAAAATGACCTTAATAATGCTATTGATTTAAGTAACACTAATAATACGGAGAAAATAATAATGCTTACACAATTAGGCGTTTTAGATTTTTTGAGAGAGCAACAGCCTTTTTCAGTATCTACAAATGCTTTAGCAAATGCGATTAGTGGTATTACAGGAATAAAAAACGTTAGTGTTCAACCTATGATAAACCCTATTTTAAATAATACCGTTAATCAAAAAAACAACCCATTTAATACCAAAAAAACAGTTGCTAAAATTAATCAAAAACTTATTTCAATAGGTTTTACACCTAAATAAACCTACTTAATACGATTTAGGGAAACCCTAAAAATACCCTAACCTTTATTTGTTGCATAACAATTAAAAAACCAAGTTATGCAAGAAAACATCATACAATTACACAATGTAGAACCTCAACAAATCATTAATCCAAGACCGTTGCAAGGGAAAACGAACTAAATTAGTTAAAAAAACACCATTAAATATTTGATAATCAGAATATAAAGTTGTATTTTTAACTTATGAAAATACAAAAACAACCTACATTAGCAGATAGTA
>JALSLZ010000049.1 GCA_026988075.1 Flavobacteriaceae bacterium
TAAATAAAATTGGGTCTATAAATAAAATTAATAAAACTTTTGCTCGTTTAGAACAAGATAATCAAAGACCGCCATCGCCAGAAGAGATTGCAAAAGAATTAGATATGTCGGTTAGTGATGTAAAAGAATCTATGAAAAATTCTGGTCGTCATGTTTCTATGGACGCTCCGTTAATTGAAGGTGAAGACTCTAATCTTTACGATGTATTGCGCTCTGGAGAATCTCCAATTCCAGATAAAAGTTTAATACACGAATCTCTTAAAACAGAAATATTAAGAGCTTTAGATACACTTACGCCAAGAGAGGCAGATGTTATTTTGTTGTATTTTGGTTTGGGTGAAGGTCATCCAATGACTTTAGAAGAGATTGGTGAAACGTTTGAATTGACTCGTGAAAGAGTAAGACAAATTAAAGAAAAAGCAATTCGTAGATTAAAACATACTTCAAGATCTAAAATATTAAAAACATACCTTGGATAAATTCCATTATTAAAATAAATAAGCAGTTAATATAAATTAGCTGCTTTTTTTATATAATATTACTTAAATAATAACTTTATATAGATGTCACATAAAATAGCACCTTCAATTTTAGCAGCAGATTTCGCAAATTTACAGCGAGATATAGAAATGATTAATAATAGTGCGGCAGATTGGTTTCATATTGATGTAATGGACGGTGTTTTTGTGCCAAATATTTCTTTTGGTATGCCAGTTGTTTCTGCAATAAAGAAATATGCTAATAAAACATTAGATGTTCATTTAATGATAGTTAACCCAGACCAGTTCATTAAAACATTTAAAAAAGTTGGAGCAAATATTTTAACAGTACACTACGAAGCTTGTCCGCATTTGCACAGAACAATACAAGCAATTAAAAACGAAGGTATGCAAGCTGGAGTTTCTTTAAACCCACATACGCCAATTTCCGTTTTAGAAGATGTAATTAGAGATGTTGATGTTGTTTTAATAATGAGTGTTAACCCTGGTTTTGGAGGTCAATCTTTTATAGAAAACACCTATAAAAAAGTAATTCAGCTAAAAGATATTATCGAAAAATCAGGTTCTAAAGCATTGATAGAAATTGATGGTGGTGTTAACGCTGAAACAGGTGCAAAACTACTTGCTGCTGGAGCAGATGTTTTAGTTGCAGGTTCCTTTGTTTTTAAAAGTGAAAACCCTACAAAAACAATTAAGCTTTTGAAAAATTTGTAATTGTTACTAAATTAGGTTATAAATTATTTTCAATAAAGTCCGTCATTTTTTTATAAAGGTGTAATCTATCATTACGAGTACTATAAATACCATGTGTTCTATCAGGATATACAAATAAATCGAATTGTTTATTTTCGTTTACTAAAGCATTTACCATTCGCATGGTGTTTTGTACGTGAACATTATCATCTCCTGTTCCATGAATAAGTAAGTATTTTCCTTTTAGTAGTTTTGCGAAATTTATAGGAGAATTATTATCGTAACCACTTGCGTTTTCTTGTGGAGTTTGCATGTAGCGTTCTGTATAAATACTATCGTAAAAACGCCATGAAGTTACTGGTGCAACAGCAATTGCCATCTTAAAAGTATCGGCACCTTTTGTAATAGCTAAACTTGACATGTAACCACCAAACGACCAACCCCAAATACCAATACGATTTTTATCAATATAACTTCTTTTACCGAGTTCTTTAGCCGAGTTTATTTGATCTTCAATTTCATATTTACCCAATTCTTTTTGGGTTATTTTTTTAAAATCACGTCCTTTTTTTCCTGTTCCTCTACCATCAATACAAACAACAATATATCCTTTTTGGGTAAGCATAGCGTGCCAATAATCGTTTGAATAATGCCAACGGTTAGTTACTTGTTGACTTCCAGGACCTGAATATTGATACATAAATAACGGATATTTTTTTGCTGCATCAAAATTACGTGGTTTCATCATCCACATATTAAATTCTCCTGTTTCAGTTTTTAGGGTTGTAAACTCTTTTTCAGGAAAATTATATTGAGCGACAAGCGATGAAACGGCTGAGTTTTCTTTAATAATTTTTAATTCTTTACCTGTTTTCGCTTTGTTTAATGTGTAAATTGTTGGTGTTTTAGCGTTCGAAAACGTATTTATGTAATAATTATAGCTTTTACTAAAAGCAGCGGAATTACTTCCTGTTTTAACAGATAATTTTTTAAGATTTGTACCGTCTAAATTAATTGTAGCAATAGTACGGTTAATAGAACCATCTTGTGTTGATTGAAAATAAATACGAGCGGTTTTATCATCATAACCATAATAATTAGTTACTTCCCAATTGCCTTTTGTTACTTGGTTTATTAACTTTCCTGTTTCTGAATAATGGTATATGTGATTAAAACCATCTTTTTCGCTTGTCCAAATAAAAGAATTGTCATTTAAAAAAGTAAGATTATCGGTTACATCGATATAAGCATTGTCTTTTTCGTTTAGGATCACTTTATTTTGAAGTGTATTTCCGTTAACAAATATTAGGTTTAAATTATCTTGATGGCGGTTTAAAGTAGTTACACAAAGTTTATTTTTGCTATTCCATTGCATTCTTGGAATGTAATATTGTTGTGATTCTCCCATTGTAACAACTTTACTATTATTAGTATTTAAATCATACATAAAAAGAGAAACTTCTGCATTGTTTTCTCCAGCTTTAGGGTATTTAAACACCTGTTGTGTTGGATATAAATTATCGCCAAAAATATCCATAGAAAATTCAGGAACTTTGGTTTCGTCAAAACGAATAAATGCGATTTTATCGGATGTATTATTCCATTCAAATGCTCTTACAAAAGCAAATTCTTCTTCATAAACCCAATCGGTTATACCATTAATTATTTTGTTTTTTTCTCCGTCAAAGGTAAATTGTTTGGTTGTGTTTGTGGTTAAATTTTTGTAATAAAGATTATTTTTATACATAAAAGCAACTTTATTTCCGTTAGGAGAAAAAGTAGGTTCTTGTATTTGATTATCAGATATTTTAGTTAATTTTTTTGTATTTAAATCATAAACGAAATATATGCCTTTAGATGAATGGCGATAAATTTGTTGATTTTCAGTACCGATAATTAGTTTGGTTTCATCATCATTAAATGTATAATTAAATAATGAGTTTATTCCGTTAAGGTTAGTCGCATCAACGAGTGTTTTAACTTTTTCTAATGTTTTGTAACTGTATTTATCTAATTGTGCGCCTCGATTGTTTATGACAAAGTAGAAGTCACCTTTTTTTGCAGCATTAAAACCGCCAAGATATTGAGGTCTAAATGTTCTGTTTTTCCAAATATCTTCTAATGTTATTTGTTTGTTAGCTTGTGCTGTTATTTTTGTTGAAGAACAACCAATAAATAAAATAGCTGTTATAATTAGTACGATTACTTTTTTCATTTTTCTTATTTTTAAAAATATTAAAATAAATACAAGACACATACATTTAATAAGTCTTATTAAATGTATGTGTTTTTACTACTATAAAACACCAATAAACAATCGGTATTATTTTAAAATCTTTTTCTCTTGTTTTTTAAGAAATAGATGCATTGATAAAACGATAAGTTTATGATACTACTTTAAGTTTTTTCAACTTTGTTTGTGTTAATTTGTCTTTTACATAATTTTCAGAAACAACCAATTCTTTAATGTCAGAACCTGGTAATTCAAACATAGCATCAGTTAAAATAGCTTCACACAATGAACGTAAACCTCTTGCACCTAACTTATATTCTAATGCTTTTTTTACAATGTATTGAAGTGCTTTTTCTTCTATTTTAAGTACAATGTCGTCCATTTCGAACAACTTAACATATTGTTTAATGATCGAGTTTTTTGGTTCTGTTAATATTGATCGAAGTGTTTTTTCGTCTAAAGGATACATATAAGTTAGTGCGGGAAGTCTTCCTACAATTTCTGGTATCAAACCAAAATCTCTAATATCTTTAGGAATTACATATTGCAATAGATTTTCGGTATCTACTTTTTCATCGGATAAAGAAGCAGAATAACCAACCGCTTGCATATTTAAACGTTGACCAATAATTCGTTCAATGCCATCAAAAGCACCACCAGCAATAAACAGTATATTTTGTGTGTTTACTTGTA
>JALSLZ010000050.1 GCA_026988075.1 Flavobacteriaceae bacterium
TAATTGATTTTTTTAATGTAGTATCAATATCTATCTGACTTAATTTTTCTGCTTGGTTACAAGAGTTTAATAAAAGTACAGAAATAAAAATAAATGTAATTTGTTTGAATGTTTTCATAATGAATGCTTTAAATTAAATATTACAGCAAATGTACAAAGTATAAAATGATTAATTAAAGGATAAATCCCCTTTTCTTAATTATTGTGATAATTAAAAAAAATAGTAAGAATGTAAAATAATGTATATTTGTTAAAATTTCAATTTTATTTAAATAATAAATCTAATGAATGTAAAGCTTATCGCAATTGGCAAAACCGATAATAAAGAAATGCAGAATATTATTGCGCTTTTTCAAAATAGATTAAAGTACTACATAAATTTTGAATTGGAGATAATTCCAGATTTAAAAAAATTCAAAAATTTATCAGAAAAGCAGCAAAAAGAAAAAGAAGGTGAGCTTATTTTAAAAAAAATGCAGCCAAGCGATGTTGTTATTTTATTAGATGAAAAAGGCAAACAATTTAGTTCTGTAGAATTTTCAAAATATTTGCAAAAAAAAATGAATTCAGGTATTAAACAATTGGTATTTGTTATTGGTGGACCTTATGGTTTTTCAGACAAAATTTATCAAAAAGCAAATGAAAAAATATCTTTGTCAAAAATGACTTTTTCACACCAAATGGTTCGCATATTTGTAGTAGAACAAATATATAGAGCTTTTACAATTTTACGTAACGAACCTTATCATCATGAGTAAAATGCAAAAACTTAATTTGCCAGAATACAAATTTAGATTATCAAAAAAAAAAGATAAAATTTATATTTTTGATGAAATACGTAAGAAAAATATATTTCTTACACCAGAAGAATGGGTTAGACAACATGTGGTTCAGTTTTTAATAAAAGAACAAAACTACCCTAAAAGTTTAATTGCAATTGAAAAAGAAATAAAGGTTAACCAATTGTCAAAACGATTTGACATTTTAATTTTTAATAGTCAAGGAGCGCATGAATTGATAGTAGAATGTAAAGCGCCAAAAGTAAAAATTACACAAGCTGTTTTTGATCAAATAGCACGATATAATTTAGAACTAAATGCTAAGTATTTAATGCTAACTAATGGCTTAAACCATTATTATTGTAAAATGGATTTTGATAATAAAAAATATGTATTTTTAAAGGATTGTCCAAAATTTTAAATTTATGAAGAAAAAACTAAAATTATTAACTCTTGCAGTACTACTTTTTGTAGTAACAAGTTATTTTATTCCGTCAACACAAAAAGATTTTTTTAAACATTATAATTTAAAAGATGAAGCGTCTATTTCATTGAAAAAATTTCAGGCAAGATCTGTAAAATCAGTTAAAGTAAATGGTCAAGATTGGAAATATTATGTTGGCGGAAAAGGAAAAAAAACCATTTTGTTTTTACACGGAATGGGTGGTGCTTATGATTTGTGGTGGCAGCAAATAAAATATTTTGAGAATGATTACAGAGTAATTAGTTATTCTTTGCCAGAGAATGTAAATTCATTAGAAAAAGCAAAAAAAGGAATTTTAAAAATTTTAGAAGTAGAAAAAATAGACACTTTTTATGGTGTTGGAACATCTATGGGCGGATATATTTTACAATATTTAGTTCAAGAAGTACCTAATAAAGTTGAGAAAGCTGTTTTTGGAAACACTTTTCCTGTAAACAATATAATTACAACAAAAAACAAAAAGAAAAGTCAAATTATACCATGGTTGCCCGAAATATTGATTTCTAAATTAGGAGAAAAACAATTAAATGCTAAATTAGTTCCAGCAGCCAAAAACTCCAAACTATTAGCAGCATTTTTACCAAGTTTGCCTTTTTCAAAAAAGCAATTTATCAATAGATATCAAGTAATAATTAATCCTTTTGCTATTAAAAACAATTATGATATTGAGCGCATTCCTAAATTAATAATTGAATCTGACAATGACCCTTTAGTAGAAAAAATATTACGTAAAAATTTAAAGAAAACATATCCTAAAGCTAAAATACATACCTTTCATAATGAAGGGCATTTTCCATATATAAATGCAGCATCAAAGTACAATAATACATTGGCACTTTTTTTTAATGAAGAAAATGACTTTGTAGAAATTGAAAAAACAGTTAATAATTATTTTGAAGGCCGTAAAACAGCCAATATAGATTTGCTAAAAGTTTCTTTTTCAAAAAATGCACTTTTACATACAGTTAAAAATAATGAAAATTTTAAAATAACTTTAGAAGATTATTTAAAAAAAGTAAGATCTGATGGAATTCAAAAACCTAAAACTACTATTATCGATGGTAGTGTAATTAATAATATTGCTAATTTTCAAACATCTTTTGACTATGATAAAATTAGTTATGTTGATTACTTAACTTTGATGAAAATTAATGGTAGCTGGCAAATTATTGAAAAAACATTTACTAAAATATAATTATGAAGAAATGTTATAAATTTATTGAAGTCAATTCTACTTTTAAAAATGTGATTATAGGCTTGTTATTTATCGTCTTATTTAATACTTTTTTATTGCCTATTTTACCAAAAATACTTTGGAACTCTCAGGTTTCAATAGACGAAATTTTAGATCTAAAATTTTCATATAGTTTTAAAGAGAGCTATAAATTGTTTGATGATTTAGGTTTTGTAGGTCGAAAAGCATATTTAAAATCTGCATTGTTTATTGATAATACTTATGCGGTAGTTTATAGTTTAACCTATGCGATAATTATATTTATGTTATTGAAAAACAATAAATTATTAAAGTATAAAGCACTTGTTATATTGCCAATTTTTATAGGTTTATTTGATTTTTTTGAGAATTTTTCAATTGCTTCAATGCTTTATAATTATCCTTTGCAGATGAAAAATACAGCATTTTGTTCTTCTATTTTCACTTCCTTGAAATGGTCTTTTGCAGCTTTAGTATTTCTAATTGTTTTGATTAATATTTTAATTTTACTAAAGAATAAAATAAAGCAAAAATAAATTATGAAAAAATATATAGCAGAATTAATAGGAACTTATGCATTAGTATTTTTTGGAACAGGAGCAATAATTGTTAACGATATTAGCAACAATTCTTTTGATTTAACAGGTATTGCAATCGCTTTTGGATTGATAGTAACTGTAATGATTTATACTTTGGGTTCAATTTCTGGCGCTCATATAAATCCTGCGGTTAGTATTGCGTTTTATTTAAAAAAGGAAATTTCTTTAAAACGCACTTTATTCTATATTTTATTTCAAATTACAGGAGCAATTTTAGCATCACTAACATTAAAAATTTTATTTGTAAACCATCAAACATTAGGTATGACTTTGCCTTCTGGTACAGTTGTGCAATCTTTTATAATGGAACTTATTTCAACATTTTTTTTAATGCTTGTAATATTAGGAATTACAGAGCAAAAAACAATACAGATACAATCTTTAGCAGGCATAATAATTGGAGCAACCGTAACCGCAATGATTTTTACGGCAGGACCAATTTCTGGCGGTTCGTTTAATCCAGCACGTAGTATTGGACCAGCAATTGTAGCTGGTAATTTTCAACATTTATGGCTTTATATCTTATCGCCAATATTAGGAGCTTTAGTAGCTGTTCTTTTATGGAAATTTTTAAAAGCCGAAAATGAAAATTAATTACAACAACCGAAATTTTAGACCAGTTTCAAATTCAGATAATGCCGAAACTACAAATAAAACTATTTTTAAATACAAGCAAAAAGAGAATGTGTTAACATCAGAATATAGTGGTGGAAAAATAAGGATAGGACATTTAATTGGCTTAGTAAATAACGAAGGGCATATTGAAATGCGCTATCATCAAATAAATATAGATGGAAAAATAATGACTGCCATTTGTTTTTCAAAACCCGAATTAATGGCTAATGGTAAAATACGCCTTTACGAAAAATGGCAATGGACTTCAGGCAATAAATCATGTGGAGAATCAATTTTAGAAGAAGTGTAAAACTCCTTAAAAAAGCATTAGCTTTGCAGTATGGAAAATTTTAAAATGTTAGCGAAAACGCAACATGGTTTAGAGCCAATTTTAGCAAGAGAATTACGTAATTT
>JALSLZ010000051.1 GCA_026988075.1 Flavobacteriaceae bacterium
GATATTTAGTTTCTAACATGGTATTGATTGATATGCAAGAAATCGAATTTCCGAATAGTCAAAATTTAGAAACCTATACTTTGGTAAATATTGAAAGTGATAATTATATTGAAAAAGAATTAAATTCGGATAATGTTATTGCGCCAAAAACATATAAAACACTTAAATTTACGTTAGGTTTTGATGAGGTTTTAAATGCAAATAATTATGTGGACTTAAATATTGTTAATTGGAATTGGCCAGAAAATTTAGGCAACGGTTATCATGTTATGCAATACGAAGGTGTTTTTGTAGATGCAAATAGCGAAAATAAAGTGTATCAATACCATATGGGAACACGAAAAAACACAAGCGGTAATTTTGAACCAAATCACCGTATTATTACTTTGCCATTAAATACCGAAATTACAAAAAATTCAATAATTGAAATAAAAATGGATGTATCAGAATGGTTTAAAAACCCAAACACTTGGAATTTGAATGTTTTTGGACCAATGTTAATGCCAAATTATGAAGCACAAGTTATGATGCATCAAAATTCGAATACTGTTTTCAGTGTTGTTGTAAATTAATATGTATTTATTTTAGATGAAATATAAAACCCTTTTTATAATCGCATTACTTGTACTTACTTCTTGTAATAAGTCAGAAGAAGAAAGTTATATTCCATATCAAACCACAGCTTACGATTTGTCAATACCAGCACATTTTGCAAATAAATTACCAAATCCAGTAATACCAAACAACAATCCGTTAACAATTGAAGGTATTGCTTTAGGTAAAAAATTATTTTACGACCCAATACTTTCTGCAGATGGAACGCAATCTTGCGCAACTTGCCATAAAATAGCCAATGGTTTTTCAGATAATACAGCATTTAGTTTAGGTGTCGATGGTTTAGCAGGCGACAGAAATGCCATGCCTCTTTTTAATTTAGCTTGGAATGTTTCGGATAAATTCTTTTGGGATGGCAGATCTTTAGGTTTAGAAACGCAAGCCGAAGAACCAGTTACAAACCCTATTGAGATGCATAATACTTGGCAAGTTGCTGTTGAAAGTATTATGAGTAGTGCTAATTACCAAGAATTATTTAACAAGGCATTTCCGTTACAAACGAATGCAGATACAAACATTACTAAAGAATTGGTAACAAAAGCAATTGCTCAATTTGAAAGAACACTAATTTCGGCAAACTCAAAATACGATAAGTATATTAAAAACGAAGTTGAATTAACCGCAGACGAATTAGAAGGTAAAGCCATTTTTAATGACGAAAGAGGCGACTGTTTTCATTGTCACGGAACAGATGATAATAATCCGTTATTTACAGATAATTCTTTTAGAAACAACGGTTTAGATAATGTGTTTGCAGACTTAGGTTTAGAAACAGTAACAGGTAACCCACAAGATAAAGGTAAATTTAAAGTGCCATCTTTACGTAACTTAGCATTTACTGCGCCATATATGCACGACGGACGTTTTGCAACTTTAGACGATGTAATAAATCATTATAGCGAAAACTTGGTAAATTCGCCTACAATAGATTCGCAAATGCTATTTATTGCAGATGGCGGAACACAAATGACACCAACCGAAAAAATGCAATTAAAAGCTTTTTTACTTACCTTAACGGATGATGATTTTATTGTAAATCCAAATTTTACAAATAATTAGCGAGCTATATTTTATACCAATTTTTGATGTTGAATTGGTATTATACATCACAATGGTATTAAACGTATATTGCTTTTGTAACAATTTTATGATTTAAACGTCATACTAAAAACTAAAACACAATAAATTTGGAAACGATACTTACGCTTAATAATTTAAATAAAAAATTTGGTGGTGTTCATGCTGTAAACAACCTTTCATTTACTATAAAAAAAGGTAGAGTTTATGGAATTCTTGGACCTAATGGAAGTGGAAAATCAACAACGCTTGGTATTATTTTAAATGTAGTAAATAAAACATCAGGAACATTTAGTTGGTTTAATGGCTCAATATCTACACACGAAGCATTAAAAAAAGTTGGCGCTATTATTGAACGTCCAAATTTTTACCCAAACATGAGCGCTTACGAAAATTTGCGTTTGGTTTGTAAGATAAAAGGAATTTCAACAGATAAAATAGACGAAAAATTAACAGCTGTTAATTTAATAGAAAGACGAAACAGTAAGTTTTCAACTTTTTCATTAGGTATGAAACAGCGCTTGGCAATAGCTTCGGCTTTGCTAAACGATCCAGAAATATTAATTTTAGACGAGCCTACAAATGGTTTAGATCCACAAGGCATTCACGAAATTAGACAAATTATACACGATATAGCAAGTAAAGGAACTACCATTTTATTGGCATCGCATTTGTTAGATGAGGTTGAAAAAGTGTGTACGCACGTAGTAATTATCCGAAAAGGGAAAAAATTATACGAAGGTAGAGTAGACGAGATGACTGCATCATACGGTTGGATTGATGTAAAATCTAACGACATGGTTAAGCTAAAAGCAATGATGGTTGCCTTTAACGGAGTTGAATCTGTTACTATTGAAAAAGAACTGCTCATTGCAAAATTAAACGAAGATGTTTCAACATCAAAAATTAATGAATTTGCTTTTAAAAACGGAATTGTTTTAACGCACTTAGTAAAACGTAAGCCAAGTTTAGAAAATAAATTTTTAGACCTTACCAAATAATAATTCCTAAATAAACACCTATAATCATGAAAAGATTAATCCAAATAGAACTTATAAAACTCCAAAACAGTAAAGCGAGTAAAGTATTAATATTCATTTATTTTTTACTATTAACATCGATATCGTTAATTGCAGCAATTAAATTTGATATTGGTCCAGTAAAATTTCATTTAGCAGAGCAAGGCATATTTAATTTTCCGATGATTTGGCATTTTAACACGTACATAGCAGCCATATTTAAGTTCTTTTTATTGTTAGTAATTGTGTCAATGATAACCAATGAGTATAGTAACCGAACCTTAAAACAAAACCTAATTGATGGTTTGAGTAAAAAAGAATTTATCTTGTCTAAGTTTTATTTGGTATTGATATTGTCTGCCATTTCTACCGTATTTGTTTTTGTGGTTTCTTTGGTTTTAGGCTATTTTTATTCCGATTACAATGAACTACAAATAGTGTTTTCTAATTTAGAATACTTAGTAGCATTCTTTGTAAAATTAGTAGGTTTTTTCTCGTTTGGTTTGTTTATTGGTATGTTAATTAAACGTTCGGCTTTTACAGTAGGAGCAATGTTTGTTTGGATGTTTAGCGAAGGTATTATTCACGGCTTATTGCAATGGAAATTTCATGAAACAAAAGAAGTAATACCAATGATTACTCAATTTTTGCCTTTTACATCGATGAGTAATTTAATAAAACAACCTTTTGGTAGGTTAAAAGCAATAAAAACAGTAGCCAGTCAAGTAGGAGAGCGTTTAAATTACGATTATGCAGTACATTGGTATGACTTACTAATTGTAATGGCTTGGATTGCCATTTTTATTTATTCGTCTTACCGTATTTTACTAAAAAGAGATTTGTAATTTTTATTGAAACAATCTGTTTTTATAAATACATGGTTATCTTTGTGATGTGAAAACCCAAAAAACATATACCGTTAACGAAGCTATTATAGCTTTAGAAAAGTATTGCATATATCAAGATCGTTGCCACCAAGAAGTAATAAATAAATTGTATAAAATGCATATGATTTCTGAAGCTCAAGAAGTTATTTTAGTGCATTTAATTCAAAACAATTATTTAAACGAAGAACGATTTGCTAAAAGTTTTGTTAGTGGTAAATTCAATCAAAAAAAATGGGGGAAAATAAAAATAACCAATCATTTACGGGCAAAACAAATAAGTACAGTTAATATTAAAACTGCTTTAAAGCTAATTAACAATGAAACTTATTTAGATGTGCTAAAGCTTTTAGCTCAAAAAAAAATGCAACAAGTAAAAGCAAAAAATAATTTTGAAAAGCGAAAAAAAATAAGCTACTATTTACAAACAAAAGGTTATGAGCTTTCTTTAATTATTGATGTGCTAAATGTATTGGTTTAG
>JALSLZ010000052.1 GCA_026988075.1 Flavobacteriaceae bacterium
ATATCAATTCCACCAGCACAACCAACACCAATTTCATCATCATCTTCGGTATCTAAATTTAATAAAATTTCGCCATCTAAATAACCAGCTTCAAGACCAATTGCACCAGTCATACCTGTTTCTTCATCAATAGTAAATAAAGCTTCAATCGCAGGATGAGCAATATCAGTAGCTTCTAAAATACTCATTATTGAAGCAACGCCAATTCCGTTATCAGCACCAAGCGTTGTACCTTTAGCTTTAACCCAATCGCCATCAATAAACATGATAATACCTTGCGTATCAAAATCAAATTCAGTGTCGTTGTTTTTTTGACAAACCATGTCTAAATGCGATTGCATTACAATGGTTTTTCTGTTTTCCATACCTTTTGTGGCAGGCTTTTTAATAATAACATTACCGATAGGGTCAACTTGCGTTGGAAAACCTAATTTATTACCAAAATTTACCATAAACTGACGCACCTTTTCTTCTTTTTTTGAAGGTCTTGGCACCGCATTTAAATCGGCAAAATTATTCCACAATCTACTTGGCTCTAAATTTCTAATTTCGTTATTCATTTTTATTGTTGATTTTTTTGTTATTGCTTAATTTTATTTCGATTAAAATAATGGTTTCGTTATATTTTGTAGTTTTAAAACAAAATATACACCTACTTATTATATTTCAATAATTACTTTTTTTAATGGTTTTCTTACTTTTTTTAAGTCACTCATAAAATCATTTTTTGCTCTATAACCAACAGGTAAAAGTAAAACGGATTGTAAATTCAAGCTTTTTAAATCTAAAACCTCATCAAATTTTTTCGGATTAAAACCTTCCATTGGGCAAGCGTCTATTTTTTCTAAAGCACAAACAGTCATTAAATTACCTAAAGCAATATATGCTTGATTTATTGAACCTTGTTCTTTTTCGTTATCCGTTTTCTTGGCAAAGCTGTCTTTTAAATTTTGTCTAAAGCCTGCTAAAGTTTCTTTGTCAGTTTTTCTAACTTCAATTTCATAATCAAAATGAGTGTCAATTGTGTTATCATTCATTTTTGTATCCATACAAATAACAAGCAAGTGAGAAGAATCTGTTACTTGTTTTTGATAATACGCATGTTCTAACAAGCTATTTTTTACTTTTTGGTTTTTAATTACAATCATTTTTAAAGGAAACAAACCAAATGAAGTTGCCGTAAGATTGAACGCTTTTTTTAATCGTTTTATCTTTTTATTAGATATTTTTTTATTCGAATCAAATTTTTTACAAGCATAACGCCATTTGAGTGCTTTTATAGTTTTCATATTCAATAAATGTTAAATTTTGAATGTTACCTTAAAAAATAGTTTAACCTAAAGATTGCATGTTAACTAAGTTAAAATAGGTGTCTTTATTATTTATTAATTCTTGATGCGTACCTTGTTCTACTATTTCTCCTTTTTTCATTACCACAATTAAATCTGCATTTTGTATTGTTGATAATCTATGTGCAATAACAATTGAAGTTCTGTTTTGCATCAGTTTTTCTAAAGCATCTTGTACTGCTTTTTCAGATTCTGTATCTAAAGCAGAAGTGGCTTCATCTAAAATCATAATTGGCGGATTTTTAAGTACAGCTCTAGCAATAGAAATGCGTTGTTTTTGTCCGCCAGAAAGTTTATTACCACTATCGCCAATACTTGTTTGATAGCCATTAGGTTGCTCCATAATAAACTCATGAGCATTCGCAATTTTAGCTGCTTTAATAATTTCTTCTTCAGATACATCTTTACCAAAAGAAATATTGTTTGCTATGGTATCATGAAATAAAATAGCGTCTTGTGTTACCAAGCCCATTTGCTCTCTTAATGAATGTTTTGTTAGTTCTTTAATATCAATTCCGTCAATGGTAATTTTACCTTTATTTACATCATAAAAACGAGTAACCAAATTTGCGATAGTCGATTTTCCAGATCCAGATTGACCAACCAATGCAATGGTTTTTCCTTTAGGAACTCTTAAATAAAAGTCTTTTAAAACATACTCATCTTCGTATTTAAACGAAATGTTTTCAAATTTAATTTCGTTATCAAAACCTTGTTTAATTATTGCATTTTCTTTATCCTGTAAAGGATTAGGAGTTTCTAAAATTTCAATAACTCTTTGTGCTGCTGCATCACCTCTTTTTACACTATAACTTGCTCTTGAAATTTGTTTCGCTGGCGTTAATATATTGTATGCCAAACCCATATAACCAATAAATGCACCAGCATTTAATACTTTATCTACCAAAACCATTTGACCGCCATACCATAACAAAGCAGTAATTACTGCAATACCTAAAAATTCACTGGTTGGACTTGCCAAATTTTGTCTATGCGATAATGAATTGGAATAGTTATTAAAATTATTTGTAGATTCATTAAATTTAGTATTAAATAATTTCTCTGCATTAAAGCCTTTTATTATTTTTAAACCGCTTAATGTTTCTTCTAAAATTGATAAAAACTTACCTTGCTCAGATTGTACTTTTGTAGAATGCTTTTTAAGTGTCTTACCAACTAACGAAATAAGATAGCCAGAAATAGGGATAAAGACAAAAACAAAAACCGTTAACTTAAAACTAATAGCAAACATAGCTATTATAGTAAATAATATAGTTAATGGTTCACGCACTAACAATTCTAAAACAGATAAAAACGAAGTTTGAATAACATTAATATCGCCTAAAATACGTGCCATTATATCGCCTTTTTTTCTTTCTGAAAAATAAGAAATTGGCAAATCTATTGTTTTATTATATACATCATTACGCAAGTCTTTTAAAACACCATTACGCAAAAATGTTATAAAATACATGGCCAAATAACCAAAAATATTTTTAAATAAAAAAGTTATCATTATAGCAATTACCATATATGACAAAGTACTCATTTCGCCAAATTGAGCGGAATTTGTTGTTGCGTAATAATTAGCTAAATTTCCATAGTATTCTTTAAGCATATCAAAATGTTCAACAATACCATCGTACTTTTTTAAGGTAGGCATTTTAGTTATTTTAACCGTACTAGTATCAAACATTATATTTAACATCGGTATTAATGTTAAAAATGAAATGGTACCAAACAAAGCATAAAAAACATTACTAATAATATTTAAATATGCATATTTTTTATACGGAATAGCATATGGAATAAGTTTTTTTAAATAACTGTTTTTTTTCATTTACAAATTTAATTCTTTAATAATTCGTTGAATTTTAGCATCTAATTTATTTTCTACGACAACAGCATTTTCTTTTTTATCTAATTGTGTATTTACACTAAAATAAAATTTTATTTTAGGTTCTGTTCCGCTTGGTCTTGAAGCTACTTTTGTACCGTTTTCGGTTTCGTAAATTAACACATTTGACTTAGGTATATCAATACAATCTTCTGTGCCATCGATTAAATTTTTTCTAATAGAAGATTGGTAATCGTATAGATATTTTACTTTCTCTCCATCAATATTTAGAATAGGATTGGCTCTTAAATCCACCATCATTTTTTTAATCTCTTCAGCACCTGAAATTCCTTTTTTAACAACCGAAATTAAATGTTCTTTATAGAATTTATTAGCCACATAAACAGCTAAGAGGTTTTTATACAAGGTAGTTCCATCATTTTTAGCAGTAGCCGCAATTTCACAAGCTAATAAAGTAGCAGTTACCGCATCTTTATCACGAACAAAATCGCCAACCATATAACCAAAGCTTTCTTCGCCACCGCCAATAAATTCTTGTTTACCTTCGGCATCACGAATCATTTTGGCAATCCATTTAAAACCAGTTAAACCAACTTTAGTTTCCACGCCATAACTTGCAGCAATATCGTTAACTAAATTGGTAGAAACAATAGTAGAACCTACAAATTGTTTTCCTGTAATTTTACCAGCTTCTTTCCATTTTTTTAATAAAAATTCGGTTAACATACTTAACATTTGATTGCCGTTAAGCAACTTCATTTTATTATCTGTATCTCTTACCGCAATACCAATTCTATCACAATCTGGATCAGTACCAATAACAATATC
>JALSLZ010000053.1 GCA_026988075.1 Flavobacteriaceae bacterium
ATTTACACATTAAAACAAATTGCGTTTATATTTATAACTTGTTGATAGATATCAATAGGTAATAAATATAAACGCAATTACTATTTTGTACTCCACTCAAAATTTAGTAATTTTACTAAATTAAAGCATTTAAACCAAATTTTAACTGTTGCTAAAAACACAATCTATAATAATAGATAACAAAACAATCAATTCCATAACAAACAAAAACCAACATTATGAAAAAAGTATTTTTATTTACAATAATTACATTACTTTTATTTTCTTGCTCAAAAAATGAAAAAGCAAGAAAACCAACCAAACAAGTAACTGTAGAAAATAAAACGGCTATCAACTCTGATGTTATGAAACAAAAACTGAACGATTATGTAAAAGTTCCGTTAACAACCGATTTGTCTAAATTAACCGAAAAGGAAAAACAAATGATTCCTTTATTGATAAAAGCAGCTCAAACAATGGAAGAATTGTTTTGGTATGAAGCTTATGGCGACAAAGAAGAATTGTTAAATAGTATCAAAGATAAAAACACACGCAATTTTGTAGCGTTAAATCATGGTCCTTGGGATAGATTAGATAATAACAAACCTATTTTATCATCCGTTAAGGAAAAAAATCTGGGTGCAAATTATTACCCAAAAAACATGACAAAAGAAGAGTTTGAAAAAGCTACTTTAGTAGGTAAAGATTCTCTTTACACTTTTATTGAACGTAATGATAAAGGCGAATTAATAGCAGTTGCTTTCAATAAAAAATTCAATAAACAATTACGCAAAACAGCACAATATTTAATGGAAGCAGCTGCTTTTGCAGAAGATAAAGGTTTAAAAAACTACTTATTAGCAAGAGCAAAAGCTTTATTAAATGATGATTATTACAATAGTGATGCGCTTTGGATGGACATGAAAACCAATCATTTAGATATCGTAATCGGACCTATTGAAACTTATGAAGACCAATTATTTGGCTATAAAGCAGCACACGAAGCATATGTTTTGGTAAAAGATATGGAATGGAGTAAAAAATTAGCGCATTTTGTTACTTTTTTACCCGAATTACAAAAAAATCTACCAGTTGCTGCAAAATACAAAGCAGAAAAACCAGGCGCAAAATCAGATTTAAATGCTTACGATGCAATTTATTATAGTGGAGAAGCTAATTCTGGCGGAAAAACAATTGCCATTAATTTACCAAATGACGAACGTGTACAATTAAAAAAAGGAACAAGAAGATTACAACTTAAAAATGTAATGCAAGCAAAATTTGAAAAAATACTGGTTCCGATAGCCAATGAATTGATTGATGCTAAACAACGTAAACACATTACCTTTGATGCCTTTTTTGCAAATACCATGTTTCATGAAGTAGCTCATGGTTTAGGAATTAAAAATACCATAAACGGCAATGGTACGGTAAGAAAAAGTTTAAAGCATTTATCATCTGCTTTAGAAGAAGGAAAAGCAGACGTTTTAGGTTTATATATGGTAATGCAATTACATAAAAAAGGAGAACTTAAAGGCGATATGAAAGATTATATGACCACATTTATGGCAAGTATTTTTAGATCCATTCGTTTTGGAGCAGCAGATTCTCACGGTATAGCTAATATGGTTCGTTTTAATTATTTTAAAGAAAAAAGCGCTTTTACACGTAATGAAAATGGCACATATACTTTAGATTATGATAAAATTACCGATGCCATGAATAGCTTATCTGCTCTTATTTTACAATTACAAGGCGATGGCAATTATACTGCTGTTGAAAAATTAGTAAAAGAAAAAGGGATTATATCTAACCAACTACAAAAAGACTTAGACCGATTAAAAGAAAAACAAATACCGGTTGATGTTACTTTTGAACAAGGTGTTAAAGTTTTAGGTTTATAATACCAATCGCATCTTAAAACAAACCGCTCATTTATGGTTTTTTTTAATTTAAAAACAAGTCATGTAAAATATTACTGTATTAACATATACTTTAGAATAAAAAAATTAAATTTGCTTTTCTAAATTATAACTTTTGAAAAAAGCAGGTTTTGTAATATTTATAGTATTGTTAGTAGATCAAATTAGTAAAATCTATGTAAAAACCCATTTTGCAATGGATGAGCATATCAATATTTTAGGTTTAGATTGGGCAAGAATTCATTTTACTGAAAATAAAGGTGCTGCTTGGGGAACACAATTAAACGATTTTTTAACGTTTTTAAATGAAAATCAAGCGAAAATAATTTTAACCGTATTTAGAATTTTTGCTATTAGCGGTATTGGTTATTGGTTATATAAATCGATTAAAGAACATGCACCAAAAATATTAATTATTGCAGTATCTATGATTTTTGCAGGAGCAATTGGTAATATTATTGATTCCGTTTTATATGGTGTTATTTTTGAAGAAAGCTCACGAATAACACATAATATAGCAGGTTTGGCATCAAATAGTAAAGCGTATAGCACGATTTTTCATGGTAGAGTTGTTGATATGTTATATTTTCCGATGTGGAGTGGAAATCTACCAGAATGGCTACCTTTTTGGGGCGGAAAATATTTTACTTTTTTTAATGCCATCTTTAATATTGCTGATATGTCAATATCGATTGGTGTTGGTTTATTAATTGTTTTTAATAAAACTGTTTTTCCAAAAGATTAAATTTTAAGTAAAGTAAAAATTAGAGAATTATTGCTTGTTTTATAGCTAAAAAATAACTTTATAAATAACAGTGAAGTACCTAATTATTAATTTGAATTAGCAATAGTCATATCATTTTATCTAATTAAAATCCGAATTATAACAGCAAACAATAAATAAGTATCTTTGTAAAATCATGATTAACAAAACGACCATTAACGAAGTATTCGAAACCGCTAGATTAGAAGAGGTTATTGGCGAGTTTGTACATTTAAAAAAAGCAGGTAGTAATTTTAAAGGTTTAAGTCCGTTTGTAGATGAAAAAACACCTTCTTTTATGGTTTCGCCAGTAAAGCAAATTTGGAAAGATTTTAGTACAGGTAAAGGCGGAAATGTAATTTCATTTTTAATGGAACACGAACATTATTCATATCCAGAAGCCATACGCTACTTAGCTAAAAAATACAATATTGAAATTGAAGAAACCGAACAAACTGACGAACAAAAAGAACAAGCCTCAGCTCGAGAAAGCATGTATTTAGTTTCTGAATATGCCAAAGATTACTTTCATGACATATTACTTAACAATGCCAAAGGTAAAGCTATTGGATTATCATATTTTAAGGAAAGAGGTTTTACCAATGAAACCATAAAGAAATTTAGTTTAGGTTATGCTTTAGACGAATGGACAGCCTTTACAAACGAAGCCCTAAAAAATAAATATAATATTGAATTTTTAGAAAAAACAGGACTTACAATTGTTAAAGACACCAAACAATTTGATCGTTTTAAAGGACGTGTTTTGTTTCCCATTCAATCTATGAGTGGACGAGTTTTAGGTTTTGGAGGAAGAATTTTAAAAACGGATAAAAAAGCTGCAAAATATTTAAATTCACCCGAAAGTGAAATCTACCATAAAAGTAAAATTTTATATGGTATTTATCATGCCAAACAAGCAATTGCAAAAGAAGATAATTGTTATTTAGTAGAAGGTTACACCGATGTTATTTCGTTTAACCAAAACGGAATTGAAAATACAGTAGCCTCTTCAGGTACTGCATTAACCGCAGATCAAATTAGGTTAGTATCACGATTAACTAATAATATTACAGTGCTTTTTGATGGTGATGCTGCAGGAATTAGAGCTTCGATTAGAGGTATTGATTTAATACTTGAGCAAGGCTTAAATGTTAAAGTTGTAGCGTTTCCTGATGGAGAAGATCCTGATAGCTTTGCTAAATCCGTTTCTAACGAAGAACTTAAATCGTATTTAAACGATAATTCACAAGATTTTATCCAGTTTAAAGTTTCCTTATTACTAAAAGATGCAAAAAACGATCCTGTAAAAAAAGCAGGCTTAATACGAGAAATAGTACAAAGTATAGCAAAAATACCAAATGCAATTCAACGAGAAGTTTATGTGCAAGAATGTGCTTCAATTATGCAAATATCCGAAAAAGTTTTATTTGGTGAATTAGCACAAGTACGCAATAAAAACGAAAGAGGTAGCGATGATAAAAATTATCAAAAAAAATTAGAAGTTGTTAAACAAAGTGAAGTTTCTAAAACAATTAAGATAAATCAACTCAATATATTAGAAAGACATATTATTGAAATACTTTTACTTTATGGAAATAAAGAAACCGAATTTACTGATTTTATAGAAGAAGAAAACGAAAAAGGCGAATTTATACACGTAAAACATAAATTTACCAATGTGGTATCTAAAGAAATTTATTTACATCTACAAGATGATGAAATTGAATTTACAAACGATACTTTTAAAGTGATTTATTATGAAATAGTACATCAATTAAACCAAGATGAAAACATCTCATTAGATAAATTTATTAATCACGAAAACCCTAATATTAGTATGGCTGTAAGCGATTTATTAATGAATGACGAACGTTATTTATTAAGTGATTGGGAATCAAAAAACATCTATGTAAAAACTAAAGAAAAAACAATTCCTAAATTGGTAATGGATGCTGTTTTTAATTTAAGACGTGTGCTAATTGAGCAAAATATTGCCGAAATAACTAAGCAAATTGCTGATTCAAAAAACAGAAAAGAAGATTTAGAATTGGTTAAAAATTACACTTCTTTAAAAAAATTAATTTACGATAAGTTAGCAAGAGTCGTTTAAAATTTACTTTAAATTATGAATAGTATTCTATTTACCCTAACAACAAAAAAACTAATATGTTTTAGTCATATTTTCAGGAATTTGAATAATAAAATTTGCCGTGTTTAAATTTTCTTTATCCAATTTTTTTATACTACCTTCTTTTTCTTTTGTTGTTATAGTAATTATATTCAAATTAGGATTTTCTTGTTTTAAATACCAATAAATACCATCAAAATTATCCGAATGAAATGAGCCGTTATAATGAATAAAAAGTTCATTATTTTTTCTGTTTTTCAATAAAAAATATGCCATTGTAGCATCTTTAATAGCTTGTGCTTTTGGTAAATTATCACCGCCATGACCACCCATCATTTTTTTCATTTCTACATAACCTGGTAAATTTGGGTCGTACTTAATAGGCAAAGGAGCAATCCACGTTTTTTCTTGTTCGGTAATACTATCTAAAGCTTCAAAACCGCCCGAAAATATTTTACTTGCATAACGTCTAGGAACATTTGTAGCAATTGCTTTAATATCATTATCCTTAGCAAAATCTACAATTGGCTTGTAATCCGTTTTGTAATTTGGCCACAGTCTTGCAACAGTATCAAATGCTTTTTGATTTATAGCATCACTTAAATAATCGTTTAATTGCGATTGATTATCTCTTTCGATCATTTCAAAACCAACTACAATACTTCTTTCTTTCTGAATATCTTTTGTCAACTCTAATTGTAACCAATGTACAATAGGATTATTATGATGCTCTCCAAATAAAACGACATCGGCTTTAGCTATCTTTTTAAGCATTTTTTTATACGAAACCTTTTTACCTTTTTCATTAAAAAGACTATATGCTGGTTTTTTTTGAGAGTGAACAGATAAAGAGATTAAAGCAATAATTAAAAATGTAAGAAATTTATTCATAATAAAAAATTTAGATGTAGAAACAAAAATACATTCTTTATTAATAATTAAGCCAAATTATTATATTTTTTAACTATTTATTAAAAATCATTTTAATCTATTAGCTTTTTCTAAATATTTTTTTGCTTCGTTATGGTTTCCCAACCCAATATATGCCTTGTTTATTTGTAAATAAAACATAGATTCTAATTTTTTATTATCTATTATAAAATCTAAACCAGCATTTAAAACAGCTACAGCTTGTTGGTATTTCGCTAAATTATTTTGCGCTTTACCTTGTGCTAAGTATAAAAAAGGTTGAGCAGGATATAGTTCTAATCCAAATTTTGTATCCTTTACTAATAAATTATTATTATTTAGCTTTTGTTCTTCCTTAACAAGTTTTACCAGGCTTTTATAGTCTTTGTTTTTATAAAACACACTTTGTAATTTTGCTACACCTGTAGCATCAGTATCAGTTGCAATTACCTCTTGATTAACATGTGTGCTTTTTTCTTTTTTTATTACTGCATTGACTTTTTTCGGAAATAAAATTCGTCTATAATAAGATTCGTGATTTATAATTTGATGCCTTTTTTCTAAACTTAAAAACAATTCTTGTGCTTTACTTTTATCTCTATTAATGATGTATAAATGAATTAAATCCGATTCTTTTTTTGGATTAATAGCTATAATTTTATTTTGAACCTTAATGGCTTCATTATAATTGCGCTGAGCTTTATGTGTTTTTTTTAAATGCTCTAACACATTGATGTTTTTTGGTTTTTCATTTAAAACCAACTCACTAAAAAAAACAGCATTTTCATAATCTTTTAAAAGTAGATAGTTTTTAGCAAACTCAAAATTTAAACCAGCATCATTAGGATAGATTTGCTTACATGTTTCTAATTCTTCAATCGCTTTATTATAATCTTCTTTTGCTTTTTGCTGAATTGCATTAAAAAAATGCTCTTGAAATTTTAAATATTTCTCTTCCTTTTTTTTATCCTTTTCTAACTGTATCTCTTCTTTCGTTTTTTTAATAGTAAATTCTTGTGAATTCATATAAAACGAAGTCATTAGAAGTAATAAAAAAAGTATTTTTTTTAACATTTTAATTCGGTTTATTAAGTGATGTAAAACCTTTGTTTTTAATAAAACATTGATTTTTTTCAGGACATTCTAATTCAATTTGTACCTTTTCAAACAATGTGTCTTTATATTTACGAAACCGCTCTTCATCCATAAAAAACCAATTTTCTCCTTGATTTATTGAAGTTGCAAACAAAAAAGTTTCGGTAATAATTTGACCTTGACTGTTAATTTGTATAATTTTTTGAGGAATAACAGCATACCACAAATTCTTATTTGTTTTGATTATTTTAAAAATATCTAATTCTATGCTTTTATAACGCAAACCTTCTTGTTGCAATAAAACCATAGAATTAGATATTTTTACATACAAACTATCTTTACCTCCTAAAAGTTCAACTAATTTAGGATTTGTATAATTTACTATTGTTTTAAAATCGTTTTCTTTAGTTGCTTGAACAAATAAATTGGCTTGTAATTTAATAGTATCTGAATATGTGTTTTGCGCTATAGAATTAATTACTATAAACAAAAAAACAATAAGATGTGTATTAAATTTAATCATAAATATTTATTCTAAAACTGAAAAATCACCAATACTTATCGAAGTAAAATTACCATTATATTTAACTTTATTACCAATCATTGAATTGGATAACTTAGCATTCAATATTTCGACTTCTTCTTGTATTAACGAATTACTAATCGTTGAATTACTAACAACACTATTCATGCCAAGTGATACATTTGGACCAATTGTACTATTTTTTAATACCACATTTTCACCAATAAAACATGGTGCTATAATTTTAGAATTTTCTAATACAACGGTATTTGAAACTAAATTTTCTTGCTCTTTTTCTGCATATTGTAACACACTGGTGTTTGTTTTTATTGTAATTGCCTTATTACCACAATCCATCCAATCGTTTACTTCGCCAGGAACAAATTTATTGCCTTTTTGCTTTAAATTTTCTAAAGCATTGGTTAATTGATACTCTCCTTTATCTTTAATGTTATTATCTAATAAATATTCAATTTCAGTCTTTAAATCTTCCCCTTTTTTAAAGTAATAAATACCAATAATTGCCAAATCAGAAACAAATTCAGTTGGTTTTTCAACAAAATCAGTAATGTAACCATCATTTGTTTTAATAACACCATAAGCACTTGGATCGGCTACTTTTTTAACCCAAACAGCACCATCAGCATCAGGATTTAAACTAAAATCTGCTTTAAAAAGCGTGTCTGCAAAAGCAACAACACAAGGTCCGTTTAAAGATTGTTTTGCTTGATATATTGCATGCGCAGTTCCTAAAGCTTCATGTTGTACAACGACAATACCTTTGGTTTTTAAACTTTTTGTAATGTTCATTAAACGCTCTTCGGTATCTTTAGGGAAAGTTGGTCCAATAATAAAGCAAACCTCTTCTATTGTTTGATCTAAAAGCCCTGCAATATCTTCAACTAAACGTTGTACAATTGGTTTTCCTGCTATTTTTGTAAGTGGTTTTGGTATGGTAAGTGTATGAGGTCTTAGTCTTGAACCAATTCCTGCCATAGGTATAATAATCTTCATAATTTATTTTTCAAATTTTTAGAAAACAAATGTAAGGCTTTTTTTTATTATAAGCCTGTTATTAATAACTGAGCAATCGTAAATACATCAATTAGAATAGATAACATAAATTTAGTTTGTTTTAAATACAAATAACCTTGTTTTCTCAAAACACAAAAAGTTACAGTTGGTTATTTTTGCTTATAATTAATAACATCCTTTTTAAAAAAGAAAAACAAATTGGTATTTAGCATTTTTAAATTATTTACTATGTATAAATATACGATTACCTTCTTTATTGTTTTTATTTTCAATGCTGCAATAGGTCAGCAAATAAATATTGGAAAACAAATCTCGATACATTCAGAAATACTTCAAAGTGATCGAGAATTATCGGTTTATTTGCCACCATCTTATTATGAAAATAAAATTCAGAAATACCCAGTTTTATACATTTTAGATGGCGATTATAATTTTAGATATGTAACAGGATTAATTGAATTACAATCGAGCATAAGCGAAAATATACCCGAAATGATTGTAATCGGAATTTCAGGAAAAGGCACAAAAGAATATCGAAAAAATTGCAAACCCAACATTAACGTTAAGGATAAAGGGAATGCCGATAGCGTATTATTGTTTCTTGAAAAAGAATTAATACCTTATGTTAATTCAACGTACAAAACAGCTAATTATACTATCTTAGCAGGACATTCTGTTGGCGGCATATTTGTAACTTATGCGGCACTTACAAAACCTAAATTATTCAATAATTTCATAGCAATTAGTCCTGCTTTATGGTGGGAAAACAATGCACTTAGCACAATTGCTTCGAACACATTAAAAAATAATTCTAATTATAAAGCAACTGTTTATATTTCCTTAGCAGATGAAAAAGGTATGAAAGTGGATGATTTTTTAAAAAAAGCCACCAATAGTCTTTTTACGATTAATACTATTTATGTAATAATTTTTCTATTTCTATTACTTTCAACTTATTTGTATTTTAGATTTAAAAGACTAAACAAACTAAAAAAAATTGTGTTTTCATCCTTTATTTTAACAATAGGTATCTTGATTGCTTTGTATTTACAATTTTATTATTATCCGACAGATGCCAATTTTAAATTTAAAAAATTCTCAAATGAAAATCACAATTCAGTTGGAATACCAACTTACAAATGGGCTTTAAACACTATTTTTAAGACAACACAAGTAGAAAAAAAATATTTTAAAAACGCGAATGACCTAAAAGTCTACTATAATGCAAATAAAAACAAATTCTCTATTGATTTAGATATTCCAAATGGTTTATTAGCAAATACTGTTTTTTACATTTTAATGGATGATGAGCAAGAGCTTACCAAAATTAATCATTTAATTACCGAATTGTATCCTAACAAAATAGGCTATTACAATTCATTATTACTGCAATTATATTTAAAAAATCAGCAATTTAAAAAAGCAGAAAGTTTATATAAAGAAGTAATAAAGCAAGTGCCAAACTCTGTAGATTTAATTAAAAGTTATGCTGAAATAAAAAAGGAGCAGCACAATATTGATATTGCAAAAGAACTCACTAAAAAAGCTATTGAATTAGCCGATTCTCAAAAATTGAGACAATGGCGCAAAAATGAATTGATAGCATTAGAAAAATCAATCAATAAGCAATAACATAATTTAAAGTAAAAAATATTAAATTTACTTTATTAACCCAAATTATTCACGATTTTTCATAACGAAAACCTATAAATAATTCGGTTTAAAATAGTAAGGAAAGACCATAAAGGGCAATGCCAAAATATACAGCAATCGTCATTGCGCCTGCATAATCTTTAGCAATTCGTTGTCCTAACAACATTAATAATAAGGTTTTTGCAGAAATAACCGCAGCCCAAAAGCCTATTTCTAAACTTTGATGTAAATAAATTTGGATAATCCCTATCAATGCTAAAATTGCAGCTGTGGCTTCCATTAAAGTTAAAAAACCCAACATTAAATTAGATTTTCCCTTTAAAAAAGTATTTCCAAAATGATCGTTAAAATAAGCTATATTACCATTCCAATCCATTATTTTATCAATTGACGATGTTAAAAAAGTAATTAATAAAAAAGCTAAAAATAATAATTGTGGTGCAAATTTAGTTGCTATTTGTATAAGAGTATCCATTGAATAAAGTATTTTATTAATTTTTACAAAAATACTGTTTTTTACACTAATTAGAAGTCTATTAATTCTACATGTTTTTATTTTAAGATGTCAAATATCAATTAGAATACATCGTTTATCAATTAGATTTTTTAAAACTGCAAATAATTCGTATTTTTATACTTTATTAAACATAGACTACTAAAAATAAAATATGAAAACAAAATTTCATCAAATTTCTAAATTTTTTTTATTAATAACAATTACATTATTTGTTATTAGTTCATGTAAAAAAGATAATAAATCGTCAAATAACGATAATGTATTTAAATATAGAAATTATGTTTATTACACAACATCTGGTAGAGTTTCTGCGTATGAAACTATAAAAATAACTTTAGCAAAAGACGTTCTTGCTTGGGAAGCCAATCAAGAAGTAGATGATAGCGTTTTTAGTATTTCGCCTTCCGTTAGCGGAAAACTACAAGCAGACAACAAACGAACTTTGGTTTTTCAACCTAATGAACCGTTACAATCAGATACAGAATATACGGTAACTATAAAACTTAAAAAGTTGTTTCCTAAAATAAAAAAAGAGTTCAAAAAATACACCTTTTCATTTAAAACAATAAAGCAAAATTTTAAAATAAATACAGCATCATTACAATCGTACTCTAAAGATTGGCAATATTTAACAGGTAATATCAAATTAGCAGATCAAATAAGTTTAGACGATGTAAAACAATTAGTTTCGGCATCACAAAAAGGAAAAAAATTAAACATAAAATGGGACGAAATACAAACGGCTGGCACTCATTTTCCGTTTACAATAGATAGTGTTCAACGTTTTAATGATGATAGTCAAATTGATATAAAATGGAATGGAAGTAAGTTAAATATTGATAATGAAGGTAAAAACAGTTTTAAAATTATAGGCAAAGACAATTTCTCTGTTTTGGGAGTTTCTGTATATCAAACACCAGAATTGCGTATGGAAATCAATTTTTCTGATCCTTTAAAAAAGCAACAAAATTTTGACGGCTTAATTGTCTTAGAAAAAGCGGGGAAACTTAAATATGTAGTAAATGGCAATGTGCTAAAAGTATACCCAAGTAGTCGAATTGTTGGCAATGTTGCTTTAGAAGTTTTTAAAGGTATTAAAAGTAAAGATGGTATAAAATTAAAAAAAGCATTTTTAGAAACTGTTGCTTTTCAACAATTAAAACCTCAAGTAAGTTTAATAAATAGTGGTGTTATTTTACCAACTTCAAAAGATTTGAATTTTAATTTTAGAGCAGTTAATTTATCAAAAGTTGATGTTAGAGTAATTAAAATTTATCAAGACAATGTGTTGCAATTTTTGCAATCTAACGGTTTGTCATCTGACAACAGTTATGAAATAAGAAAAGTTGGTCGTAGAATTGCTAAAAAAACCATTACTTTAATTAATTCGGAATTAGATAATGATGGAAAATTTAAAACCTATTCAGTTGATTTATCAAAAATGATTAATGCAGATCCTGGAGCAATTTACAGAGTTGAAATTAGCATTAAACCTGAATATTCATTATATACTTGTGATGGTTCTGAAGTAACAACAAATAGTGAAGATGATGATGAATATTACGAAGATGACTTTTATTACGATCAAGATAATGATTATACAGTTGCAGAAGCCGCAGAACTGGACGAGCGAGAAGAACAATATTGGGACAACCTAATTTACAGTTACCAAAATCACCCGTATTATAATTGGAATGATAGAAAAAATCCTTGTAAAGAAGCTTATTATTATCAAAATCAAAGAACCGTATCACAAAACATCTTAGCTTCCAACTTAGGCGTCATTGCTAAAAAAGGAGAAAATAAAAATTATTACTTTGCGCTAACCAATATTCTTAATACCGAGCCTGTTTCGGGTGCAAAAATTACATTATACAACTTTCAACAACAAGAAATTGGTTCAACAACAACCGATACTGAAGGAATGGCGACTTTTATCGAAAACAAAAATGCCTATTTTGCTATTGTAAATCACAATTTAAATACAACGTATATAAAATTAGATGACGGACATTCTTTATCGCTTAGTAAATTTAATGTTTCTGGTAAAAAAATAGAAAAAGGATTACTGGGTTATATCTATGGCGAACGTGGTGTTTGGCGTCCTGGAGACACCTTACATTTGAATTTTATTTTAAATGATAAAGCTAATAAATTGCCTAACAACCATCCTGTAAAGATGGAAATTACAGATGCTCGTCAGAAATTAGTTTACAAACAAATTTTAACCAATGGTGTTAACGGTTTTTATAAATTTGATGTTCCAACCGATGTTGATGCGCCAACAGGAAACTGGAATTGTAATGTAAATGTTGGTGGAGCCAATTTTTACAAATCACTTAAAGTAGAAACCATTAAACCCAACCGATTAAAAATAAATATTGACTTTACGGATGATGTATTACACGCAAAAACACCATTAAACGGAAAATTAGGTGTAAAATGGCTACATGGTGCGCCTGCAAAAAACTTAAAAGCAGATGTAAAAGTACAATTTAAAACAACCTCAACGGCTTTTAAAAATTACCCAAATTATGAATTTTCTGACCCTACAAGATCTTTTTACAGTGAAGAATTAACTGTTTTTGATGGTAAATTAGACACTGATGGAAATGCAAATATTACCAAAAAAATAAATTTACAATCAAAAGCACCAGGTATGTTACGAGCATCATTCTTTACCAGAGCTTTTGAAAATGGAGGCGATTATTCAATGGATGTTTTTTCAAAAAATTACGCTCCATACATTTCATTTGTAGGTTTAAAATCACCTAAAGAAAAAGCCTATGGGTCATTTTATACCAATGAAGATGTTGAATTTGATATTGTAACTGTTGATGATAGAGGAAACCCTATTAAACGTAAAGGTTTAGAGGTTAAAGTTTACGAAATTCAATGGCGTTGGTGGTGGTCTTCTTCTTACGATGATTTAGCCTCTTATAACGGAAGTCAATATCATAAAACATATAAATCATTTAAAATAAACACCGATAGTAATGGTAAGGCATCTTTTAAAGTTAACGTAAAAGAAACAGACGATTATTATGGAGGAAGATACTTAATTAGAGTGTACGATCCAAAAAGCGGACATGCAACAGGACGAACTGCTTATTTTTACAAAGATTGGTGGAAACGTGACAATTCTGGCGATCCTGAAGCAGCTAAAATGTTGGTTTTCTCAGCAAATAAAGACAACTATAATGTTGGCGAAACAGCAAGAATTACTTTTCCTTCTGGAACCGAAGGTCGCGCTTTAGTAAGTGTTGAAAATGGCAACGAAGTACTTAGTCAAAAATGGGTGAAAACCAAAAAAGGAGAAACAATAGTTGATTTACCAATTACCTCAGCAATGGCTCCAAATGTCTTTGTAAATATTTCATTATTGCAACCTCATGCATCTATTCAGAATGATTTACCACTTCGTTTGTATGGAATAATTCCGTTAATGGTTGAAGATCCTACTACAAAAGTGCAGCCAGTTATTAATATGCCTGATAAATTAAGACCCGAAAAAGAATTTACTGTTAAAGTAAACGAAAAAGATGGAAAACCAATGACATATACCATTGCTGTTGTTGATGATGGTTTGTTAGATCTAACTCGTTTTAAAACTCCAAACGCTTGGAACGAATTTTATAAACGCCAAGCTTTAGGTGTAAAAACTTGGGATATTTTTGATGATGTTATTGGTGCATACGCAGGAAGTATTCAACAAGTATTCGCAATTGGTGGTGATGGCGAAGCTAATGGTAAAAAAGCCAAAAAAGCAAACCGTTTTAAACCAGTAGTAATGACTTTAGGTCCTTTTACAATTGGTAAAGGAAAAAGTAAAACGCACACTATAAAAATGCCAAAATACATTGGTTCGGTTAGAACAATGGTTGTTGCTGGTAATAATACCTCACCTGCTTATGGTAATGCGCAAAAAACAACGCCTGTAAAAAAACCTTTAATGGTTCTGGCATCATTACCACGAAAACTTAGTCCTGGAGAAAAAGTAACACTTCCTGTTACTGTTTTTGTAATGGAAGATAAAATTAAAAATGCAACAATTTCATTAAAATTAAGTAAAGGAATTAAAATTGTAGGTGCTAAATCTCAAAAATTGCATTTTAACAAACCTGATGAAAAAATGGCTTATTTTGAATTAGATGTGTCCGAAGCTAAAGGCATTGCAAAAATCGAAATTATAGCCGAAGGTCATGGCGAAAAATCTTCTTACGAAGTTGAAATTGATGTTGTAAATCCAAACCCAATAACAAACAAAGCGATCGATGTAGTTCTACAAGCAAATAGCGAACAAATAATTGATTTTAACACCTTTGGTATTAAAGAGTCTAACTTTGCCGAAATTGAATTTTCTACACTTCCAGCAATGAACTTTACCCAGCGTATGGCTTATTTAATACGTTATCCACATGGCTGTGTTGAACAAACTACTTCAAGTGTTTTTCCACAATTGTATTTAGCAAACATATTTGATTTAACAGCTCAGAAAAAGCAAGAAATGGAAAAGAATGTGAAAGCCGCCATTAAAAAATTAGGCAACTTTCAAACTTCAGATGGCGGTTTAAGTTATTGGTCTGGCGGAAAAAAAGCAAACAATTGGGGAACAAATTATGCAGGGCATTTTATGATTGAAGCAGAGAAAAAAGGCTTTACTTTACCACTAACCTTTATGAGTAATTGGTTAAAATATCAAAGACAAGCAGCAAGAGATTGGCGTTCAAAATCACGATATAACAATACTTTAGAACAAGCTTATAGATTATATACTTTAGCACTTGCTGGTCATCCAGATTTATCTTCAATGAACCGTTTACGTGAAGACAATTTAAGTAATAATGCAAAATGGCGTTTAGCTGCTGCTTATGCTTTAGCTGGTCAAAAAGAAATTGCTAAACGCTTATCAAACACTGCAAATATTGACTTTAAACCTTACAAATACGATTATTACACGTATGGTTCGGTAGATAGAAATAGAGCAATGGCAATGGAAACCATGATAATTATTGGCGATACTCAAGCCATTGATTTAGCTAAATCTATTGCGAAAAGATTGTCTTCTAAAAGTTATATGAACACACAATCTACCAGTTATAGTTTGTTAGCTATGGCAAAAATGGTTGAAAAAAATGGCGGTAAAGGTATTCATGTTTCTTATTCCATTAATGGCGAAACATACAATGTAAAGACAAAGTATGCTGTATCTCAACGCACCTTAAAAGTAAAGCAAGGCGTAAATAATGTTGTTATCAATAATAAAGATGGTAATGTTGTTTTTGTACGTGTTTTAAATCAAGGAATTTTGCCTCTTGGCGAAGAAATTGCAGAACGCAGAAATTTAAACGTCTCTGTAAAATATAAAAACAAAGATGGCAACTCAATTGATGTTACAAAATTAACACAAGGAACCGATTTTATGGCTTCGATAACTATTAGTAATGATAAACGAGAATATGTAAACGACATTGCTTTAACCGAAATTTTTCCTTCTGGTTGGGAAATTGTAAATACTCGTTTTACCGATTATGGAAATGTAAATTCGAGTACTGCTAATTTTACCGATATTAAAGACGATAGGGTGAATTTTTATTTCCATTTAGGTCGTGGAGAAAGTAAAACATTTAACGTGTTACTAAACGCATCTTATCTTGGTAAATATTATCTTTACGGAGTTCAAGCCGAAGCAATGTATGATGATGATTATCTAACTCGTACAAAAGGACAATGGATTGAGGTTGTTAAGTAGTAGTGCGCTTTAGATTGGAATCAAGATGTAAGAAACAAGAGCCAAGACATAAGATGTAACGTCCCTGATATAGGTTGACCATAAAAGTCAATTTATATGAGAACAAATTTAAAGAAATTACGCAAACAATTACGTTATTCAAAAGATTTTAAAAAAGAGATTGTATCTTTAGGTGAGTTCTAAAAATTAATTTTTTTAGTTCAAATCTATAAACAATTCAAAATCAATTACTTTAGCTATACTTTCTAATGGGTTTCTAATGAAGATAATTTTTCTTTGATAAATTCCTCATCAAATAACCCTCTATTTCCTTGTGTTTTTTACAAAGTAAATGTACAAATAATTATTTGATTATTAATAACCTGAGTTCGACCGATTTAGCGATGTTGATGCAAAAATTTGGTTCAAAAATAACTTCGCTAATGGGTTTGATGGCAGTCGCGTTAATTGTTTACAATGCGTTTATCATCGTAACTGCGCTGGGCGACACCGAAAAAATATCGCAAGAAAAAAAGGCTTATATTTAACCAAAATTAAAAAAATAGTGTATATTTATAATACTTAACCTTTTGCTATGATAGAAAAACTCAAACCAGAAAACATCTTATTTTTAGATATAGAAACAGTTCCTGAATTTGAAAAATTTACCGATTTATCAAATGAAATGCAAGAATTGTACGCCAAAAAAACACAATACCAACGTAAAGAAGAATTTTCGCTAGAAGAATTTTACGAACGAGCAGGTATTTGGGCAGAATTTGGTAAAATTATCTGTATTTCGGTTGGTTTTTTTTCATCATTCAAAAAAGAACGAAGATTTAGAATAAAATCATTTTTTGGTAATGATGAACGAAAATTATTATTGGCTTTTAAAGATTTATTAGAAGGTCATTTTTCATCGCCAAAACATTTGCTTTGTGCACATAATGGTAAAGAATTTGATTTTCCTTACATAGCTCGAAGAATGATAATAAATAATGTTAAATTACCTGAAAAACTCAATTTATTTGGTAAAAAACCTTGGGAAATAGCACATATTGACACTTTAGAATTATGGAAATTTGGTGATTATAAACATTACACCTCTCTAAATTTATTGACTAATATATTAGGAATTCCATCACCAAAAAATGACATTAACGGTAGTGAAGTTGCTCAAGTTTATTATCAAGAAAAAAACATTGATAGAATTGTAAAGTATTGTGAAAAAGATACGCTTGCAGTTGTACAATTATTACTACGATTTAGTAATTTAGAATTACTTAAAAATGATGAAATTATAGTAATCTAACCCAAACTATTTCGCATAAAAAACACCTTTCAAAATATGTTGAAAGGTGTTTGTTTAATTTCTCTTTAAATAAAAATTACTTTTTAAGCAAATCTCTAATTTCAGATAATAATTCTTGATCCATTGTTGGACCTGCTGGTGCAGCAGCTTCTTCTTTTTTCTTCATTTTGTTATATGCTTTCACAATCATAAACATCACAAACCCTACAATAATAAGATTAATAATAGTGTTAATCCAGTTTCCATAAGCAATAACCGCTCCTCCAGCTTTTTTAGCTTCTTCTAATGTTTTATAGGTCTCAATTCCATCCATTGCAATAAATTTATTACTAAAATCAGATCCGCCTGTAAAATGACCAACAAATGGCATTACAATATCATTAACAAAACCATTAACAACTTTGCCAATTGCTCCAGCCATAATAACTGCAATAGCAAATTCAATAACGTTTCCACCTGTGATAAACTCTTTAAATTCTTTTAACATAATTTTTCTTTTTTAAGTTAGTTAATTATTATTTTTTACAAAAATAGTAAAAATATAATTAACACAAATTATCTATAATGATTCTAAATATAAAAAATGATAAATATCATATAAAATAAGATGTAATATATGTTACCTTTGTTGCTTAAAATTTAACCTAATTATGAGTGGATTATTTTCATCTTCGATAGCCAGAAAGGTTGCCATGGCACTTTCGGCTTTATTCTTAGTCTTTTTTTTACTAATACATGTAGCAGTTAATATGCTTTCTGTATTTAATGAAGAGCTATTTAATACAGCGTCCCATTTTATGGGAACAAACCCTTTAGTTCAATTTGCAATGCAACCAATTTTAATGTTTGGTGTTGTGTTTCATTTTGTTATGGGTTTTGTTTTAGAAATTAAAAACAAAAAAGCACAAGGCGTTAAGTACTATAAAAATAATGGTGCAGCCAATTCTACTTGGATGAGTAGAAATATGGTTTATTCAGGAGCTGCTATACTTTTCTTTTTAATATTACACTTTAAACATTTTTGGGTACATGAAATGAATGTTAAATACATTAACCCTTTACCAGAAGATCCTAATAGATATTATGAAGAATTGGTTCATGTATTTCAAAGTCCGATAACTGTTGTTATTTATGTAATTGGCTTTATATTTTTAGCCTTGCATTTATTACATGGGTTTCAATCAGCTTTCCAATCTATGGGAGCAAATAACAAATATACAAAAGCAATAAAAGGATTTACTAAAGCTTACGCTATTGTAATTCCAGCACTATTTGCATTTGTTGCACTTTTTCATCATTTCAATCACTAAGATATTATGACTAAATTAAATTCAAAAGTTCCTAAAGGAAGTCCATTAGCAGATACTTGGACAAATTATAAAGACAAAATAAACTTAGTAAACCCAGCTAACAAACGTAATATTGATGTTATTGTTATTGGTACAGGTTTAGCCGGTGGTTCGGCTGCTGCAACTTTAGCAGAGTTAGGTTATAATGTAAAAGCATTTGCTTATCAAGACTCTCCAAGACGTGCCCATTCAATTGCGGCTCAAGGCGGAATTAACGCAGCAAAAAACTATCAAGGTGATGGCGATTCTAATTACCGTTTATTTTATGATACCGTAAAAGGTGGTGATTACCGATCACGTGAAGCAAATGTACATCGTTTAGCAGAAGTTTCAGGTAATATTATTGATCAATGTGTTGCACAAGGAGTTCCTTTTGCACGTGATTATGGTGGTTTGTTAGATAACCGTTCTTTTGGTGGAGTTTTAGTATCTAGAACTTTTTATGCTAAAGGGCAAACAGGTCAACAATTGTTATTAGGTGCATATTCTGCTATGAATAGACAAATTGCACGTGGAAAAATAGAAATGTTTAATCGTCACGAAATGTTAGATGTTGTTTTAGTTGACGGAAAAGCGAGAGGTATTATTGCTCGTAATTTAATTACTGGTGAAGTTTCAAGACATTCAGCACATGCTGTTGTAGTTGCTTCTGGTGGTTATGGTAATGTATATTTCTTATCAACAAATGCAATGGGTTCTAATGCAACTGCTGCATGGAAAATTCATAAAAAAGGAGCGTATTTTGCAAATCCTTGTTACACACAAATTCACCCAACTTGTATTCCTCGTTCTGGTGATTATCAATCAAAACTTACCTTAATGTCCGAATCATTACGTAATGATGGGCGAATTTGGGTTCCAGCAAATATAGAAGATGCAAAAGCAATTCAAGCAGGTAAATTAAAACCAACTGAAATTGCCGAAGAAAACAGAGATTATTATTTAGAAAGACGTTATCCTGCGTTTGGTAATTTAGTACCTCGTGATGTTGCCTCAAGAGCTGCAAAAGAGCGTTGTGATGCTGGTTATGGTGTAAATGCAACAGGTGAAGCTGTATATTTAGATTTTGCTTCTGCATTTGTTCGTTATGGAAAAGAGCAAGCAAAAATTCATAATTTAGAAAATCCTTCAAAAGCAGAAATTATAAAATTAGGACAAGCAATAATTGAAGAAAAATACGGAAATTTATTCCAAATGTATGAAAAAATCATTGCTGAAAACCCTTATGAAACACCAATGATGATTTATCCTGCTACACACTATACAATGGGTGGTGTTTGGGTAGATTATAATTTAATGACAACCATACCTGGTTTGTATTGTATTGGTGAAGCAAACTTCTCAGATCATGGTGCAAATAGATTAGGAGCTTCTGCATTAATGCAAGGTTTAGCAGATGGTTATTTTGTATTACCTTATACTATTGGCGATTATTTATCGGATGATATTAGAACAGGTAGAATCACTACAGATTCTAAAGAATTTGAACAAGCAGAGAAAGAAGTAAAAGAACGTTTAGATTTCTTTATTAACAATAAAGGAACACATTCCGTTGATTATTTTCATAAAAAATTAGGAAAAATCATGTGGGATAAAGTAGGTATGGCTCGTAATGAAAAACATTTAAAAGAAGCTATTGCCGAAATAAAAGAAATACGTGAAGATTTTTGGAAAAATGTAAAAGTGACTGGAAATTTAAACGAATTTAACCAAGAATTAGAAAAAGCAGGTAGAGTAGCAGACTTCTTAGAATTAGGAGAATTGTTTGCCTTAGATGCTTTAAATAGAAATGAATCTTGTGGTGGACATTTTAGAGAAGAATCTGTCGAAACTGATGGAGCACAAAAAGGAGAAGCTTTACGTAACGATAAAGATTATGCTTATGTTGCTGCTTGGGAATATAAAGGCGAGCCAAGTGATGCCGTTTTACATAAAGAAGAATTAGAATTTAAAGATATTGAATTAAAAACTCGTTCGTATAAATAAGGCGATTAATTAATTACCCATAAGACATTAGTTGCTTTTGGCTTAAAAATTAAAAAAATGAATTTAACATTAAAAATCTGGAGACAAAAAAGTAAAGATACCAAAGGTAAAATGGTAGATTACAAAGTAACTGATATTTCAGAGCACATGTCATTTTTAGAAATGATGGATGTTTTAAATGAACAACTTGTTGCTAAAGATGAAGAACCTGTTGCTTTTGATCACGATTGTCGTGAAGGTATTTGCGGCATGTGTTCTATGTACATAAATGGAGAAGCACATGGACCAGATCGTGGAATTACTACTTGTCAATTGCATATGCGTATGTTTAATGATGGTGACACAATTACTATTGAACCATTTAGAGCATCGGCTTTTCCTGTAATAAAAGATTTGGTTGTTGATAGAATGCCATTTGAGCGAATTCAACAAGCTGGTGGTTTTATTAGTGTAAACACTTCTGGTAACACACAAGATGCAAATGCGATTCCTATTTCTAAACATGCTGCTGATGAAGCTATGGATGCTGCAACATGTATTGGTTGTGGTGCTTGTGTTGCTACTTGTAAAAACTCAAGTGCAATGCTTTTTGTTGCTGCAAAAGTATCTCAATACGCCTTATTACCGCAAGGACAAGTTGAAGCTACTGATCGTGTTTTAAATATGGTTAAACAAATGGATCAAGAAGGTTTTGGTAACTGTACAAATACAGGTGCTTGTGAAATTGAATGCCCTAAAGGTATTTCTTTAGAGAATATTGCAAGAATGAATAGAGAATATTTAAAAGCAAGTTTATAATAAAACTCAACATTAAAATACGCTAAATAGAATTGGTATAAATACGTATTCTTAACAGAATTAGTCAATAAAAAACCATGAATAATTTAATTGTTCATGGTTTTTTTATTTTAACTGTGTATAGATGTTTTTTATAAATGTGTAATAAAAGAAGGCTGATAAATGATTTGTTTAAGGCTTATTGGTAATAGTTTTGGAATAGAAATAACTGTGAACATATAGAGTTTAATACAAATCCCAATTTCCTTTTTGATAATAGGTATATAAAACAGGAGAAAATATTGTATTTACCTTTGTATTCGTTGTATCTATTAAAGGTTTTCCAAATGATGTAATCATACTTAAGGCATCATTATTTAACCATTTTAAATCTAATTTTGAAACATCAATTTGTTGAATGTCTTGTTTTGTAATTTTTGTTTTTTTCGCAATTATCCAACTCCACTCACCAAGTGTTAAAATTTGGTTGTGTAATGGTAAGGTGTATAAACCTGCTGCTTTCATTGTTTTTTCAATACAATAAAACGCTTTGGTTGCATAATATGGACTTCCACTTTGTGTAATAAAAGAACCGTCTTTTTTTAACCTTTTTTTGCTTAAATGATAAAATTCTTTTGAGTATAATTTATTCAAATCGACATTATTTGGGTCTGGCAAATCAACTAATATAACATCGTAGAATTGCTTGGTATTCTCTAAAAAAGTAAAGGCATCATTAATTACGATATTGACTTTTTTATTACTGAAAGATTGCTGATTTAAATCTGTAAATATTTTATTGTTTTTAGCTATTTCAATCATTTGATTGTCCAAATCGACCAAAGTAATATTTTTAACTTCTTGATATTTTAACAATTCTCTTACAATACAACCATCACCACCACCAAGAATTAAGATATTCGATTTTTCTTTTGTTAGTCCTAAGGCAGTATGTACCATTGGTTCATGATATAAATATTCATCAAAAGTAGATAATTGTTGGTTTCCGTTTATGTATAAAGAATGCCAATTTTTCCATTTAGTGATAATTATTTTTTGGTACTTGGTTTGTTTAGAAAACACTATTTTATCTGCATATTTAGCTTGTTCGCCAAATAAAATAATTGGTTTTGCAAAATAGATACCTAATAACAATCCTGTTACAACAATAAAGTACAATGTTTTTAGTATGTTTTTTTGTTTTTGAGTAATAAATTCCCGTAAGGCATAAAACATCCAAAAAGAAACTGATAAATTAACAAAACCTAATATAAATGGCGTGTAGGTTAATCCCAAATAAGGTAAACCGACAAAAGCAAAGAATAAACCGCCAATTAAACTTCCGTAATAATCGTTTTCTAAAATGCTTGAAATATTTAAACGTAATTCTTCAAACTCATTATTTATACGTGTTGCGAATGGAATTTCTAAACCAATTAATAAGCCTATTACAATAGAAAGAAAATAGATAACGATCCACGATGTATCGGTAAAACCGTAAACTAAATAAGAAATAATCGCTACAAATGATACTAAAAGGGATAGAATTAATTCTATTATTACAAAATAGAAAACCAAATTATTATTAAATGATTT
>JALSLZ010000054.1 GCA_026988075.1 Flavobacteriaceae bacterium
TATATTTATAGCCTACTTTAAAGAAAAGGAGTAATAAAAAAAATGCTACAAATCATACTTAATGCTAAACATTAAATATCTTTGTTGCACCACATATTTTGAAGTAGAAATATATGTTGTTGAAAAATAAGCATCGTTAATGCTTTTTGTATTTAATAAATTAATAACAGAGGCTTTAAATTCCCATTGACTATTTTCTTTTTGATAATATAAATCTGTATTTAAAAAATCGTAAGTATTGGTGTTATTATTACTATCTGTAAATTGGTTTAAACTATAATCTGATGTGAAAATAAAATCGTTCAAAAAACTGATTTCAACATTACCATAAGGCTTATGATTGATAGAGGTAAAGTTATCTAATGTATTTATAGTTGCTTTGTAACCAATTTCAAAATTTGGCCAGTTTCTAAAATTGCTATCAATACTTGCAGTGTAATTTTGCGTTTTATTTTTTGATTTTTCAATTATTAAATTTGTTGATTTTGCAGTTAATCTATTTGTATTGACAATAGATAAATTACCCAAAACGTTAGCTTTAAATTTTCCAAAACGCCTTGAAACACTTAATCTTACCGACAAGTTGTCGTCGGGTTCTATATTATTATAATAACTATTTTTTCGGTAAATATTAGTTGCTTGTGTATAGCCAATTTTAATGTCATTCTCTTTTTTTGTGTACGTTATACTACCGTTAATATTTGTAAAATTAAAGGTGCTAAAATTAGTATAACGAATGCTGTAATTTTGATACAATGCATTATTTAAATTGCGATTTCCTTTTTGAATTGATCTATAAGAATTAAAAATAACGCCTTCAGATAATTTATTAATATCGGTAAAATTGGTAGAAATATTGTAACTTAAATAAATGCTTTCTGACCTCTTTATGGATATTTTCGCAGCAAAATTGGGTAAAAAATAAAAAGGCGATTTCTTGGTAACAATATTTAATTGTTTGTTTGTTGACACATATTGATGTGCAGTAATTCCTGGCGTAAACGTAAAAATACCAGTTTTTAACTTATAGTGAAATCCGCCATAAAAATCTGTAAAATTAAATACAACATCGTTATTTAAATCATTACTGGTAAAGTTTAAAACTGAGTTATTACTTAAGGTTTGAAAAATATTTGAGTTGTAGGTTTGAGAATTTAAAACAGTACCAAAAGTAAAATTTAAGTTGCTTTTTTTATTTAAAATGTAATAATAATCTAATGTAGATTGTAACTGGCTTGTTGTGGTTTCTTTATTTTGTGTTATATCGTATTTTGGTTGAGTTATTACATTTATTTCAGAAAAACCAAAATTACTACTTATCGAATTATACAACGGATTGTTTTTTTCGTATAAATATTGACCTGAATAAGAAAAAATATTTTTATCGTTTAAAGTGTAATATATATTTGCATTTTGATTGATAGAAAAAGGCTTTTCTTCTTTTTTACGTCTTACAATATCGGTATTAGAAATAGTAGAAAATGAATTGGTATAATTACTTTCATTTAAATTAGATAGTTTTGTTATCACATCATAATCCACTTGAAAATTTACATTTGGCTTATAAGCCAACGACAATTTTAATAAACCTAAATTATTATGTTGTTTTGTTACTCTTTGTGTGTTTTCTGTAATATGCGAAGGTAAAATTATTGACTTGCTATTTGTTTCTAATTCATTATCTGCACCAGAAAATATAGCAAAACCAGAAAAATCTAAATGTTTATTGATGGACGTACTAAAGTTGATTGCTGCAAATTTATTGGCTACTTCTTTAGCTTTATTGTCTTTTAAAAAAGACAAGCCCAAACTGTTTGTAGTAACATTAATTCCACCACTTTTCATCATGTTTTTAAAACCGCCCGAAAATTTAAAATAATCTTGAAAAGTAAACGGTATTTCGCCAATATTATTTAAATCAGTAATTACATTAATACTTTTTTTAGGGCTGTAATAAAACAATTTAGGATGTGCTAAATAGCGTGTTTTATTATCGCCTTTTCCTATTCCAGCGGTTACTTCGCCAAACCAAAAATTCTTTTTTCCTTCTTTTAATTTTATATTGATTGCTACATTGTTACTGTTGTCACGCAAACCTTGCATTTGTGAAACCTCATTGTAATTTTTTAGGACTTCGATTTTTTTAATAGCATTTGCAGGTATATTTTTTGCAGCTAATTTGGTGTCACCATCAAAAAAATCTTTGCCTTCAACCATTATTTTAGAAACTTTCTTCCCTTCTACTTCAATTTCTCCTTTTGCATTGACTTCAACTCCTGGTAATTTTTTTAATACATCGCCTAACTTTTTTTCTTTGCCAGAAGTAAACGAATCGGCATTATAAACAATGGTGTCGCCTTTTATAGTTACAGGCATTTCGTAAGTTATTTCAACAGCATCTAAACTGGTGTCTAATTCTTTTAAAATAAAATCTTTTACTGTTTCTTGCTCGCCAATTACCAAAATTTTATTTTGAGATTGAAATCCTAAATAGCTAACTTTTAGCTGTATTGTAGCTGGTTTAGAAATTTTAATTTTATACAACCCTTTATCATCTGTAACCGAATAACCTTCTAAAGAATTATCTTCTGTATTGATAGCAATTACATTTGCCATTTCTAACGGATTACCAATACTATCTTTAACAATACCAGAAATTTTAATTTGTGCAAAACTAAAAAATCCAATTACTAAAAATGTTGCGGTTATGTATTTTTTCATAAATGGAGATGTTGTTATTTAGTCCGAATTATTCATGATTTTTCGAAATAAAAAATTTAAGTATCAATAAACAGGAGGAATTACGTGACTTTTAATGGAAATTATCCACCAATTTGGATAGAAAACGAATTTGAATTACCGCCTTTTTTTCTTCCTCCTTGAAAATTCTTCATCACCTCTTTGCGCTTTTTTTCTACCATTGCGTCAAAATCTTTTTGATTAACAACTTTTCCTTTACTTGGAACAGTAATTTCAATTTTATCTAAAGGATTCATTACAATTTTATTACACACATAATGCATCTTATCTTCGTGTAATTCAATTATTAAACCAGGTAAATTGCCATAATATGCTGGACCAGCATTTACTGGTATTTCTGGTGTGTACCAAGCTTCAATTGGCATTTCTTTTTTTGTTTCTTTTTTATTGTGTTCTTCATCATAATCATTTACCATTTTAATAGTAGTTGCTTTAATACACAAATAGTTGCCAATCATTTTGGTTTCCTTAGTAATGTTCCATTTTATTTTTTTTAAATTATCTTTAACCAGAAATTTTTTACCAAACTGTTCCACGTTATTTACAAAAGTATTAGTCCTTGTGTTTTTATATAAAATATCTTTAGCTCCACCATTTATAATTCTAATACCAGAAGAAGTTGGTTGTGGTTTTTCTAATTCTTCTTCTACTTTATAAATAGATTCCGTTTTATTAAATGTTAAAATATATGTTTTTTCAAATTGCTTTCGTAGCATTTCTTGCAATTGTTTTTGCATTTCATTATTAACCTGTGTACTATCCATACTCATGTTAATATTTCGCTTTGTTTGATAGTATGCTTTGCCTTGAAAATTTTGAGCATTCACAAAAGTTGATATTAATAAAAATACCGCAGTAGCTAATTTAATAATAATTTTAATCATAATAATAGGTTTAAATTCGCTACAAATATAATGGCACTTTAAAAAAAATAAGGTTAAGCAAAGTTAAACAGTGTTAATGAATGTTAATATATTCTTTTTACTTAAAAAGAAGTACTTACCTTTGAATTATGAATGTGAACACTTCTAAAAAGTCATGGTCTATATACTTAATAGTATTTACTATTATGATAAGTATTATTGTTCAAATATATTGGAATTATAAAAATTATATCATTCATAAAAACCAGTTCATACAAACTACACAGCAAAGTTTAGACAATGCAGTAGATAGTTATTTTAGCGAAAAGGCAAAAAAGGAATTCCATTTTAGCAGTTCTAAAAATCATTTTGATTTAAGCAATGAAATTGATAGTATTCAGACCGTTTTTTCGAATATGGATCAAATTAGTAGCATTAAAATTCAAAAAAAGCCGAATGTAAAATTGCTAACTACAAAATTAAATGCATTAACTAAGTTTCCTAAAGCATTAACAATAAATACTGATAGCTTAAATAAGTTTAATAGTATTACTTCTATTTGGATATCGATTAATGAAAAAAATATCAATATTAAAAAATTAAAAACACTTTTATTAAAGGAATTAAAAAGAAAAAAAATTAAAATGCCTTTTAAGATAAATCATTATTTAGATAATGATATTATTGCTACTTCTGACAGTCTTTTTACTATTAAAAACCCTATAAAAACAATTTCAAAAGCAGTATTTTTAAAAGAAAACGAACAAATTGAGCTTGTTTTTCCTAATCAATTATTATTTATTTTAAAAAGTGGTTTTGTAGGTATATTACTTTCACTCATTTTATCTATCGCTATTATAATTTCACTTTTTTATTTACTAAATGTTATAAAAAAGCAAAAACAAGTTGCCGAAATTAAAAATGATTTTATTAGTAATATTACACATGAATTTAAAACACCAATTACAACCATTGGCTTAGCAACCGAAGCTATTATTGACTATAATAAACAAAACAATAAAGCAAAAGCCAATGAGTATCTTAATATTACCAAATCTCAATTGCAAAAATTAAGCCTTATGGTTGAAAAGGTTTTAGAAACTTCTACTTTAGATAATAGTAAATTATTGCTTAATAAAGAACCCATTAACCTTGTTAAACTGTTAAATAATATCGTTAAAAACCATCCTATTCCAAACACAAAAAACATAAATTTTAGTTCAAATGTTACTGATATTATTATTGATGTTGACATTTTTCACTTTGAAAACGCTATTAATAATTTAATTGATAATGCCATTAAATATGGTGGCGATAAAATAGAAATAAACCTACAATTAATTTTGAATACTATTGAAATTACTATTGCCGATAATGGCACTATAAATAAACAATACCACAATAGTATTTTTGATAAATTTTATCGCATTCCAAAAGGTAACACACACGATGTTAAAGGTTTTGGTATTGGTTTGTACTATACCAAAAACATTATTGAAAAACATCAAGGAATACTAATATTAGAAGATACGAAAAACACACTATTTAAAATAACACTTTCTAAATGAACAAACCAATAAAAATACTTTTAGCAGAAGACGAAGTGAGTTTAGGTAAAATTGTATCTGAAAGTCTTGCAATAAAAGGTTTTGAGGTTACACATTGTTTAAATGGCGAAGCAGCACTTAAAAAATATAAAGCTGAACAACCAGATATTTTAGTGTTAGATGTAATGATGCCAAAAAAGGACGGTTTTACATTGGCACAAGAAATTAGGAAAACAAACGAAACAATACCCATCATTTTTTTAACTGCAAAATCACAAACTATTGACGTAGTAAAAGGTTTTGAATCTGGCGGTAATGATTATTTAAAAAAACCATTTTCTATGGAAGAGTTAATAGTTAGAATTCATGCATTAGTATATAGAAAAACAACACAAAAAACAATGGAAAACATTGTAAATATTGGTTTATATAAATTCAACTCTAAAAAACAAAAATTGTATTTTAAACAAGATGAAATCAACTTAACCACTAGAGAGTCGGACTTACTTCAACATCTTTTTTTGAATAAAAACAATGTTTTAGATCGCAATTTTATATTAAAAAAACTTTGGGGAAATGATGATTTTTTTAAAGCCCGAAGTATGGATGTTTTTATATCTAAACTTAGAAAAAAACTTAAAAAAGACACACAAGTAGCTATAATTAATGTTCGTGGCTATGGCTATAAATTAATTTGTTAAGAACGAATATTTTTTAATTTTAATAAGCCAATACCAAACTTAAAAATCAAATAAAATAGTTATATCAAAATTTATTTTAAACATTAAGTAAAAAGACTTTAATACTCAAATTTTAATTGTGTAATTTTATAAATTAATTCATTATCAAGGATAATATTGAGATTCTTTTTGAGTTAACGCTATTTTCATGAATCTTAATTCGTTATTAATGCGGTATTCAATTATAGCTTCGTTACTAGATAAATTAGGATATTTAACTTTAGTTGGTGGTTTATTATTGTACTCGTCGTATACATTTACAGACAACATCTCACTGCGTTTAGATGTATTGATATTTGCTTCTAAACTAACAATCTCATTTTCTATTTTAGCATCTAATTTTGCTGTTTTATTTAGATAATAAATAGTAGTGTATTTACAATCTTTAATTAGTTGCTTTCCACTAATCTTAATTCTAACACCTCTAACACCTTTTCTGCCGCCATACCAATTTTGAAAAAACGCATTTTCTACTGTTATGGGTTTTTTGTTTGTTTGTTTTGTTTTTGTACTATTACAAGAATAGACAAAATAAAGTAGGACAATTAATATAATTTTTGTTTTCATGTTATCAAAGATAAAAAAAATCGAGAAGAAAATTAATTCTTTCTCGATTTAATATGTGCTATACTAAGTTTGTTATTCAACCATAAAAGTAATTGGTAAATTAAATCGAACACTTGCTGCGTTTTTACCTTGCATTGCAGGTTTCATTTTCGGCAATAATTTAATAACTCTATTAACTTCTCTTTCTAATTTTTTATGAGGAGCATTTACTTTTATATTGATAATATTACCTGCTTTATCGATAACAAATTGTACGTTCATTCTTTTTTTTCCAGCTTCTAAGCCTATATCTTGTGCTACATCTGTATTGAATTTTCTTTGCACTAATTTTCTAATTTTTTTATTAAAACAAAGTTTTTTTTCTGTAACCGAACCTTTACATCCTGGGTATTCTGGTGCAAATTCTACCACATTAAATGGTATTTCTTCATCAGAGGTTTCAATTTCGTCAACTTCAGTAATGTCATCTATTGTGATTTTAGTTGGTTTATCATCACCTTCAGTAGATTTTAAAACTGCTGTTTCTTCTTTTTTTGATTCGTCTTTAATGGTTTCAAACTCATTAGTGGGTTTTGGTTCTGGAGCTACAGGTTGCGCTTTTTTAGTTTTACTTTTGTTTGTATTCGATGCTTTTTTTTCAATTTTAAATACTTTTACATTTTGCTCTTCATCCCCATTATCATCTACATTATTATATGCCAATTCCTTGGGATTATAATATGTTTCTTGTTCTAAGATAATGTAAACGATAAACATTGCAAGGATTAATCCTAATTGCATGAAAATAACAGAAGTTTTTTGTAATTTTACATTCGGTACTTGTTTTTTTGTGTTCATAATATTTAATTTAGACGTTAATAATATGTTAAAACACGCAAAAAGCATACCATAAATCCCTTTTTCGTACGATTAAGGGATTTTAAATTTACCAAAATGTAATTTTTAAAACCATTCTATAACAAAAAAGACTGTCTATAACAGACAGTCTTTTTATATATATTGGGTTTGGTTTTTAAAACCTTAAAGTTGCTCCACCTCTAATATTCATTCCAGAAATACCAAATTGACTTACTTGATATGGATACATAAATCTACCACCTAAATCGGTAGTATCATCGCCTTTATTATCAATTTTATCAGGATATGCATTTAATAAATTATTAACTGCTAAGTTGAATGTAACTAATTTTGAGTATTTATAATTGAAAGATAAATCCATCAATAATTTTCCTGCAAAAGTTTGATCTTTACTTTGGTCTGTTGCATGTTGCCAAGTTACATCACCAAAATAGTTATTATTTAAACTAACTGTAAATGCATCCATTTTATAATTTACACCAAAATTACCTCTAATGTTTGGTCTTCCTGTTTCTATTCTACTTTGTTCTGTACGGTTAAAAATATCTACAGCTGCTAAAGAACTTGGTTTATTAATATCTCCTACTATTTCTGTGGTATTCCAATTAGCACCTAAAGTAAAGCCTAAAACGCCTTTCGGAAAACGTATATTATCATACTTTGCAAAGAAATCTATTCCTTGTGTTGCGGTATTAATTGCGTTTGTAAAGAAAGCATTTCCTGTAGCATCATTAGCAATTACAACTCTATTATCAATATCAATTTTATAGTAATCTAACGAAACTGTTACATCTTTCATTGGATTTGCAAAAACACCAAAATTAATATTTGTTGAAGTTTCTGCCTCTAAGTCATTTATATTTTGAGCTGCTCTTTCTGTAGTGTTTAATAACTGATAGTTCATAAACATTTGTTGTAAAGCTGGCGCTCTAAAATTTGTACCATAAGACGCTCTAATTGTTGCTTTATTACCTATTTTATAACGTGTATTTGCTTTATAAGTAACTTGATCGCCAACATCACTATAACTATCATAACGAGCTGCTGCTCCAATCATAAAATCTTTAGTTATATCAAAATCTAAATTTGCAAATGCTCCAAAACTATTACGATTTTCTTCTATTTCATCTTCATGAGTAATCCCTGTAAAAGCAAGTGATCCATTACCAAACCAAGAATCATACTCGCCTTGTTTTGTAGTAAAGTCTTCCATTTTGTATTCGCCACCAAATGCAACATTTAATTTATCGAATGATTTGGTAATATTTAAGTTTGCAATGGTATTTCTAACACGAAATCCTCCATTATCAAATGTTTTTGGACTGTCAGACATTGATGTATTTAAAGATTCATCTACAAACAACTCTACTTTATTAGTGCTATAATTTCCACTTAAATCAAAATTAAAACCATTTACATTGTATTTAACACCTAAAACATTCATGTTATCTACATTACTTGTTCTAATAACTGGTTGAAATCCTTCGCCATTATAAATATTATTTGGGTCGTTACCAGAATATGGTGTTACAAATATACTGTGAGATTTACCTTGTTTTAATGCAACTCCTATTGTAGCATACAATTCGCCTTTACCATTTTTAAAAGGTTTACCTCCATTAAAATACACATTACCAATGTTCATTTCTGGCTGACCAACAACCATACCTAAATCTGGGTTATCATCAATCCAAGCATTGGTTTGTGGCAATGCAAAAACATCTTTTTTAGGTTCTCCTGCTCTATCGGTAAAATCTTGATGATGAAAAGCAACCGTATAATTTACATAGTCTTTACGTTTGTTTGTAAAAGTTCCATTTAAATCGGCTCCATACTCCAAACCATCGCCTGCGGTAGTAATACCAGAATAAATAGTAGCTAAATTATTTTCAGAACTATTTTTAAGAACAATATTAATAACTCCAGACATTGCATCTGAACCATAAATTGCAGAAGCGCCTTCTCTTAATATTTCAATATGATCGATAGCTGCAACTGGTATACTTTGCAAATCTACACCTACTTCGCCTTTACCATATGTATTATTTATATGTGTAATTGCACTTAAATTTTTACATTTTCCGTTTACAAGAATTAACATTCTACTCGAACCCAGACCTTTTAAATCGGCTACTTCTAAATGAGAAGATGCATCTGCATGTGTTTGATTGGTAGAATTGAATGAGTTTTCGCTATACGCTAACACGTCGTTTAAACTAATTCTTCCTGTGACTTTAATATCGTCGGTACTTATGTAAGTGATTGCAACAGGTGCGTCAACAGTAGTTCTCGATTTTGCGGCATTACCAACAGCTAATTTTTCTTGTAATCTTAATTCTTTCTTTACTAAAACAACATCTATTGCATTTTCATTGGTAATAGCAACAGTAACTTCTTTGTAACCAATAGCGTTAAAAATTAATTTTGTTGGCAACATACTCACTCTAATAGAAAATGTGCCATCTTTTGCGGTTGTTGCTGTATTTGTAGCTTTATATTCAGTTACTTTTACGTAAGGAAGTAATTCACCATTATTATCTTTAGCAGTTCCAGTTATTGTTTGTGCCATTGCAAAAAATGGGACAATAAATAGAATTACTATAATGAAATTTTTAATATGAATTCTTGACATGAATTTCAGTTTTGGTTAATAATCACAAATATTGTGATTATATTTTGTTTTAACAAATAATATGAGCTAAAAAAGTCACTTTTTAGTTGTAATAAATATTGTAGTTTTGCTTTCCTTTTTAATTTATTTTATGAAACAGTATATTTTTAGTTGCTTTTTGTTATCAATTTTACAAATTTTCGCACAAGACACAGTCAAAAAAAGCATCGATTATTCTTTACAGATTAAAAAAGACACTCTTATAGAAAAGACTCCATTAACCAATCCTGTTTTGATTGATAGTACTTCTTTAAAATCTAAATCGCTAATTATTGAAAAAAATAGTACTACCGAAACTTTTATAAATGAAGATTTATCTGTTTTATCGGATGATGAGTTTGCTAAAAAAATTGACGAATTGTGGTTTAACGAATTGGAAAATTCAAATTTGAATGATTTAAATGAAAACATTACCATTGATGAAACCGAACTTACTACCGAAATAATTAAAGAACGACTGGCTTATTTAAATAGCACAACGCCTTTTAATGTAGAATATAATGAAATTTTAGAGCGAATTATTAAATTATTTGTGTCTAAAAAAAGTAAATACGCTTCCTTTTTAACAAGGTCAAAATACTATTTTCCGATGATTGAAGAACAATTGGCAAAATATAATGTACCCTTAGAAATGAAATACTTAGCTGTTGTTGAATCGGGTTTAATTCCTACCGCAAAGTCATCGGCTGGCGCAACTGGTTTATGGCAATTTATGTACCAAACAGGTAAGCAATTTGATTTAAATGTAAGTTCGTATGTTGACGAACGAAGCAATCCGCAGCAAGCTACTATAGCGGCTTGTAAATTTTTAAATGCGCTTTATCGTTCTTTTGACGATTGGGATTTGGCTTTGGCGGCATATAATTCAGGTCCAGGAAATGTTAGTAAAGCTATTAGACGTGCCAATGGTTCGAGAAATTATTGGAATATTAGACATCATTTACCTAGTGAAACCGCAAGTTATGTACCTATTTTTTATGCAACCATGTACATTTTTGAATTTGCAGATAAACACAATATAAAAGCTGAATCTAATCCGTTGCAATTTTACGAAGTAGATTCTATTCGTGTAAAGCGACAAGTTACTTTTGACCAAATTACACAAGCAATTAATATTGAAAAAAATGTTTTAAAAATATTAAATCCACAATATAAATTAGAAATTATACCTGTTATAAAAAATAGAGATTACACCTTGGTTTTACCAAAAACCTTAATTGGCGATTTTGTTCAAAATGAAGATCGTATTTATGCTTTCGCTGAAGCGGATGATGCAAAACGCGAAAAACCTTTACCAAAATATACCGAAATGAATAACAGAATAAGGTATAAAGTAAAAAAAGGCGATTTTTTAGGTAAAATAGCAAGACGTTATGGCGTTAGTGTTTCTAAAATCAAACGATGGAATGGTATGAAATCTACTAATTTAAAGATAGGGCAACGCTTAATTATTTATCCTAAAAGAATGTAATGTATCACTCAACAGATTACTTCGCTATCGCTCGTAATGACGATGCAACAAACCGTCATTGCGATGAGCCTGAAAGTGTAAAGAAACAATCTTTTTATTCAGCAGATTACTTCGCTATCGCTCGTAATGACGATGCAACATGAGCTTGCAAGTACGAAGAAGTAATCTTTTTATTCAGCAGATTACTTCGCTATCGCTCGCAATGACGATTCAGCATGAGCCTGCAAGTGCGAAGAAGTAATCTTTTTTATTCAGCAGATTACTTCGCTATCGCTCGTAATGACGATTTATTACTGATATGCCTCAAATGCATAAGCGTACAAATGTGATAATGCAATTACTTTTGCTGGCTCACCATCTTTTGCCTCAAAAACATAAACGGCATTGGTTTTAAAATTATTGGTGTCTGCCTCGCCTATTTTTGATGCGTCTATTTTCCAAACATGCTCGCCTGTATTTGTATCTATAGCGTGTAATACGCCTGAAGAACCACCAACAAAGTAAACAATGCCATTTAAATAACTCATTCTACCACTTGTACCTGAGGTTTCTGTTTTCCAAAGAATACTACCGTTTTCTGGGTTTATACCATAGGTAAAAGTATCTTCGTTATTGGCTATTATTTTACCATCTGCAATAATAAAACCAGAAAATAAAAAATCTTGTGGAAAAGGTCTTCTCCAAATTTGCTCACCTGTTTCTAAATTATGACAAACTATATTTTTACCAACCCAAGCATATAATTTATTGTTATATATTTTAGGCTCATACGCACTACTATTGGGTGTTGGTGGCGCCATTAATTTACGCTCGTAAACCCATTGTTGCGTGTCTGTATTATACAAGCCTAAATAAGAATTAACAACCCAAATAGGAGAATGCTCAAAATAAGTTACAGCATAAAGATTACTACTATTAGGTAATTTTGCAATCTGAGTAGTGCCTCCAATATAATTAGAATCATTTACATAATCTCCTGAATAATTTGCTCGTATTACTTCTGTAGTTAGATTACCTGTATTTATATCAACCTTGGTCATTATCTGTTCTTTATAACCATCATTGTTAATAAAATAGGATGAATTAAAAAAATTATTATCGTGACTTGGGTACAACCTTACATCAAAAGGTGTTGCTCTTCTAAATTTCCATTGTGTAGTGCCAGTATCTAAATTAATACAATAGCTTCTATCTCCTGTTTGATAGGTTAATAAATTGTTATTTTGATAATTCTCAAAAAGAATAATTTGATTTGAATAAGGCAAATAATTATCATTCCACTGCCAAATTGTTTCGCCATCATTTGGATTTATCATTGTTAAAAATTTGTTATTCCCTCCATTTGTTGTTGGTATCGCAATATTACCATTATAATATATAGCATCACTAATGTAGCCATTAGAAACTACACCATTTAAATGTAATGATTTTTTCCATTGGTATGGTAAAGCAATAAATACACCATTACTATCTGTTTGTGTTGGTGTAATTTCATCTTTATGGCATGACGCCATAAAGATGAAAAACACCAATATTATTATTGTTTTTTTCATAATATAAAATTAATTCGTTCTAAAAAAATCGCCAGGAGTTCTATTGAAAATTTTCACAAACTCAATGGCTGTAATTCATTAAAGTAAATATACATTTTTTTAATCAAAACCCTATTTATTTTTCAACAGATTACTTCGCTATCGCTCGTAATGACGATTCAGCATGAGCTTGAAAGTGCGAAGAAGCAATCTTTTATTCAACGGATTACTTCGCTGTTGCTCGTAATGACGATGCAACAAACCGTCATTGCGATGAGCCTGCAAGAGCGAAGAAGTAATCTTTTTATTCAGCAGATTACTTCGCTATCGCTCGCAATGACGATGCAACAAACCGTCATTGCGATGAGCCTGCAAGAGCGAAGAAGTAATCTTTTTATTCAGCAGATTACTTCGCTATCGCTCGTAATGACGATGCAACAAACCGTCATTGCGATGAGCCTGCAAGTGCGAAGAAGTAGTCTTTTTTATTCAGCAGATTACTTCGCTATCGCTCGTAATGACGATTCAGCATGAGCCTGCAAGAGCGAAGAAGCAATCTTTCATTCAACGGATTACTTCGCTATCGCTCGTAATGACGATGAAGCATGAGCTTGAAAGTGCGAAGAAGTAATCTTTTTATTCAACAGATTACTTCGCTATTGCTCGTAATGACGATTCAGCATGAGCTTGAAAGTGCGAAGAAGCAATCTTTTATTCAACGGATTACTTCGCTATTGCTCGTAATGACGATTCAGCATGAGCCTGAAAGTACGAAGAAGTCATCTTTTTATTCAACAGATTACTTCGCTATCGCTCGTAATGACGATGCAACAAACCGTTATTGCGATGAGCCTGCAAGTGCGAAGAAGTAATCTTTTTTATTCAACGGATTACTTCGCTATCGCTCGTAATGACGATGCAACAAACCGTCATTGCGATGAGTCTGCAAGTGCGAAGAAGTAATCTTTTTATTCAACAGATTACTTCGCTATTGCTCGTAATGACGATTTTAAAAACACGATAGAGTCAAGGTTTAATTAATTTTTATTATTATTTTTAACTTGGATTACTTCTGCCGCAATGCTAATGGCAATTTCTTCTGGTGTTTGGCTTTTTATTGCGTAACCAATAGGTGCAAAAACTGCTTTTAACTGTTCTTTATCAATTCCTTCTTTTTCTAACGAATTAAACATTATTTTTATTTTATTTTTTGAGCCTAAAACACCTAAGTAACGATGCTTAACATTAATAATTTGTGCTAAAATATTTTTGTCATCTATAAATTTACTGGTCATTATTGCTACAAAATTATTGGGTTTAATGTGTTTTTTAATATCGCCATAATCAACAATGTGTTTTTTATGCACAAAATGGTTTTCTAAAAGTGTGTTGAGTTCTTTTCGGTTGTCAAAAATAATGACATAAAACCCTAAATAATGTGCTATTTTAGAAGTTGCCAAACCAACGTGTCCAGCACCAATAATATAAAATATTTCTTTAAAAGTAAGGTGTTCTTTAAATAACCATTCGTTGTAATTATCAAATTCAAATTGATTTTTTTGATTTTGTTCTACAACTGATATTCCGTTTTTACTTAACACTAATATGCTTGGAATGTTATTTTTAATTGCATGGCTTATTTTTTCTATACTTGGTATGTCTTTTTTAGTTAACGGATGAAAAACAACTGTTTGTTCGCCAGAACAAATCATGCCCGAACTGTCTTTTTTTGCTTTACCTTGATGTACTTGTCGTTTAAACAAAACTTCTAAACGATCTGCTTTTAAATCTTTTTTTACTTTTTCAACAAACTGGTATTCCATTATTCCGCCACCAATAGAACCCGAAATAAAACCATCATCAGAAACAAACATTTTAAAGCCTTGTCTTCCAGGCGAACTTCCTAAATTTTCTACAACAGTTAAAAGATAACACTTGTGGTTGTTTTTTAATTTTTGAAGGATTTTAGTATAGAATTCCATTGAAAAATAGGTTTAAGAAAATAAATTTTCGCTCATAGCGTAATAGATTGCCATTAAACCAGAAAAAATAGCGCTTGCCATAAAACGCCAATTTAACTTTATTTTGTTTTGTATTATATAATTTGCAATTATAGAAATAGGAATATTTACTATAAAAGACATAAAAGCAATACGCAATAAATTTACGTTAACAGATTCGTAATGATGAGAAAAAAGTTTTATAAATAAAAGATGTCTTGCAATCCATAACGGATTAAAATATACGATTGCTAAGAATGTTTTTTTTAGGATTTTTGTTAATCCTTGTACATGTTTTGTTTTTTTATCAATCCAAATAAAATAATTAGGTATTTCAAAGGCGTAAATTGTTGCTCCGATAAACATCATACCTAACAATCTAAACCATGAAAATTCGTGTAACATAATAGCTGCAATACTATCTCCTAAACTATAAATTACAGCTCCTTTTGCAATGTTTTGTTTGGTGTAAATCATACTGTTATTAAATATTGAATTATTGAAACGCTTATTTACTAAATTATTAAAGTCTTAAGTTTGTTATTATCGATTAAAGCAAGCTCAGAATTACGGTTGTACTTAAAACTCAAAACTAATCTTCATACAAACTTATCAATACTTTTTCTGGTGTAAAAGGCGAATTAAATTTTATTACATGTTTAGAATTAAACGCTTTAATTGCATTTTGAATGGCAAAATAAGTGCCAATTCCGTACATTAATGGCGGTTCGCCAACAGCTTTAGATTTTTTAATTGCCATTTTATTACCTTGAGTTTCTAACGGAATAATTGCCACTTCTTTAGCTGCTGCAAAAACATCAGGCACTTTGTAAGACGATAAGGTATTTGATAGCAACTTACCTTTTTTATCGTAAGCAATTTCTTCCATAGTCATCCAACCAATTCCTTGTGCTAAAGCGCCTTCAACCTGACCAATATCAATACCTAAATTCATACTTTGTCCAAAATCGTGTACAATTTTAACTGCATCAATTTCATAAACACCACGAATACAATCAACTGTAACTTCTGTAATAGCAGTACCATATACGTGATAAGCAAAAGGATGTCCTTTTTCTTTGGTTTTATCAAAATGTATTTTTGGTGTTACATAATGTGCATTTTCTGTAAGTGCAACTCGGTCTAACATGGCTTGGCTTACTACTTGTTTCCAAGTAAGTGCTGTTAACTCGCCATTAACAATAACTTCATTCTTTTTAAAACGGATTTCTTTTTCATCTACTTTAAGTAATTTTGAGGCTACTTTTTTTAATCTGTTTTTTAGTATCTTACAAGCTTTTAATACTGCTTTACCATTTAAATCTGCTGTAGCACTTGCCGCAGTTGGCGATGTATTGGCAACACGTGTAGTATTTGTGGTTTCTAATTTTACATTTTTAGACCTAACACCTAAAGTTTTATAGGCTACTTGAAGCATTTTTGTATTAACACTTTGTCCCATTTCTACTGCACCAGTACTTACGCCAACACTACCATCTTGATAAATATGAACCAAAGCTCTGGCATGGTTCATTGGTGTATTGGTAAATGAAATTCCGAAAGTTATTGGCATTAATGCAATTCCTTTTTTAAATAGGGTATTTTCGTTATTGAATTTTGTTATTCTACTCTCTATTTTTGCTAATTCAAAATCTTTAATCGCCGTATTCCAAGTGTTTTTCATTTCTACTTGAGTAGCAATTTGTCCGTATGAAAAAGTATCGTTTTCTACAAGTAAATTACGCTCTTGAATGATGCGTTTATTAATTTTTAATTCGCTTGCTGCTTTAGCAATAGCCGATTCGATTACAAACATACCTTGTGGACCGCCAAAACCACGAAAAGCCGTATTTGGAGGTAAATTTGTTTTACAACTATGTACAATACTACTTACATTTGGTATGTAATAACTATTTGTTGCATGAAACAATGTTCGCTCTGCAATGGCTGGAGATAGATCTGCTGCTGCTCCAGAATTCTGAAGAAATTCTACATCGTAAGCCAATATGTTAAAGTCTTTATCTAAACCTATTTTAAAAGTAGCATCGTAAGGATGACGCTTACCTGTCATTCGTAAATCATCATGACGGTTTAAAATAAATTTAACGGGTTTTTTAAGGTATTGTACGGCAACTGCTGCCATTACAGCCCAAGGAGTTGCTTGATCTTCTTTACCACCAAAACCACCACCCAAACGAGTAACATCTACTTCAATTTTATGCATAGCAATACCTAAAACTTGCGCTGCCATTTTTTGCACAGAAGTTGGTCCTTGTGTTGATGAAATTATTTTTATATTTCCGTTTTCCATCGGAATAGCATATGCGCCTTGAGTTTCTAAGTACAAATGCTCTTGCCCGTTACTAAAAGTATTTCCTGAAAATACGTGTTTGCATTTTTTAAAAGTACTTGCTGTATCGCCAAGGTTAAAAGAACGTGGTGCATTAATAAAACTGCCTTTTGCTTTCGCTTCTTTTGCGGTTGTAATAATTGGTAATTCTTCAATTTCTATAGTGATAAGCTTTCTTGCTTTTTTGGCAATTTGCTCACTCTCGGCAACAATAAAAGCGATAGGTTGTCCCTGAAAATGGACTTCTTTTTCTGCCCAAAGTGGTTCATCAGGAATAATACCGCCAATTTGATTTTCGCCTCGAACATCTTTGTAAGTAAATATTTTAATTACACCATGAACTGCTTCCGCTTTAGCGTAATTAACCGCTATAATTTTACCGTGTGCTTTTGGAGAATCAAACACCAAACCATACAGTGTGTCTTGCCTTGTAATAATATCGTCAACGAATAAGGATTCGCCTCGTAGATGTGTATATGAATCTATGTTTTTCATCGTTTTAATTGCAAATTCGTTACTAAATTAATACTTAATTAAACCTTGTAAACTAATCGTTTTCGGAAATAATTCTATAAAGTGTGCAAAAAATAATTGTTTTGCTAAAAGGCGTTTATATTCAATTGAACCTCGAACATCACTAATTGGGCTAATTTCACTTTGTAATACTTTTTCTGCTGCGATTATGGTGCTAATTGAAATGCTTTTACCTGTCAAAAATTGATTGGTTTTTTCTAAAACTTTTGGTATGGCTGCAACGCCGCCAATACTAATTATTGCTGTAGAAATAATTGATTCATTAATCAAAATAGAACAAGCCGAATTAACACTTGCAATATCTAAATGAGTTCGTTTACTTACTTTTTCAAAATTAAAATAGGTGTTTTTTAAAGGCAACTCAAATTGAATGTTTTGAATAATTTCTCCTTGTTGTAAATCGTATTTTTTATAATCTTGATGAAAATTTGCAAATGGAATGGTTCTTGTTTTTTCCGTTTTATTTTTGATAACTAAACGACTGTTTAACGCTAAAAAGAACACAGACATATCGCCAATTGGCGAAGCGTTTACAAAATTTCCGCCAAGCGTACCCATATTTCTAATTTGCTCGGAAGAAACTAATTTTAAAAAGGATTTTAATTTTGGAAAAGCCTTGTTTAAAGCTTTGTTTTCAATAATTTCGGTAACTGTTGTACT
>JALSLZ010000055.1 GCA_026988075.1 Flavobacteriaceae bacterium
AATTATAATACTTGCGGTAGATAAAATGCCGTCATTTGCTCCTAATATAGCAGCTCTTAGCCAATTGCTACGGTTTACATAATGTTTTTCTAAATCATCTGTGGTATATTCCATGTATTTGTGTAAAAAACAAATATATATAATAAATTGTTGAATTTAGTAACAAATGTAACATTTATGATGATCAATAAAATAGTTTATGATGATGTGTAGTGTAAATGATTTGATAGGTTTACCTAAAAAAGCCTAAGTCTACTTTTATAGAAAACACATTAGAGTATAATGTTCCACTTGCTCCGCCAATATTTGATAAAGCATAATCTATTTGTATGCCGTTGTATTTAAAACCTACGCCAAAATTTGGTTCAACCGAAAGTGATTTTGAATCGTCAAAATTTGTCTGTTTTTGAAAATTATTAACTCCAGCTCTTAAATAAACCATATTGTCATAAGCTAACTGAAAACCTATAGAAGGATCAATACTTATAAATGAAGTTGCAATTAAATCATTGGTTTCTAAAAAACGCATATTCAAATCTACTTCGGTCGTTAATTTGTAATCGTGACCAAATTGAAATAGTCTTGAAATACCAAATTGTGCTTTTGGTTTTGTTAATTCTAAGGTTTCAGGTTCTTCTTGATTTTGATTTGGAATGGCATTACTTATACTTTCAAAAGTTTCGCTATCAATACTCCAAGCATTAAATGTTGTTGTAATATCTCTTAGCATAAGTCCAAACTTATAATTTTCTGTTTGGTACTGAAAACCTGCATCTAAGCCAAAACCCCAAGAATTTGCAAAATCACCAATTCTTCGATGTACAATTTTAGCATTCATACCAAAGTCGAAATTTTTTAATAATTGATGTTTTGCATACGCTAAATGCAAAGCCATATCAGAGGCGTTAAACAGGCTAATTCTATTAAAGTCAATATTTCCTTGACTATCTATTAATTGTGTTGTGTTTAAAATGTCATCTACCGAAAAACGAATAAATGAAACTGCCACTGCACTTTGATCATCTAAAGGCTTAGCAAAAGCTGCATAATCGTATTTGGCAATACCTTGAAAATATTCCGTGTGCATTAGTGCAACTTGAGTATCTTTAATATTTACTAATCCAGCAGGATTCCAATAAATTGAATTGACATCGTTTGTGGTTGCGGCAACGGCTTTTCCCATACCAAAAGACGAAGCGTCTACACCAATATTTAAAAACTCATTAGAGTAGTTTCGTATTACTTGCGCCGAGCTTAAAGTAATTTGAAAAAGGATAAATAATATAAGACTTTGTTTTTTCAATGTTTGTGGTAATTGTGGTATTGTTTAATAACCTTTATAATTGTTTATTATTGTGCTTTAATTGTTAATTAACTGTTTTCTTTGATGAAATTAGTGATTTTATTTTCTAACCATCTTTGTTTTTTTAATCTAAAGCCATAAATAAAACCTAAATGACCGCCATAATTGGTTTGTAAAAATGTAAAATGACTGTTTTGTTGTGCTTCTTTTATAGGATGACAATTCTCGTTTAAAAAAGGATCATCTTTAGACGAAATTAATAAAGTTGGTATATTTATTTTTGGTATGTATTGTTTGCAACTCGATGTTGACCAGTATTCTTTTGCGTTTTTAAATCCATTTATTGGTGCGGTAAACAAATCGTCAAAATCATAAAAATTATTGACATCATTTATTTTTTCAAGGTCAATATTTGTATTTGGAAATTGTTTTAATTTTTGAGTAGCTTTTTCTTTTAAGGTTTTTAAAAAGCCATTCATATAAATTTTATTTTCAGACAAAGAAATCGATTCAACCGAACCTTCTAAATCGCATGGCACAGAAATACCAACAGCCGATTTTATGGTTTGTGGCATTTTATTAGAAAATTCGCCCATAAATTTGAGGGTAAGGTTTCCGCCTAAACTATAACCAATAATGTGTATTTGATTGTAGTGATGATTATTTTCTAAATGGTTAATTATATCAAATAAATCTTCTGTTTTGCCGCTGTGATATGTATTGCATTGTTTGTTTATTTCGCCACTACAATTTCTCATATTAAATGCAACAACATCAAAATTTGCATTATTTAACGTTTGTGCAATGGTATGAATATAATTGGAGTTAGAGCTGCCTTCTAAACCATGAATTACAATAACAATGTTCTTAGCGTTAACTTTAGAAAAATCCAAGTCAATAAAATCATTATCTGTTGTTTGAATTCGTTTTCGTGTAAAATTAACTTTTGTATTAGAAAACAAATACCTATAAAGCGTATTTATGTGCTTGTTTTGTAAAAATAATTTGGGTTTAAAAGTAGTGTCTTGAATAAATGGCATTAGAAAAGAAGTATATTTGTTTTATTCAGCAATAAATCGTCCTACCAATTTACTTAATGTTTTTTCGGCAGATTTTGCTGCTATTTGTACTTCTTCGTGTGAAACAGATTCAACAATGCCTTCAACGCCTAAATCGGTTATTACCGAAACGCCAAAACAAGTCATGCCCATATGTTTTGCTACAATTACTTCGGGTACTGTTGACATACCAACGCAATCTGCGCCTAAAGCTCTAACCATACCATATTCGGCAGGAGTTTCAAAAGTTGGTCCTTGAAGCGCCATATAAACGCCTTCGTGCAATTTAATATTTTCTTCTTTTGCTATTTTTTGCATTTTGGCAATCATTGGTTTGTCATAAGCATCGTGCATATCAACAAATCTTGGTCCAAACCTATCGTCATTTTTTCCATGTAATGGATGTAGTGGCATCATGTTAATATGGTCGTTAATAATTACAATATCACCAACTTTAAACTTAGCATTTACACCGCCAGATGCATTAGAAACAATTAAATTTTGAGTACCTAAATATTTCATTACACGTACCGGAAAAACAGTTTCTTGCATAGACCAACCTTCGTAAAAATGAAAACGACCTTGCAAACAAACTACTTTTTTAGTGCCAATTGTACCAAAAATTAGTTTACCTTGATGACCTTGTACAGTTGAAACAGGAAAGTTAGGAATATCTTCATAAGCCAAGCTTTGTTCAACTTTAATAATATCAACTAATTTACCTAAGCCAGAACCTAATATAATTCCGTAATCTGGTGTTGAAAATCCTTTTTCTTTTAAAAAGCTAACTGTTTCTTGTACTTTGTTCCACATATTCTTTTATCTTAGTATTAAAACTTTTTTTATCAATGTCAGCATTTAAAAAAGCTGTTTTTATTGGTAAATAGTATACATTATTGTTTGAGTTTTCAAATGTACGCACATAATCTTTTTCTGTTGTAAGTATCAATTTATTTTTATCAACAATTTTAGAAAATTGGGTGTTTATTTTATTTAAATCATTTTTTGTGAAATTATAATGATCTTTGTACTTTAAATGTTTAAACTTAATGTTTTTTTGTGTTAAAAATTTTGTTAATGGTAAGGTTTTAGCAATTCCGGTAACTAAAATTATGGTGTAATTGGTTAATTTTTCGAGCTCCATTCTATTGCCTGCACTATAAATAAATTTATCGTAATCTATTTTAGTAAAATAAGCGGTTTGTTTTAAATTGATTTTGAGCTTTTTCGTAATTTCGAATTGCTCATTTTCATCTAAATTATTAGGGCATTTAGTTATTAAAATAATTTGAGCACGTTTTGCACCTTCTTTGTTTTCACGTAAATTACCAGTTGGCAACATGCTATCTTCTGCATATAAATTATAATATGGTGTAAGCAATATGTTAAAACCAGCAGTTACTTTTCTATGTTGAAAGGCATCGTCTAACAAAATTATTTCTGGTGGTTTTTCTAATTGTAGCAATTGTTCAATTCCGTTTACACGTTTTGCGTCTACAGCTACAATAATGTTTTTAAATTTTTTAAAAAACTGCATTGGTTCGTCACCAATTTCTGCTACTGTAGTTTTACTTGTAGCTAATTTAAAGCCTTTGCTATTTCTTTTGTAACCTCTACTTAAAACAGC
>JALSLZ010000056.1 GCA_026988075.1 Flavobacteriaceae bacterium
TTTATTATTAGTATAATATACGAATAAAAAACAACTTAACAAGCTATTAACCAGTTAATTATTAAGAAAATTTATTTAAAAAAGTATGAGTTTGCCCTGTAAATCGTTTCTATTTCTCTTTATTTATCAGTAATTTTGCTTACAAATTATAACTTTAAAAAAGTATAATTAGCTTATAGTTGTTTTTTAATTAACTACTTTTGCTCCAATCATGTATTTTTTATATAACATATTGGTAATTATTACAAGTTGGCTCATTATTCCGATTGGTTGGTTTAATAAGAAAATTAATTTTTTCCTTAACGGAAGAAAACAAACGTTTAAACAACTTGATAGCATAAAAAAAACAGATGAGGTTATTTGGTTTCATTGTGCTTCTTTAGGTGAATTTGAACAAGGAAGACCCATCATTGAAAAACTCAAAACTCAAAATTTAAAATTTAAAATAATCATTACATTTTTCTCTCCATCAGGTTATGAAATTCGTAAAAATTACAAACATGCAGACGTTGTTTGTTATTTACCATTAGACACCAAAAAAAATGCAAAACGTTTTTTAGATACAGTGCATCCAGCAATGGCTATTTTTGTAAAATATGAGTTTTGGCCCAATATTTTAAAAGAATTAGACAAAAGAAACATCAAAACAATACTTGTTTCAGGAATTTTCAGACAAAAACAGTCCTTTTTTAATGCAGGTCTTTTTAGTTCTTTTATGAAAAAATCTTTACAAGCTTTTGATCACTTTTTTGTACAAGATATCAATTCAAAAAAATTGTTAAATGGTATTAATTTAAACAATGTAACAGTAAGTGGTGATACACGTTTTGATCGAGTTTATAAAATTACCAAACAAGAAAATACCTTAAATTTTATTCAAAAATTTATTCAAAATAAGCACATTTTAGTAGCAGGAAGTACTTGGAAAAAAGACGAAGAATTATTGATAGATTATATAAACAATTATGCAAGTGCTGATGAAAAATTTATTATCGCTCCACATAATATTAAAGACATCGATTTACTTAAACACTCCTTTACAAAAAAAGTGACTCTTTTTTCTGATAAAGAAAAAAACAACAATGCTCAGGTTTTTATTATAGATACTATTGGCATACTAACTAAAATATACAGCTATGCAGATGTTGCATATATTGGCGGTGGTTTTGGTGCAGGAATTCATAATATTTTAGAACCTGCAACTTTTGGTTTACCGATAATTATTGGTCCTAAATATCAAAAATTTAATGAAGCTATTGATTTAGTTAACAAAAAGAGCTGCTTTGTTATTAAAAATAATATTGATTTAAAAAATTATTTAATTAAGTTTAAAACGGATGAGAAATTTAAAAAACAAGCTGCTAAAATTTCTAAAAACTACATATTAAATAATTTAGGAGCAACTAATTGTGTTATTAAATATATAAATACTACTTTAGTATAAACGACTACTAACTATGAAAACAAAATTAGATAATGCTTTTGGTAAAATATTTGAAGCCGATTTATTAGGTCAAATTGAAAAATTTGGAACTTTAGTTCGTTTTAAAGAAGACGAATTATTGATAGATGTTGGTGTTAAAATAACCACAATTCCGTTAGTATTAAATGGTATAATAAAAGTCTTACGAGAAGATAAAAACGAACATGAAATTATATTGTACTTTTTAGAAAAAGGAAGTACATGTGCAGTGTCGTTAAATTGCTTAAAAAGTAAAAAATCAAAATTGAAAGGCATTGTAGAAAAAAGAGCTGAAGTTATTGCGATACCAATCGGAAAAGCAGAAGAATGGTTAGAGAAATATGAATCATGGCGCAAATTTGTTATCGAAAGTAATAGTACTCGATTAAACGAAATGGTTAAAGTCATAGACACATTAGCATTTATGAATATGGATAAACGTTTAATTAAATATTTAATTGATAAAAAAACGATTTTAAATACAATATCTCTCCATATTAAACACCAAGAAATAGCCAGTGATTTAAACACCTCAAGAGTTGTAATTTCAAGGTTACTTAAACAATTAGAAATTGACAATAAAATAAAACTATTCCGCAATAGAATTGAAATTATTGATTTAAGCTATTGATTTAATATACTTACTTATCAAAAAAATAATCGTAATTTGCAATACTAAATAAAATCAACTATCAAAAAACACATTATGCAAGCAAAACTACAAGATTATTACAGTATTGTTTTTGAACCTGCACTTTTAAAAGAAATTGAGCAATTTGGTACTTTAGTTACCATTAAAAAAGACGATTTACTTATTGACGTTGGTAGTTTAATAACATCAGTGCCTTTATTATTAAATGGTGCTGTAAAAATTGTACGTGAAGATAAAAATGGTGATGAAATTGTTTTATACTTTTTAGAACGTGGCGATACTTGTGCTATTTCATTTGTTAATTGTTTAAATAATAGTAAAAGTAAAGTTAGAGGTATTGCCGAAAAAGATTCTGAAGCAATTTACATCCCTGTAAAAAAATTGCAAGAATGGATGGCAAAATACAAAACATGGCGTGAATTTGTAATTGAAAGCTACAGTAGTAGATTAGACGAAATGATTGAAGCCATAGATACTTTAGCATTTATGAAAATGGATGAGCGTTTGTTTAAGTATTTAACTGATAAAGTTAAAATAATGCGTGATCCAACCTTGAATACAACACATCAAGAAATAGCTATTGATTTAAATACATCAAGAGTTGTGGTTTCAAGATTACTTAAACAGCTTGAAAATCAAAAAAAGATTATTTTACATCGTAATAAAATAGAAGTTTTAGAGTATTAACCTGAGTATTATATAATTAAAAAGGCTTTTCTTCAAGATATTAAACTACTTTTTAAAAGTAGACAAAACATCAATCGTTTAAAATAATAATACATACAAAAATTTATTTAAAATAGAACAACTATAGAAAACCAATCATTACCAACCGCCAGATGCGCCGCCGCCGCCAAAACCACCGCCGCCAAAACCACCACTAAAACCGCCAGAACTTCCGCCTCCAAAACCGCCAGAACTTCCGCCGAAACCACCACTAAAACCACCTCTACCACGATTACTAAGTATGATCGTTTCTAAAATTGAGCCTGTACTATCTCTTCTAATTCTACGACCTCGACCGCCTTTATTTTTATTAGAAATGATGATGATTATTAGTATAATAACAAAAAAGATAAAAAACACAACAAAACCATTGTTATTCTTTTTGTTTTGAATAGAATCTGCTTTAAATTCGCCAGTTAAAACTTTAAAAATATACTGTGTTCCTTTATCTAAACCACGGTAATAATTTCCATTTTTAAATTCGGGTGTAATAACTTGTTCAATGATTCTTCTTGAAAAAGCATCTGTTAATAAATGTTCTACGCCATAACCTGTACGTATAGTTAGCTTTCTATCATTTACAGCAACCAATACAAAAACACCATTATCCTTACCTTTTTGTCCAACTTTCCATTTATGCGCCCATTCTGTTGCGTATAACCCTATATTTTTACCATTAATAGTCTTAACTGTTACAACAACAATTTGTGTTGAAGTACTATCACTATATTTAATTAGTTTTTGTTCTAAAGCCTTTTTTTGAATTTGCGATAAAATATTAGCGTAATCATAAAGGCTCGTTTCTAATTCAGGCTTTTTAGGAACACCATCTTGAGAATAAACCCTTGTTAATCCGAAAAGGATTAATAATAAAAATGCTATTATTTTATAATTACCTTGCATACATATAATAATGAAACTGCAAGATATGTTATTTCTGATAAAATTAGATTATAGAAATAAAAAAAGCCTCGATAAACGAGGCTTTTAATTTAAAATTAAGCTAAATTATTATCTAACAACTAATTTACTTGTAACTACGTTTCCTGCTTCTTCTACTTTTATTAAGTAAATACCTGCATTTAATTTAGAAACATTAATTGTATTTGC
>JALSLZ010000057.1 GCA_026988075.1 Flavobacteriaceae bacterium
CGCAGATGATTACCTAAACAAACCTTTTGACTCCGAAGTGTTACTATATAAAATAAAGGCGATACTACAACGCCAAGTAAAAGAAAAAGATGCCGAAAGTGAGCAGTTTGAATTTCAAGTAGGGAAATTTCATTTTAACTCCAAATTACGTTTTTTAACCATAGCAAATGAAGAGCCTATAAAGTTATCTCCTAAAGAAAATGCACTATTGCGTTTGCTTGTTTTACATTTAAATGACCTGATGCCTCGTGAGCTTGCCCTTACTAAAATATGGCGTGATGACAACTATTTTACTTCCAGAAGTATGGATGTTTATATTGCAAAGTTACGTAAATACCTCAAAGGCGATGAAAATGTAGAAATAATTAACATACACGGTGAAGGTTTTCGTTTGGTGGTGAATAAGCAATAATTACTACGTAAAAGATGCTTTTATAATAGCAGCCGATTTATGCGTACAATAACAACTATTAATAACTCTTTACACCCAAAAAAATACAAAAATGATAGCAAGAATTTGGGAAGGAAAAACTAAAATTGAATATTTAGAAACCTATCAGAAAATCATTATAGAACGTGATATACCTGATTATAGAAAAACAAAAGGATTTGTAAAACTCACATTTTTAAAACGAGTTGATAAAGGATATACTTATTTCAAATTGGTAACTATTTGGCAAGATTTAGCGGCGATAAAAAACTTTACAGGAGCAAATTTTAAAGAAGCTATTGCATATGAAGATGATAAGAAATATTTAATTGATTTCCCAGGAACTGTAACACATTTTGAGGTATTTGCAGAGTAATACCTATCACAACTAAAATCAATGTTAAATACCTTATCAAAATCTCTTGAAATATCAAAATTTAAATTAATTACTGGAATTGTAATTGGACTGTTTTATGCCTTTATTTTTTATGCTTTCTTATATTTACTTAGGACAGTTTTTCGAGTATTATCCGTTACTGAAGATTTTGATTTATGGATTTTAACGGATAAAGAAGTGCATTTTTACAATCTCATTTTTGCCTACATTGCAGTAATTATCGCACAATCTATCTGTTTTACCTATTGGCTGGAAAGACCACGGAAAATATTTGAAAAAAAGTATTATAAGATTACTACTATTGTTAATGATCAACGAGTTTTAAATTGGTATTTTTTAAGTTGGTTTTCTAAAATGGCATTTTTTTTCGGTATAATGTTCGGTGATTTTAATCGTGGATTTTATGTCTTTAGCTTTTACCCTAAATATAATTATCTCTTCATTCTAATCATTATTGTTCTTTTTCTTCAAACTTGGAGCACTATACGATTGCATTTTAAAGACAAAAGTTTTAAATGGATGTTGCTTTCTGCTTTGTTTATTTCTGTAAGCGCTTTTGGCTTATCCAAGATAAATTTAATTGATTACAAAGCTATTAATGAAACTTATCTTGAAAATAATGTGCGTTATAATTACAATCTCAAATTGCCCGAAGTTGCAGGTACTTATAAAAGAATATCTTATCGATTACGAGTAATTGACGATATCTATGTAGTAAAAGCTAAAGATCAAGAGAAAACATTATTTCTTGTTGGTAATAAAAAAATGAATCTAAATAAATTAAAAGAAAAAATTACTGCTTGGAAAGCTACACAAAATGAATCTGAAATTTACCATTCATTTTATAGATTACATATTGACAAAACTGTAAAAATGAAGTTTGTTAATGAACTTAATAATACATTAGCTAAATTTGGAGTTAGAAATGTAGCTTATGCCATAGTTCCCAAAAATCCTAAATATGATATTCGCTACTATCGCAATTTTTTATTCTATACACGTATTCGTGATTGGCATTCTAATATGATTAATCCGAAGAAAATTTATAACACTGCTAATAATTATAAAAATATAATTACTATAAATCATGATACAATAGGGCAATGTTTTATTAATAAAAAACCGATTGACGATGAAAAAATCAAGCAAACAATAAAGGATTTAATCGTAACTGAACCTAATTTCATCATAAAATTTTATGTTGATGATAATCTTCCATTTTCTGACTACTTAAAAGTATTTTTTTATTCAAAACAAGCAATTAATGAACTAAGAAATCAATATGCTAAAAAAAACTATGGAGAAGAGTTTGATTGGTCAGATAACTCAAATTATATAGTAGGCTTTCCTAATTACACAAGAGAGAAAAGATTAAAAAAAGAACTAAAAATAAAAATGCCATTTACATTTCTTAACATAACAACTGATTTTATAAAATTGGTTTACAACAACTAAGCACTATAATGCTTGTTAATTAATAAGTTTTATTATGATTCTGCTAGTTTGGATAGTAAATCATTATGTTTTATCAAAAATTAAAAAAAATTAACATAAAAATCTAAAAAAAATTTAATAAATTGCACTATTCAAAAAAACAAATATACTTATTAAATGAATTTAAGAATTTTCTTATTTTATTTATTATTAATTAACAATTATTCCTTTGCTCAAAAGATAAAAACATTTACATCTTTAGACGAAGTTATTGCTACACCCGAACAAGTACAAATTCTAAATTTATCAAGGCAGCATTTAACCGAAATACCACAACTTGTTCTTGAATTACCTAATCTTAGAGAACTTGACCTTTCAAGTAACCTAATTACAAAATTACCCGATTCTATAGGGAAATTAAAGCAACTTACTAAACTTAATTTGGCAGGAAATCAATTAACTAAAATACCTGAAAGTATCAAAGAACTACAAGTACTTGCTGATTTGAATCTAAAATTCAACACTTTTGATACTTTTCCAATAGCAATATGCCAATTAAGCAACTTAAAACGCTTAAACCTAAGCAGAAACAACTTAAAAACAATACCAAATCTTATTGGAAAATTAGCCGCTTTAGAATGGATAGATATGAGTTTTAACCAATTAATAACAACTTCTAATGGTTTTGGCTTATTAAAAAACCTCAACTATATTAATCTTAAAATGAATAGTATTGAAAAAATACCCAATACATTTATAGGACTTACAAATATTAAAACTATAGATCTATCCTACAATCAAATAACACAGATAACTGTAGCAATTCCCAGAATGAAATCCTTAGAAAAAATTGAATTAAATGACAATAAAATTAGTGAATTTTACTATAAATTAGGTGATATGACTAATCTAAAATGGATAAACATAAGCAATAATCCTTTAGATAAAATCATCAAAAAAATAAAATTTCCTAAAGATTGCGCCGTTATTAAAACGGACTTATACTAAGAAATCTTCTATTTCATATACTTTACATAGGACATTGCTATACCCAACCCTATAAGAGACAGAAGCATCATTGGACTCCAATACCCCAAAGCCAATACAAGTATGTAAAATAATCCAAAAAAACCAACACCTATGTAAAATATTTTTTTACGTTTAAACCACAAACCTAATCCCATAAAAAGATTTGCTAAGCCCATTCCTGAAAAAAAATTTGCAAAAGCTATTAAAATCATCGGAATTATATCCTCTCGTAGATATCCTGATCCAAACATAACAAATTCTTTAAAATTTGCCAAAAAATACAAGACAGCAAGTATTTTCATTCCATTTAACGCCTTTTTCTCAGCTTCATTTTCAGCTGTAGCTACTCCTAAAACATCAGAAAGACTTATATTATTTTCTTTCAAGAAATGCATGACACTTTCTTTAGGCTCTCCAGAATCTAAGCGTTCTTTTACCAACTGTTGCAGTTCTTCTTTTGACATCTTTTGCAGTATTGACTTCAGATCTTTTCCTTCTATAAAATCAGCCAGAAAAGCTGCATCTTTAACCTCGCCACGTTTAGCAAGTTCTTTTTGCAAAATAAAAACTACTTCTTTATGTAATTTTTCAGGTTCTTTTGCCGTTTTTTTTAGCATGCCTAGTG
>JALSLZ010000058.1 GCA_026988075.1 Flavobacteriaceae bacterium
ATTAATATTTTTTTCATTTTTTTTGTTATCAGTATTTATGTAATATATTTCTTTACTCTCTATAACCTTATATCGGAATCTTCTTTAGGAAGCATTGCTTTTACATCATATAAAACCATGTTTTTGTCTGCTATTGAGTTTAAGTCTAATTTTTTAAATTCATTATGAGCAACTACAATAATAATTGTTTGGTATTTTTTATTGATATCTTTAAAATCGGATATTAAATTAATATCATACTCGTGTTTTACTGCCGAAACAGTAGCCCAAGGATCATAAACATCTACATTTAATTTAAATGATTTTAGTTCATTAATCACATCGATTGCTCTAGAGTTACGAATATCTGGGCAGTTTTCTTTAAAAGTGATGCCTAAAACCAATGCATTAGCATCTTTTACAGCGATGTCTTTTTTAATCATTAATTTAACAGTTTCTTGAGCAACAAATGCGCCCATACTATCATTTAATCTTCTTCCTGCTAAAATTATTTCAGGATTGTAGCCTAATTTTATGGCTTTTTGTGCTAAGTAATAAGGGTCAACACCAATGCAATGACCACCAACTAAGCCTGGTTTAAATGGTAAAAAATTCCATTTAGTACCTGCAGCTTCTAAGACTTCATTAGTATCAATATCCATCAATTTAAAAATTTTAGATAACTCGTTAACAAAGGCTATGTTAATATCACGTTGTGAATTTTCGATTACTTTTGCTGCTTCTGCAACTTTAATACTTGGAGCGAGATGTGTACCTGCGGTTATAATACTTTTATATATGGCGTCTATTTTTTTGCCAATTTCTGGTGTAGAACCAGAGGTTACTTTTAATATTTTTGTAACTGTTCTTTCTTTATCTCCTGGGTTAATTCGTTCTGGAGAATAGCCAACATAAAAATCTTGATTAAATTTTAAACCAGAATGTTTTTCTAAAATGGGTACGCATTCTTCTTCGGTTGCTCCAGGAAAAACAGTAGATTCATATACAACAATATCGCCTTTTTTTAAGATGTTCCCTATGGTTTCGCTGGCTTTATATAAAGGTGTTAAATCAGGTTTTTTATTTTTATCAATTGGTGTCGGAACTGTTACAATATAAAAATTAGCCGTTTTAATATCATTAATAGCAGTTGTTAACCAAAGTCCGTTTTTGTTTGTTTTTAATTTACTTAACGAATCTATATTAACAGCTTTTAATTCGTTTGAAGTAGTTTCTAACGTAACATCGGTATTGTTTTTTAATTGTTCAATTCTTGTTTGATTAATATCAAAACCAATTGTTTCATATTTTTTAGCAAATTCAACTGCTAAAGGCAAGCCTACATAACCTAAACCGATAATTGCAATTTTTGTATTATTCATATTAATGTATTTGTACTATAAAGATAGAAAAATTATAGGTTACTTTTATAAATTCGTTCAATAATATCGACTATTTTCATGCCTTCTTTAGCATTTGTTTTTATTTTTTTATTACCATTTAAAACATCAACAACGTTTTGAAATACATAATGATGGTTTTGAGCAGAACCTTTGTAAGCACCATAATCATTTCCAGGGTTTGTAGGTGCTAATTTAGGCATTTTGTAATTTTTAATATGGCAATACTTTACTTCATTCATATATTGACCGCCAATTTTTACGGTGCCATTCTCTGCAATAATTGTCATCGAGCTTTCCATATTTTTGTCATATAACGCAGTTGAAAAATTAAAACTACCAATTCCTCCGTTGACAAACTCAAAATTTACAATTCCAGCATCTTCAAAATCTGTCATTTTTTGATGTTTAAAATCTTTAATTATAGCGTTAATATTTGTAATATCTCCAAACAACCAATACATAATATCAATAAAATGTGAAAATTGAGTAAATAATGTTCCACCATCTAAATTTTTATCACCATGCCAGCTGTCTTTAGAATAATATCTTTGATCTCTATTCCAAAAACTGTTTATATGAACAGCGTATATGTTTCCTAAAACATTGGTGTCAATAATATTTTTAATCCAAATTGAAGGTGGCGAATACCTGTTTTGCATTACGGTAAAGATGTGTTTAGAAACATCTAAAGATTTAGAAATGATAGCTTGTGCATCGGCTTTTTTCAGAGCCATTGGTTTTTCAATAAGCACATGATTTAAGGCTTCTAATGCTATAATTGCATGTTTTGCATGTAATCCGTTAGGTGTTGCAATACTTACTATATCGGCTCTTGTGTCACTTTTAATAAAATTATCAATAGAAGAATAAAAAGGAACATTGTATTGTTCTATTTGTAATTCTTTTTTGTCTTTAATATCAATTAAGGCAACCAATTCACAATTAGCATTTCTGCTAATCATTTCTGCATGTCGCTTACCTATATGTCCGCAGCCAATTACTGCAAATTTTATGCTGTTTTTTTTAAGAGTCATTTTTTATTTACGCTTAAAAATTCGTTTTAATAATGATGGTTTTTTATCATTTTGATGATATCCATATCCGTTTCCATAACCATATCCGTAACCGTAACCGTAACCGTATCCATTTCCGTAGCCGTATTTATTATTTACCGAAAAGTCATTTAAAATAAAACTAATATTTTCAACCTCTCCATTTTTGTATTTATCGTCAATCATTTTTGGCATTCCTTGTTGAGAATATCCTTGACGGATAACATAAATGTTTGCATCAGAATATTTAAATAATTCTAAAGCATCAGCTACCAAGCCAATAGGTGGTGTGTCCACGATTATGTAATCGTATTTCTTTTTAAGAACCTTAAACAAATCTTCGGTTAGTTCATTTAAAATAAGCTCTGATGGATTTGGTGGTGTTGGTCCAGATAATATTAAATCTAAATTGGGTACTTGTGTCTTAATAGTAACTTCGTCTAATGTTTTTTGCCCAACCAAATAGTTTGACATTCCTTCTTTGTTTGTAAGTTTAAAGTCGTCAAATATTTTAGGTTTTCTTAAATCAAATCCCAATAAAACAGTTTTTTTATCGCTTAGAGCGAAAACAGTAGCAATATTCATTGAACAGAGTGTTTTTCCTTCTCCACTAATTGATGAGGTTACTACAATTGTTCTGTTAGTTGCATTTTTGTTTTTATCTTTAAATAAAAATTGAATGTTTGACCTTACTGCTCTAAATGATTCTGCAATAGTTGATTTTGGTTTTAAAAATACAGCTAAATTATTTTCAGCAGTATTTTTACCAATAACACCTAAAACAGGAATTGAATAATTTTTTTCAATCTCTTCAACCGTATTAATTTTATTGTCTAAAAATTCTTTTATTATAACATATAGTAAAGGTAAGAATAAGCCTAAAGCGAATGCAATAATGTAATTAATAGGTGGTTTTGGATAAATAGGTAAGTCGCCAGTATCTTTTGCTTCGTCAATTATTTTAATATTAGACATATTTGCGGCAATCATAGTACCAGCTTCGTATTGTTTTTGTTTTAAGTACTCGTAATTTGTTGCAGTAATGGTGTAATTGCGTTGGTACTTTATTAAGTTTTGCTCTTTTTTTGGAAGTGTACTTAATTTAGATTTTGATTTAGAAATTTGATTATTGATGCTTTTTAATTTAGAAAGCATAGCACTAGTTAGTGTGTTTAGATTTTCTATAATAATAGACTTCGTTGTGTTAATTTGATTGATAACTAACTTTAATCTAGGATAATCGCCTGTTACATTTTTTTCGAGTGTTTGTTTTTCTTTGTATAATAGAATTAATTGAGAAACACTTGTTGTTATTGTTTGGTCTTCTATTGCAATAACTGCTGGTACAGGAATATTGTCAATATCTTGACTTGTATTGATGTACTTTTTTAAGTTTTTGTAATAGTCTAATCTATCGTTAATTTGATACTTTTCTTTATCAAGAATTGA
>JALSLZ010000059.1 GCA_026988075.1 Flavobacteriaceae bacterium
TTTTTGGGAAAATTGCCATCGTATTTTGTGTATTTCTACCTTTCCAATGTTTGTCCGATTTTTTTGAATCGCCTTCAATCAGAATTTCCATAGTTTTTCCTATAAATTCTTGGGTTCTAAACAAACCATGCTCTTGTTGTAGCGCAATTATTTCGGTTAAGCGTCTTTTTTTAGTTGCTAATGGTATGTTGTCTTCGAGTCTTTTATGCGCAGGAGTTCCTGGTCTATCTGAATAGGCAAACATAAAGCCATAACTAAATTTAACATATTTCATTAACGACAAAGTATCTTTGTGATCTTCTTCTGTTTCATCACAAAAACCAGTAATTATATCGTGAGATAATGCACATTCAGGAATGATAGTTCTAATATTATCGATTAACTCAAAATATTCTTTTCGAGTATGTTGACGGTTCATCGCTTTAAGCATATTATCACTACCTGATTGAAAAGGTAAATGAATATACTTACATATATTGTGGTATTTAGCGATAGTGTGTAGCACATTAATTTTCATATCATGAGGATTAGAAGTGGCAAATCTAATTCTCATTTTTGGTAACGCAATAGCGACCATTTCTAATAATTTTGCAAAATCTATTGAAGTTGCTTGTGCTATTTCAGAAGCTTTGCTAAAGTTCTTTTTTAATCCGCCACCATACCAAAGGTACGAATCTGCATTTTGACCAAGTAAGGTAATTTCTTTAAAACCTTTGTTCCACAAATCGGTTGCTTCGTTAATAATGCTTTTAGGATCTCTACTTCGTTCTCTACCACGTGTAAAAGGTACAACACAAAACGTACACATATTATCACAGCCACGAGTTATAGTTACAAATGCAGAAACGCCATTAGAGTTTAATCTAACAGGTGAAATGTCGCCATAAGTTTCGTCTTTTGATAATTGAACATTTATGGCATTGTGTCCATCTTCAACTTCTTTTAATAAATTAGGTAAATCTTTATAAGCATCAGGTCCAACAACAAGGTCAACCATTTTTTCTTCCTCTAAAAATTTTGTTTTCAAGCGTTCTGCCATACAACCTAAAACACCAATCTTCATTTTTTTATTGTGTTCTTTGCGAACACGATTGTATTTTTGAAGTCGTTTGCGAATGGTTTGTTCTGCTTTTTCTCTAATGGAGCAAGTGTTTACTAATACCAAATCTGCATCTTCTAATGAGCCTGTTGTGTTGTAGCCTTCATTGGTAAGAATCGATGCTACAATTTCACTATCATTCATGTTCATTTGACAGCCATAGCTTTCAATAAACAATTTTTTAGTATTTTCTTTTTTTGCTATTGTAATAAGAGCTTGTCCTTGCTTCTTCTCTTCTTGTACGTGTTCGCTTGCCATTTAAATATTTTTGCAATTTTCATTTAGTTAGTTTGCAAATATACTACCAATTATTATAAAGTATGACAAAATGACACGTTAAATTAAATTTAAGTTTAATGTTTTTAGTAAATCAATATTTTTCCTTTTTCAAGGGAAGAAGTGTTGATGAAATTTTTAATTTTAGTTGAGATATCTAAAGAAATATTGAAATCAAAATTATCTTGCGCTATTGGAATAATATTGTTAGTGATGCATATTCCATACTTTATCAAGTTCTAATGTTGGTGTGTAATTTTGAGTGCATGCGAAGAAAATTAAATGGAGTAAAATAAGTAGTGTTATTTTTTTATAGCTTTATTTTTAGGTTTAAATTTACATCAAATATAGCAAAAAAATACTGTTAAAAGCAAACTTGTTTTTTTAGTTTAAAATATTCTACATACTTTTGTCGAAAATATCACCTAATACATATTAAGGTAAAAAATAATTTATGGCAAAAAATTTAGTTATAGTAGAGTCGCCTGCAAAGGCAAAAAAAATAAGTACATTTTTAGGAAAAGATTTTCAAGTAGAATCTTGTTTTGGTCATATAGCCGATTTACCTTCAAAAGAATTAGGAGTAGATGTTGAAGGCGATTTTATGCCAAAATATATAGTATCTTCAGATAAAAAAGACATTGTAAGTAAACTGAAAAAATTAGCTAAAAAAGCAGACACTGTTTGGCTAGCGAGTGATGAGGATCGAGAAGGAGAAGCAATTGCATGGCATTTACACGAGCAATTAAAATTAAAAGATAAAGACACCAAGCGTATTGTATTTAACTCAATTACCAAGTCTGCTATATTAAAATCATTAGAAAACCCAACATCTATAAATTATAACTTAGTAAACGCACAGCAAGCAAGAAGAGTTTTAGATAGGTTGGTAGGTTATGAACTTTCGCCTGTATTATGGCGTAAAGTAAAAGGCGGCTTGTCTGCTGGTCGTGTGCAATCTGTTGCCGTTAGGTTAATTGTAGAGCGTGAAACCGAAATTCAAGCTTTTAAAACAAAAGCAAGTTTTAGAGTTGATGCCGAGTTTGTAACAGCAAATGGCAATCGTTTTAAAGCTAAATTACCTAAAACTTTTGCGACAGAAAAAGAAGCTGAAAAATTCTTAAAATCTTGTAGTAATGCAGATTTTTCTGTAGACGATTTAAAACATAAACCAGCAAAAAAATCGCCAACAGCACCATTTACAACATCAACATTACAGCAAGAAGCATCTCGTAAATTGTATTTTCCTGTAGGAAAAACCATGATGATTGCACAGCGTTTGTACGAAGCGGGTTTGATTACTTATATGAGAACGGATTCTGTTAATCTTTCAAAAGAAGCAAAAGACGATGCAAAAACAGAAATAACAAATGCTTACGGTAATGCGTATAGTAGACCTAAAGATTATAAAACAAAAACCAAAGGCGCACAAGAAGCGCACGAGGCAATACGACCAACCGATTTTTCAAAACATACCGTAAATATTGATCACGATCAATCACGCTTGTATGCACTAATTTGGAAAAGAGCAATAGCGTCACAAATGAGTGAAGCACAATTAGAACGTACTAATGTCAAAGTGAAAAATTCGGCTAATAGCGAAATTTTAACAGCAAATGGCGAGGTAATTAAGTTTGATGGATTTTTAAAAGTATATTTAGAAGGAACAGACGAAGAGGTTGAGCAAGCAGGAATGCTACCAAAAATGGCTATCGAAGAAAGTTTAGATTATAATTTTATAACAGCGACAGAACGATATACAAGATCTAAAGGAAGGTTTACAGAAGCTTCTTTGGTAAAGAGATTGGAAGAGCTAAATATAGGTAGACCATCTACTTATGCTCCAACAATTTCAACAATACAGCGTAGAAAATATGTGGAAAAATCTGCTTTAGAAGGCGCAGAACGACAGTATAATCAATTGACTTTAGTTAAAGGTAACGTAGAAACAAAATCGTTAACAGAAATAACAGGAGCGTCTAAAGGAAAATTAATTCCAACAGATATAGGCATGATTGTCAATAATTTTTTAGTCGCTAACTTTAAAAATATTTTAGATTTTGGCTTTACTGCTAAAGTTGAAGAAGATTTTGATCAAATTGCACAAGGAAATGCAGACTGGATTGAAATGATAAAGAGCTTCTATAAAAAATTCCATTTAGAGGTAGAAGATGTAAAAGAAAATGCAGAAAGAGAATCAGGCGAACGAATTTTAGGAACCGATCCTAAATCAGGCAAACCAATTTTGGTTAGATTAGGAAAATTTGGAGCAATGGCTCAAATAGGTGATAGAGATGATGAAGAAAAAATATTTGCAAGCTTAAAGCCAAATCAAAACCTAAATAGTATTACACTACAAGAAGCTTTAGATTTATTTTTATTACCTAAAAACTTAGGAAATTATGAAGAAATGGAAGTAATTGTTGCAAATGGGCGTTTTGGACCATATGTAAAATTTGATGATAAATATGTTTCAATTCCAAAAGGCGAAGATCCGTTATCATTAAGTTTAGATAATGCCATTGAGTTGATTGAAGAAAAAAGAAAAGCAGATGCTCCAATAGCCGAATACGAAGGTATGCCAGTGCAAAAAGGTGTTGGTCGTTTTGGACCTTTTATAAAATGGAATGGTGTTTTTATTAATGTAAATAAAAAATACGATTACGATACTTTATCTTTTTCAGATATAAAAGAGTTAATTGAAACAAAAAAACAAAAGGATATTGATAAAATCATCCATAATTGGGAAGAAGAAGGTATTCGATTAGAAAAAGCACGTTGGAAAAGATTTAATCTAATTCAAGGAAAAGTGAAAATTGAATTACCAAAAACGACTAAAGCAGAAAAAATGACTTTAGAACAAGCAAAAGCAATTATTGAGAAAAACACAAAAAAGAAGAAAACGACAAGAAAGAAAAAAACAGCTAAAAAAAAATAAGTGATTTTTGATTATTTAATTCCTGTATCAGAAAAAGTAATAGATGTTTTATCTAATTATCAAGACTTGCGTTTTGGTACAAGTATTAATATTCATACAGATAAGAATGTCCCAGAAATAACCAAAGATGTTTCAATAGTAATAATTGGTGTTCAAGAAGACCGATGTGCTCTAAATAACGAAGGAACAGGTGATGACTTTACTATAATAAGAGAAGAATTATACAAACTATATTTAGGTAATTGGCATTTGAATATTGTAGATTTAGGAAACATAGCAAAAGGGAATTCATCTAAAGACACGCATTTTGCATTGCAGGAAGTTGTGAGGTATTTAGTTAAAAAAAATATTATACCACTTGTAATAGGAGGAAGTCAGGCACTTACCTATAGTGTATATAGAGCTTATGACGACTTAGAGCAAACTGTAAATTTAGTTTCGGTTGACAATAAATTTGATTTAGGTCAATTAGATTCAGAATTAAATTCACGTTCCTTTTTGAGTAAAATAGTAATGGAAGAACCAAATAATCTATTTAATTATAGTAATATAGGTTATCAAACGTTTTTTAACTCTCAAGAAGAAATAGATTTATTAAAAAAATTATATTTTGACACATATCGATTAGGAGCGGTTAATCAAGACATATCACTTGTAGAACCAGTATTGAGAGATGCGGATATTGTAAGTGTTGATATAAGTGCATTGCGTAAGACAGAAGCACCAGCAAACAATAATACTACACCAAATGGGCTTTATGGCGAAGAAATGTGTGCTATTATTAGGTATGCAGGTTTAAGTGATAAGGTTTCTTCTATAGGTATTTATGAATACAATTCTTTTTTAGATGATAAATCTCAAACGGCACAATTAATAGCTCAAATGATTTGGTATTTTATAGAAGGCGTAAATTTTAGATTGAAAGAATACCCATTTGGAACAAAAAAAGAATATATAAAATATATTGTACCAATAGATAATGATGTAATTGTATTTTATAAAAGTAATAAAAGTAACAGATGGTGGATGGAGATTCCTAACAATAAGTTTAAGAAAGACACGTTAATACCATGTACTTATAGTGATTATTTAGAGGCAAATAGCCAAAATGTACCAAGTAGATGGTGGAAAACTATAAAAAAGATAACATAGCGTAAAATAAAAAATATTTATTTGCGTTATGATTAGGCGAAAAAAAATATAAGTAAAAAAAGAGCTTGATAATTGGATATTAACAAAAATATTAATAGGTTTACGGCCTCGTAAAAGTTATGCTCTTACAAAATAGTAAACAAGAGGGGATTCTTGTTTAATTAATTTATTGAAAATATAGGTAGTACCTGTAAAAAACGAAATTTAAAAATGAAAAAACTAACATTAATTTTATTGATTGTAGCTTTTGTATTTAGTTGTAAGTCTGGAGATAAAGGTCAGCTTGTAGGTGTTAAATCAAAAAAGAAATGGTATTCTGAAAAACCATTTGGTACAGTGTTGATTCCTGGAGGCTCATTTACTATGGGTAAACAAGATGAAGATGTTGCTGGGTCATTGAGTACACCAACAAGAACTGTTACAGTTACACCATTTTATATGGATGAAACAGAAATTACAAATAGCGAGTACAGACAATTTGTTTTTTGGGTAAGAGATTCAATAATACGTACAAAATTAGCTATTTTAGCACAGGATAATGGTGATGAAAATTCATCACTTAGTAAATATAAATTTAAAGATTCTACCGATGGAGGAGGTGTTTATTATAAGTACATGATGGATAATTATGGTAGTTTAGGCGATGTCAACTCACCTACTGAAGGGCAAGTTTTAAATTGGAAAGAAGATTTGATTTTTGACACAAATAAATTCCCAGATTCTGATTATGCAGAAGTAATGGATAGTATGTATTTACATACAGATGAAACTTTTAATGGTAAAAGAATTTTAAATGCCGATAAAATTAAATTCACATATTTCACTTTTGATAATGAAGCAGCGGCAAAGCATAAAGGCACCGAAAGAAAATCTTTTATAACAAAAGAAGAATTGATGATTTATCCAGATACAACGGTTTGGGTAAAAGATTTTAATTATTCATATAATGACCCAATGCACCAAGATTATTTTTCTCATCAAGCTTATGATGGTTATCCAGTAGTTGGAGTAAATTGGTCACAAGCAAAAGCTTTTTGTAATTGGAGAACTCAATACAGAAATAGAGAATTGTCAAAAAAGAAAAATTCAACATACGAATCGGCGTTTAGATTACCAATTGAATCGGAATGGGAATTTGCTGCACGTGGTGGATATGAGTACGGTAAATATCCTTGGGGTAATCCTTATCCATTTAGCGATAGAGGTTGTTTCTTAGCGAACTTTAAGCCTCAACGTGGAGATTATGCATTAGATGGTGGTTTGTACACGATGGAAGCACAGTCGTTTAATAAAAATGGTTATGGTTTATATAATATGGCTGGTAATGTTTCTGAATGGACAAATACAGCATATAACCCTACATCATACTTAATGGCTTCTACAATGAATCCTAATGTTGAAGATAAAGCAAATCACAGAAAAGTTGTGCGTGGTGGATCTTGGAAAGATGTAGCATACTTTTTAGAAGTAGGTACAAGAGATTTTGAGTATGCAGATACAGCAAGAAGTTTTATCGGTTTTAGAACAGTTCAAAACTATCAAGGAAAATTAGAGTAATCAACTATTAATAAAAAATTAAACAATTAAACAATTAAAAATTAAAATTATGGCAAAAGGTAAATTAGTTAAGAGAATATTTCATATGGCATATAGTATTGGTGGTGCCGTAGTAATTTTAGGGGCATTAGGAAAGATACTGCACATGAAAATTTTAGGAATACCAGGAGACTTGTTATTAATGATTGGTCTTGGAGTAGAAGCGGCTATTTTCTTTATGTCTGCATTTGAACCAATGGATGATGGTGTAGATTGGTCTTTAGTGTATCCTGAATTAGCTGGTAACGAAGCTAAAGAAAGCAATTCTTTAGTAGCTGGAGATGATCAAGGAATGTTATCACAAAAATTAGACGATATGTTACAATCTGCAGGGATTGATGCAAATTTAATGGGTAGTTTATCAACAAGCATACAAAATTTTAGTGGAGCAGCAGAAAATATTGCACCAGCAGTAGATTCTATTGCAGCAACAAATAGGTATAGTGAGCAACTATCATTAGCTGCAAGTCAAATGGAATCACTAAATAGTTTATATAAAGTGCAAATTGAAAGTACTTCGCGTCAAGCTGATATTAATGAGGCTGTTGCTAATAATGCAGGTCAATTGCAACAACAGATGGAATCATTAACAAGCAATCTTTCTTCATTAAATGGAGTTTACGGTGGTATGTTATCAGCAATGTCTTCTAAGTAATAGGATTTTATTTAACTAATAATTTAAAACAATAATTTTATTATGGCAGGAGGAAAATTATCCGCAAGGCAGAAAATGATTAACTTAATGTACCTTATATTTATTGCAATGCTTGCAATGAATATGGGTAAAAAAGTATTGACTTCTTTTAGTAGAGTTGAAAAATCATTAGATAACGCAAATATAACTGCAACAACAGTTAATCAAGCATCACTCGATAATTTAAAGTTAAAGGCAAGTGATCAACCAGAAAAATTTGCACCATTAAACAGTATAGCACAACAGTTAAGTCAAGCTTCAACAGCATTCAATTCTTATTTAGGAGCACTTAAAACAGAAATGAAAACTGATGTAGAAGGCAATATTATTGATGATCCTGAAAAAATGGATAACTCAGCTACGGTTGATAATATGTTCTTTTTAAACGGGAAAGAAACTGCTAAAGGAGCAGAATTTCAACAAAAAGTAAATGAGTATAGAGAAAGTGTGTTGAGTATTTTAGGCGATAAAGCAGGAACAGAAATACCAGCAAAAGTTAAAACTCGTTTTGCTACGCCAGAAGATAGACATGGTAAACACGGTGTTGAATCATGGTTGAAAAGTAGTTTTGAAGGCTTTCCTTTAATTGCATCTGTAACGAACATTACTAAAATGCAAAATGATATTAAAACTACTGAAAGTGAGGTTTATACGTCATTATTGGCTGGAGAACTTACAAATGCAGTATCTATGACAAATTACGATGCAATGGTGGTTTTTGAAAAAAACGCTTATTATCCAGGTGAACAATTATCAGGTAGAATCGTACTTGGTAAAAATGACCCAACATTAAAAGCATCGAGTGTAACAATAAACGGTAGAGAAGTACCTCAAAATAGAATTAAAGCTGGTCAAGTTGATTTAGCAGGTTCTGCTGGAAATGTAGGTGAACACGAGTTAAAAGGTAAATTTACCTTTATGGAAGATGGTAAACCTGTTGATATTGAAATCGTAGGTGGAAAATATTCTGTAATTCCAATGCCGAATCAAGCAATTATTTCTGCTGATAAAATGAATGTTGTATATAGAGGAGTTGCTAACCCAATTTCGGTATCTATGCCAGGAGTTTCTGCAAACAAAATTAGAGTTTCTGCACCAGGTTTAAAACCAAGCGGTAAAGGATATGTTATGAATCCTCCAGCACAGCGTGAAGTTACAATTAACGTTAATGCAACATTGCCAAATGGTAAAGGTGTAAGTTCTAAAAAAGTATTTAGAGTTAAAGATATACCATCACCTACAGGTTCTGTAAGAGGTAAAACAGGTTATCAAAAAATGTCTAAAGGAGGTTTGTTAAAATCGACAATACGTGCAGAACTAAAAGACTTTGTTTTTGATTTGAAAATTGGTGTAATTGGTTTTCAAGTTAAAGTGCCAGGAAAACCTGCTATTACTGTTAGAGGTAGTAAATTTGATGCAGCAGCAAAAAGAGCTATTCAAAAAGCAAAAAGGGGTGATAATATTATTATATTTAATATTAAATCAAAATTGTTAAGCAATGCTTCTTACAAATTGAAGAATACTTCTGACGTGTCAATTGAAATTACAAGTTAGATAGATATATATAAATCTATTACAAATAGTAAAAGATAAAAATAAATTATTATATTATTATGAAATTAAATAAAGGATTATTAATTGTTGTTTTGGTATTGCTAATGTCAAATTTAGTTAATGCACAAGCAAACCTGTTAAATGCCACAATACCTGAAGAAATTGGAGTTAAATCTGATGAGCAAATGGCAGCAGATAATGATGGGCCATTACCTTATGGTTATATAGATGATAGAGATATTTTATGGTCTAAAATGGTATGGGAATATATTGATTTAAACGAAAAAATTAATTTACCTTTTTATTATCCTGCAGATACTTCAAATATTGACTCTAACAGAAGATCTTTATATGATACTTTATTAAGAGGTATTAGAAATGAAGAAATTGTTGATGTTTATGACGATTCTTATTTTACTGACAGGCTAACTAAAAAAGAAATTTTAGCAAGATTAACTAAAATTGATACTTTAGATGAAGGTATTGAGCAAATGAATTTTGGCGAGCAAATTTCGGAAGAATTTATTGATCAAAGAGATATTCAATCGGCAGATATTGAAGGGTTTAGAATTAAAGGTTTGTATTATTTTGATAAACGTCAAGGAGAATTAAAGTATCGACTTTTAGGAGTTGCGCCTGTATCTCCAGATGTGAATTTTATTGATGAAATAGAATCTGGTGATTTGTCTGAAATGGTTGATATGTTTTGGGTATGGTATCCAGGAATTAGAGATATTATGCATGAAATGAAAGTTTTTAATAATAAAAATTCAGCATATCCATTGTCTTTTGATTTGTTGTTGAATGCAAGAAGGTTTAATTCAATTATTTATCGTGAAGAAAATGTATATGGTAACCGTAAAGTTACTGAGTATATCAAAGCCAATTCATTATTTCAAGTAATTGAATCTCAAAAAATTAAAGAATCTATTAGAGATTATGAATTAGATATGTGGAATTATTAATTATTTTAATTTCTATAAATTATTAAAAGTCTCGCTATATAGCGAGGCTTTTTTATTTATTGTTAATTTTGTTTTATGAAAGTAGATTATATAATTGTTGGTTTTGGTTTAGCAGGTTTAATGTTTGTTGAAAAACTAAAAAAACAAAATAAAAGTTTTGTAGTTTTTGAAAATAGCTCTCAAAACTCTTCTAAAGTAGCAGCAGGAATGTTTAATCCTGTTGTTTTAAAACGTTTTACTGCAGTTTGGAATGGTAAAGCACAAATAGATTATGCATTGCCATTATTTCAAAATATTGAAAAGCGCTTAGATAAATCATATATTGAGTATATAGATATTTATAGGTCTTTTAAATCAATTGAAGAGCAAAATAATTGGTACGCAGCTTGTGATAAGCCAATACTTTTAAATTACATGACAACTCCATTATTGGCAAACACTAATTCCGAAATTAATGCACCTTTTAAGTTTGGAAAACTTAAAAATACAGGGAGATTAAAAGTAAAGGAACTCTTAGCAGATTGTAAAATTGAATTAATTAGAAATAAATTAATTAGAGAAGAAACATTTAATTATGATGCACTTCTAATAGCAAATGTGTTAGAATATAATGATATTAAAGCTGAAAAAATTGTTTTTTGTGAAGGTTTTGGCTTAAAGGATAACCCATATTTTAATTACTTACCTATGAATGAGGCAAAAGGGGAATTAATTACAATACATGCACCAAAACTAAAAATGAATTTTTTATTAAAGTCTGCTATTTTTGTTTTGCCTTTAGGTAATGATTTGTATAAAGTTGGCGCTACATTTAATTGGAAAGATAAAACACAAAAGCCAACTGAAGAAGGACGATTAGAACTGATAAATAAATTAAAAACGGCAATCGATACACCTTATAAAATAGTTAATCATGTTGCAGGAATTAGACCTACAATTAAAGATAGACGCCCAATAATTGGTACGCATCCAAAATATAAAAAATTAGCAATATTAAATGGATTAGGTACAAGAGGCGTAATGTTAGCGCCTACAATGGCAGCTATTTTATACAATCATTTAGAAAATAATCAAAACATTGAAAAAGAAATTAATTGTAATAGATTCAATTCTTAAGGTTTTAAATCCGTACTGTTTTTCTCGCCAAAGCCAACAAATAAATTAATATATATAATTCGAGATAATTTTAGCATAACAGGTGTTAAGCCTATTAATGCTAAAATAACAACAATAAAACTGGTAAATAAGCTAAGTTTAATAATCAAAATGCTAATTAAAAAAGTAATGATGGAAGTGAAAATGGATAAACCATAAGACACATACATTGCTCCGTGATAAAATGATGGTTCTAACATGTATTTTAAATTACAGCTACTACATTTTTCATGAATTGTTAGTATTTTTTTTAAATGAAAAGGGTTTTTATCTACATAAAAATCTCCTTCATGACAATTAGGGCATTTATTATTAAGAATGCTATATAATTTATTGCCTTTTTTTATCAAACTTTTATTATTCATACTTAGTAAATTAAAAATTATATCATTTGCGTTGTTACCTAACTGTATTTTATTTAATTTCGCAAAATATGCAAATATAGAATATTAATAATAATCAAATGTAACTAAGTATGCTTAATGCACATAATATTACTGTTTCTTTTCAAGGTGAAGATTTATTTTCGGGTATCACGTTTAAATTAGTGCCAGGCGATCGAATTGGTTTAGTTGGTAAAAATGGAGCAGGAAAGTCTACTTTGTTAAAAATCATAGCAAAAGAGCAAGAGTACGATAAAGGTACAATTGCTTTAGAAAAAGATTTAAAAATTGGTTTTTTAAAACAAGATATAGAGTTTGAAGGTGGAAAAACAGTTTTAGAAGAATCTTATTTAGCATTTGAAGAAATTATTAAAGTAGAAAAAGAACTTGAAAAAATAAATGTGCAATTGGCAGAACGTACTGATTATGAAAGTGAATATTACAGTAACTTATTGCATGATTTAGATGATTATCAACACAGATATGAAGTTTTAGGTGGTTATAACTACCAAGGACAAACAGAGAAAATATTAAAAGGTCTTGGTTTTTCAACCGATGATTTTACAAGTCTTACAGAAACCTTTTCTGGCGGTTGGCGTATGCGTATTGAGTTAGCTAAATTGTTATTACAAGACAATGATATTTTACTATTAGATGAGCCTACAAACCATTTAGATATTGAATCAATACTTTGGTTTGAGAATTTTTTAAAAAGTTTTTCTGGAGCTATTATGATGGTTTCTCACGATAGAATGTTTTTAGATAATGTAACCAATCGGACCATTGAAATTTCTTTAGGACAGATTTATGATTTTAAAAAACCATATACCGAATATTTGGTGTTGCGTAATGAAATTAAAGAGAAGCAAATGCAATCTTTAAAAAATCAAGAAAAAGAAATAAAACGTACAGAAGATTTAATAAATAAGTTTAGAGCAAAGGCAAATAAAGCATCAATGGCTCAATCGCTTATTAAAAAATTAAATAAAATTGAACGAATCGAAGTTGATCAAGATGATAATTCGGTGATGAAAGTTCGTTTTCCAACTTCAATTACACCTGGTAAAATAGTTTTTGAAATAGACAATTTAGAAAAATCTTATGGTGAAAAAAAAGTACTGAAAGATGTAAACCTTTTAATTGAACGTGGTGCAAGATTAGCTTTTATTGGGCAGAACGGACAAGGAAAGTCTACTTTAGCAAAAATAATGGTTAATGAAATTGAATATCAAGGTAATTGCAAGTCGGGTCATAATGTGCAAATTGGTTATTTTGCTCAAAATCAATCAGAATACTTAGACGGCGAAAAAACAGTACTTCAAATTATGGAAGATGCATCTTCAGATACTAACAGGATGAAAGTTAGAGATATGCTTGGTGCTTTTCTTTTTGGTGGAGATACAGTTGATAAAAAAGCAAAAGTACTTTCTGGTGGTGAGCGAAATCGTTTGGCATTATGTAAAATGCTTTTAAGTCCGTTTAATGTTTTAATAATGGATGAGCCTACAAACCATTTAGATATAGCCTCTAAAAACGTATTAAAAAAAGCATTGCAAGATTATGAAGGTACGTTAATATTAGTTTCGCATGATAGAGATTTTTTACAAGGTTTAACCGAAAAAGTTTACGAGTTTAAAAATCATAAAATAATAGAATATATTGGAGATATAAATTATTATTTGGATACGCATAAATTGGATAATATGCGTGAAGCAGAAAAGAAACTAAATAAAAAAGAAAAAGTTAAAAAGCAATCGAATGTTGACTCTAAGACAAGAAGAGAAAATGATAAAGCAATTAAAAAAGCTAAAAATAAAATAACTAAAATCGAAAATGAAATTTCTAAATTAGAAAAAGAATTGGTAGATTTGGATATTGAGCTTGCAGCCGATTATGATAAAGTATCTAAAAAAGAAGGCTTTTTTGATACTTATAATAAAAAGAAAAAAGAAATTTCCAATTTAGAAAATCAATGGGAGCAGCATGTTGAAATGTTAGATGAATTAGAATAACTATTATTTGTTTTCATTTTTATAGATGCTCATTGCAAAATAAAATTATTACACTATTTTACATATTTCGTTTTTTTCATAAAGCTAATAACTACAAAAGCTAAAAAGAAAAAGATAGCCAATACTAAAACTGACGATCGCATAGATTTAGTAAAGTCCATTACTAAACCAAAAGTTAATGTTCCCATGACAATGGCAATTTTTTCAGTAACATCGTAAAAACTAAAATAAGTAGCGTTGTCATAAGTGTCTTCGGGTATAAGTTTTGAATAAGTAGATCTTGCTAAGGTTTGAGTTGCTCCTAAAACCAAGCCTAAAACACCGCCAAGTGCGTAAAAATAAACATCTACATTAGGGCTTTCGCCAGGCAATAAATAAGCGCCAACAGAAACTAAGACCCAAACAACAATTGTTATTTTTAAAGTTTTAACGTTTCCTATTTTTTTTGAAATTTTTGAAAACAATAATGCGCCAACAATGGCTACTAATTGTATTAATAAAATGGTAACTATTAAATTCATAGTTGGCAAACCTAATTCTTCATCTCCAAATTTTGCTGCTAATACAATAATTGTTTGTACACCAGCACTTATTAAAAAAAAGAACCATAAAAAAATATAAATTGTAGGATGTTGTCTTATTTCTTTAAAAACTTTACGAAGCTCTCTAAAGCCTTTAAAGATGAAATCTTTTTCAGGCTTGCGTTTAAATGAATTACTTGGTAAGTGGTAAAAAGTATATTGTGCAAAACCAATCCACCAAATTCCAACTAAAACAAAAGCATATTGAAATACTTTTACAGGCGGTTTTTCTCCGTTAGCTAAAGCATGATCGATAAATCCATAAAAATCAGGAAACATAATCATTGATAATATAAAGACCAATAAAAATACAGAGCCAATATAACCATGTATAAAACCTCTTGCACTAATATCATCATGTTCGTCTGGATGTGCAATTTCTGTTAAATAAGCATTGTAAAAAACTAATGAACCCCAAAAACCGACACTTGCTAAAATTGAAAATGTAATACCAACCCATAGTTTGTCAATACTATCGAAAAAATATAATGACATTACTGAAAAAGATCCAAGGTAGCAAAAAAATTGCATAAATCGTTTTTTGTTTCCCATATAATCTGCAATACTTGATAGAATTGGCGAAATAAAAGCGACAATTAAAAATGAAAAAGATAAGGTGTACGAATACAATACCGTATTATTCCATTCTGCGCCTAAAAAAGATACAGTTGCGTCTTTTCCGCCAGTTATCATGCCGTAAAAAAGTGGAAATACCGCTGTAGTAATTACTAATGGATAAACTGAATTTGCCCAGTCGTAAAATGCCCAAGCGCCTATAACTTTTTTATTTCCTTTATTAAACATATTGTTGTTTTTTGGTTAATGTAGCATTCAAGATAGAAATTCTCTTTGTTGTTTTCTATTAAAAAAAATAAAAAACCACTCTTAATGTTTAAGAGTGGTTGCAAGATACTATTTTTTTAAATAACTTTATTTTAGAAATTGATTATTTACCAACCTGAGCATTGAATTTTTTTGCGTGAATTCTTGCCTCTGGTAGGTATGCTTTTAAATCGGCTATTCTACTTTGGTTTGATGGATGCGTACTTAAAAATTCTGGTGGTGCTTGTCCGCCTCTTTGACTCATTCTAACCCAAACTTCGGCAGCTTCTTCGCCATTATATCCAGCCATTAGCATAAATACCAAGCCTAGACGATCAGCTTCAGTTTCGTGAATTCTACTAAACTTTAGTGTGCCTAATTGTGAACCAACACCATAAAGCATATTAAACATGGCTGCTTTTTTAGGGTCTTTAATCGAAGTTCCAGTATAAATTTGTGCAGCCATTCCGCCAACTTGAGTAATTGTACTTTGCGACATACGCTCTTGACCGTGTTTTGCAAATGCATGGGCAACTTCATGCCCCATAATTGCAGCAATGCCATCCACATTTTTTGCAATAGGTAAAATACCTGTGTAAAAAACTACTTTTCCACCAGGCATACACCAAGCGTTTACAGTTTTGTCTTCAATTAAGTTAAATTCCCAGCGATAGCTATTTGCTTCAGATACCATATCGTTTGCACGCATAAAACGTTCTACCGCTTTTGAAATACGAGCGCCAACATCTTTAAGTTGTTTTGTTTTTGCAGCGTCATTTGATAATTTGTTTTCTGCCAAAAAACCTGAATATTGAGCAAAACTCGTAGGTAATACTTGGGCATCACTTACAAAGTTCATTCGTTTTCTACCAGTAATTGGTACAGTACTACAACTATACATCATTAAGCTAATTAGCGCTAAAGCAATAATTTTTGTTGTAAAACCGACTTGTAATCTTTTTCTTTTTTTCATAATTTGTATTTTTAATTGTTGTTATTTTTCTTTTTTAGCATAAATATTATACCGATTATTATCATGGGTATTGATAATATTTGTCCAGTATTTAGTATCCCAATCCAGTCTTCTCTATCTTCTATTTGTGCTTCTTTAAAAAATTCAATTATAAATCTAACTGACCATAATAGGACCATAAATAAGCCAAATAAGAATCCGGTTTTCTCTTTTTTATTTGTTTTCCAATAAACGTACCATAAAACTACAAAAATTAATGCATAACTTAAAGATTCGAATATTTGTGTTGGATATCTAAAGGGAACTTGGGCTAAATACTCTTTAAACCTAGGGCTATTCTGAAGTAAATCAAATGCTTTTTCTGAAGTTTTTGCTTTTGTAATAAAAATTGCTTCGCTGTTTGAATATTTATTTCTAATGAATTGAAAACCTAAAGAGGAGTCGGTTATTTTTCCTACAATTTCGGAGTTCATTAAATTGCCTAAACGTACAAAAGCAGCGCCACTTGCTACTGGTATTACAATTCTATCTAAAATCCACATTAATGGCTTGTAAGGATATTTCTTAGCGTATAAATACATTCCTATAGCAATGCCAATGGTAGCGCCATGACTTGCTAAACCTCTAAAGCCAATGAATTTCCAGCCGTCTATCAAGCTAAAAAATAATGAATCGTTAGCCGATTGTTTTATGGGTATTAATATTTCTACTAAATTATTTTGATAATAATCCCAACTGTAAAAAAAGACTTCGCCTAATCTTGCGCCTAAAATTGTTGCAATAACTACGTACATGAATAAATTTTCTACGTGGTCTTCGTTTACATTTTCACTCTTGTATATTTTTTTTAGTAAATAAGCGCCTAATATAAAAGCTATCACGAACATCATTCCGTAATAACGAACCGAAACACCATAAATGTTAACTATTTCTGGTGAAGGATTCCAAGTAATTCCTAATTGTATCATTAATGTTGTTTTAAGGTGTAAAGATAACAGTTTTAAAATATCTTAAAAGTGATAGTAAAATTATTTATAAACACTTAGTTGTTTTAATGAATTATGACCGTTTTTAATGGTGTGAGCAAAATTATGGTACAGGGTCATAGCCTTTTCCACCCCAAGGATGGCATGAAAATATACGTTTAATAGCTAATTTACCACCTTTAAGCAAACCGTGTTTTTGTAAGGCTTCTGCCGAATAATTAGAGCAAGTGGGCGAGTACCTACAACTTGAAGGTGTAAATGGCGATATTGCTACTTGGTAAAAACGAATTATCAGTAAAAACGGATATGTAAGTATGCTTTTTATTTTGATTTATTTAAATTCGGAAATTGTTTTTTTAATAATTGAAACGCAATCCATTAATTGTTCTTCAGTCATTACTAAAGGTGGTGCAAAACGAATAATATTACCATGAGTTGGTTTTGCTAACAACCCATTATCACGTAGTTTAATACAGATGTCCCAAGCTGTAGAACTTTCTTCGGTATCGTTTACCAAAATAGCATTTAACAAGCCTTTACCTCTAACGGATTTAACTAAGTCGTTTTCTTTTGCAAATGCACTAATTTCTTTACGGAAAAGGATTCCTAATCTTTCAGCGTTATCGGCTAATTTTTCATCTTGTACAACTTCTAATGCGGCAATTGCAACAGCAGCAGCAATAGGGTTTCCGCCAAAAGTAGAGCCGTGTTGACCAGGTTTTATTACCTGCATAATTGCATCGTTTGCTAAAACAGCCGAAACAGGATATGCGCCTCCAGAAAGAGCTTTACCTAAAATAAGAATGTCAGGTTTTACATTTTCATGATCTACTGCTAATAATTTACCTGTTCGAGCAATACCTGTTTGCACTTCATCTGCAATAAATAAAACATTGTATTTTTTACATAACGCTTTTGCTTTAGATAAGTAATTTTCACTTGGCACATAAACACCAGCTTCACCTTGAATAGGTTCAACTAAAAAACCAGCAATGTTGTCTTTTTTTAGTGCGTTTTCTAAAGCCTCTAAATTATCGTATTCAATTTTTATAAAACCAGGTGTATAAGGACCAAAACTTTTACGTGCATTTTCATCATTTGAAAATGAAATTACGGTTGTCGTTCTTCCGTGAAAATTATTTTCACAAACAATAATTTGTGCTTGATTTTCTTCAACTCCATTTACCTCATAGGCATATTTTCTACATAATTTTATTGCGGTTTCAACTGCTTCTGCACCAGTATTCATTGGTAATAACTTATCAAAACCAAAATATTCAGTTGCAAATTTTTCATATTTACCAAGCATGTCATTGTAAAATGCACGAGAAGTTAAACTTAATGTTTTTGCTTGTGCTGTCATTGCATTTACAATTTTAGGGTGACAATGACCTTGGTTTACTGCGGAATAAGCAGATAAGAAATCATAGTATTTTTCACCTTCAACGTCCCATACAAAAACGCCTTCGCCTTTTTGCAATACTACTGGTAATGGGTGATAGTTGTGTGCTCCGTATTTGTTTTCTAATTCTATTGCTTGTTGCGATGTCATGTGCTGTTTTTATATGTTTTTGCGAATTTACTAAAATAAAGGATATATATTACAATAATACATAAATTTACTCATGCAAATTTTTAACCATCCAAACACCACATGAATTATGACCTGTGCTGCCAAGTGGTTTATTTAAATGAGTGAAGCCATTTTTTTTATAAATTAAAATTGCTACTTTTAGTTTTACATCAGATTCAAGATAGCATTGTTTAAAGCCAAATTCTTTTGCTGTAAAAAGGCATTTATTAAATAGTTTTTTGCCATATCCTTTGCCACGTGCTTCTGGTAAGAAATACATTTTTTGTAATTCACAAATATTATTTTGACTGTTATTTAATGCTTTAATGCCTCCGCCGCCAATTATTTTTCCGTTATCTTCTAAAACAAAATATACTGCGTTGTTTTTTTGATAAGCCTCAAACATGTTTTGTGTGTCATTATCTTCGTATGCGGTTCCTGTTTTTGGTAAACCAAATTCTACGAGTGTTTTTTGTATGATTTGTTTGATAAAAGGATTGTCTTGTTTTTTAATTTTTCGGATGAGCATATTGTGTTTTTTATAAATGTAGTTGATGTAAAATACAAAAAAAGACTGTCTTTGCAGACAGTCTTAATCGTTTTATAAAATTTATTTATATTATAATTTATAAACAGCTTTAAAGTATACTTGTCCACCACTGTATCCTATAGGAGTACGTCTTGGGAAAGGCATACCTTGAGATGCACGAGTTTCTACTTCGTTAGGATAAGTATTAAAAATATTTATACCTCCTAGTACTAATTTAATAGCGTCACTTGCTTGATAACTTAAATCTAAATCTACTAAAGTTCTTGCGTCAATTTTTTCTCTTTGTGATCTTTCATCAAAAGTGTCACCATAATAATTAGCACGGATTGATGCATCAAACTTACCAAAATCATGACCTAACGATAAACTTGCTCTATTTTTGGGTAAATTATTTTCTAAGTTGAAAATTCCACCTTCACTAACTGGATTAACGCCATTTACTTGTGTTTGACCAACAACTTTAGTCTCATTAAAGTTATAAGCTAAACTCACTCTGCTTTTACCAAATTTTGCATTAGCAACAAAGTCCACACCTTGTGTTGTTGTATTTAATGCATTTGTATAAAATGCTAAACTACCATAAATTAATGATGGATCAGCAGAAACATCAATAGCTTGTGATTTTACAATTCTATCATCAACAGCAACGCTATAATAATCTGCTGTTAAAGTAATGTTTTTAGTTATTTTTGAAGTTAACCCAACACTTAAATTCTTAGATTGTTCTGGTGTTAGTGCTTTCCCTCCATAAGGTATAGCAATTGCGTCAGTAGGTCTAACTGTACCCTCTAAAATTTGCCCTGTTCCTATGTCAAAAGTTGTAGTAACAGTTGTTACATTAGATTGCCCAACTGTTGGTGCTCTAAAACCAGTAGAATATGCTCCACGAAGTGTTAATTTATCTGAAAATGAATATCTTGAAGCTACTTTGTAATTATCGGTAGTACCGTATAATTTAAAATCTTCATGTCTTAAAGCTACTTGCACTAAAAATTTCTCAGTAATATCATATTCTCCATCTAAATATAATGCCCAGTTTTGACTGTCCCAAGAGCCTGCAGAAACAGGACTTGTACCTGTAAAACCACTTGGTCCTATGCCAGGTTCAGAATATGGGTCTCCAGTAGCTGGATTTATTAAATTTGAAATTCCAGACCAAGGTCCTGCCATCCATGATTGCTTATCTCCTAAATACATAGTGTATGTTTCTTTTCTACTTTCAAAGCCACCTGCTAAATTAAATTTTTCGCTAATTGCTTTAGAAAAATCAATATTAAAATTTTTGTCATTTTGTTGTAAATCACCAGGTTTGAATTCTGTTTGAGAATAAGGTCCCCAAGAAGAACTTAAAGAATCAAATAATGTATAATTAAGTCTATTGTATCCAAAAGAACCACTAATATCATATTTTATGCCTCCAAAAAATTCGCCTTTAACACCAACAACACCACTAATATCTGTTTGATTACCTTCTAAAGTGGGTCTAAACCCTCCAGAAAATGTGTCATTCCAGCTAAAGTTACCTTCGGCAGGATTGTTTGGGTTAATAGGCATTGTTTCTAAATAACCATTTTTGTTAGGACCTCTATAGAAAAAACCATATTTACCAACTGTTTTAGAAAAGTTACCAAAAGAGTATAGCTCCATGTTTCCTTCTAAATCTACTCCAGCATTCCAAGTAGTTCTAATACCACTGTTTTCTGGACGACCCCAGCTCATTCCTGGGTTGTATGGTACGTCAAGACCTGCATCTTCTGCAGCTTGAGCACCTTCGTGTTGATTACCTCTTTCTAATTGTGGGTTGTAAGAATACTCAGCACTTATATTTAAAAAGCCTTTTTCTGTTAATGGCATACCAAAGTTCATGCCTACTTTGTAATCTGTTTCACTACCATAATTTCTACCATACCATTGCCCAACCTGTGCTTGTACTTCAGCGCCTTTATTAGCGTCTTTTAGTATAAAGTTCATTACACCTGCAATTGCATCAGATCCATATTGTGCTGCAGCACCATCACGTAAAACCTCAACGTTTTTTAAGGCAATACTAGGAATATGACCAATGTCTGAAGCATGTGCTCCTGCGTTCATTGCTGCGCCAAAGTGAGCAATTAAAGCCGATCTATGACGTCTTTTTGAGTTCATTAAAACTAACACTTCATCAGGTGGTAAACCTCTTAAAGAAGTTGGTTTTACAAATGCAGATCCATCACCAGTAAGTGGCGTTGCGGTAAATGAAGGTACTAAGGCTTTTAACGTTTGTACCATATCGCCAGTATTTTGTTTTTCAATAGCTGCTGGTGATAAGTTGTCAATTGGCACTGCTGAGTTAATAGCTGTTCTTGGTTTAGAACGTGTACCTGTTATTAACACCTCGTCTAAAGCCATTCCTTCAGCCATAGTTATGTTTACTTCTTCCGAACCGTCCATGTCTTTTGTAACACTTACAAAACCAACTGACGAAAAAGAAACTTGATCTCCTTTTTTTACGTTTAACGAGTAAAGACCGTCAAAATCGGTTGAAGTACCTGTTGATGAATTTGCTACGGTTACCGAAACTCCTGGTAACGGTTGTCCGTTACTGTCTTTTACAACTCCCGACACTTTGTATTGTGCAGACATTGTAAATGCCATAAGGGCAAATGTAATTAATAATGTAATTTTTGTTCTCATATGATATTTGTTATTGATTAATAATCCTCCAAATATGAGAAAAATTTATGAAACACAAAATAAAAACCTTAAAATATTTACGTATTAGTAATAAAGATTACTTAAAATGCGAATTCAATAATTTAATAAATAAGTCTTAGTGGCTGCTTAAAAATATTTTTTTATAAATGAAATAAAATACCAACTAATTGATAATTTTCGTTTTTTTAAAAAGTTGTAAACACTATAAATTAGCAAAATATGATAGTCTTTTATTGCTAAGATCAGGGTCTTAAATTTTAAAAATAAAAA
>JALSLZ010000060.1 GCA_026988075.1 Flavobacteriaceae bacterium
ACATACAAACAAAAAAATCTAAAAATTTATATGAAGAAGTTTCAAGTGAATTTGAAACTCACAAGAAAAACTCATTAGAACGTGAGCAAGTATTACGTAGAAAATTACAAGACGAAATTAACAAACAACGCAATGCTTAATCGTTTATAAATTTTCTTTTAAAACACTAATTTCATCACGTAATTTTGCTGCAGCTATAAAATCTAATTCTTTTGCAGCAAATTCCATCATTTTACGTTTTTCTCTAATCCGTTTTTCAATTTCTGCTTTTGGCAAGTATTCTAAATCTTGCTCAGCTACTTTATCTAATGCATTATTATAATGAAAAGAAGTGACAGCCGACTTGGTTAAATCGCTCTCAATGGCTTTGACAATTTGCTTTGGAGTTATATTATGCGCCGCATTATGAGCAATTTGTTTTTCTCTTCTGTAATTAGTTTCGTCAATGGTTTTTTGCATACTTTTTGTTACTTTATCTGCATACATAATTGCCTTACCGTTAATATTTCTTGCTGCTCTACCAATAGTCTGCGTAAGCGATCTATGTGAACGTAAAAAACCTTCTTTGTCTGCGTCTAAAATGGCAACTAAAGATACTTCTGGCAAATCTAAACCTTCACGAAGAAGATTAACACCAATAAGCACATCAAACAAACCTTTACGCAAATCTTGCATAATTTCTACACGTTCTAAAGTATCAACATCCGAATGAATATAACGACATCGTACTTGAATTCGAGTAAGATATTTAGCCAGTTCTTCTGCCATTCGTTTTGTAAGCGTAGTTACTAAAGTACGCTCGTCTTTTTCAACTCTAATCTGTATTTCTTCAATTAAATCATCTATTTGGTTTAAACTTGGACGAACTTCTATAATTGGGTCTAACAAACCTGTTGGTCTAATAACTTGCTCTACAAAAACGCCTTCTGTTTTTTGCAATTCATAATCTGCTGGTGTTGCACTAACATAGATTACTTGATTCTGAATTTGTTCAAATTCCTCAAATTTCAAAGGTCTATTATCCATTGCAGATGGCAATCGAAAACCATACTCAACTAAATTTTCTTTTCGAGATCTATCGCCGCCATACATAGCATGAACTTGTGGTATGGTTACATGACTTTCGTCAATAACCATTAAATAATCGTCTGGAAAATAATCTAACAAACAAAAAGGTCTTGTTCCTGCTGGTCTTCCGTCAAGGTAGCGAGAATAATTTTCAATTCCGCTACAATAACCTAATTCTCTAATCATTTCCAAATCAAATTCCGTTCTTTCTTTAAGGCGTTTCGCCTCTAAATGTTTGCCAATTTCTTTATAAAAATCGACTTGTTTTACCATATCTTCTTGAATTTGATGAATGGCATTTTGCAAAACATCTGGCGAAGTAACAAATAAATTTGCTGGGTAAATTGTTAAGGTTTCAAAAGTTTCTGCAATTTCGTTTGAGGCAATATCAAAGCTTTCAATTTCTTCAATTTCATCTCCAAAAAAATGGATTCTAAATCCTAAATCTCCATACGAAGGATAAATTGTTATGGTGTCACCTTTTACTTTAAATGTACCTGATTTTAACTCGGTTTCTGTACGAGAATACAAACTTGTTACCAATCTATGCAAAAATTTAGTACGTGGTATTTGTTGCTCAACTTCAATTTTAATAACATTTTTTTTAAATTCTATTGGATTTCCGATACCGTAAAGACACGAAACGGAAGCTATCACAATAACATCTCTTCTACCTGACAGTAATGACGATGTTGTACTTAGTCGTAATCGCTCAATATCTTCGTTAATAGACAAATCCTTTTCTATATAAACGCCACTTGTTGGCAAATATGCTTCTGGCTGGTAATAATCATAATACGAAACAAAGTATTCTACAGCATTGTTCGGAAAAAAATGTTTAAACTCTTGATATAATTGTGCTGCCAATGTTTTGTTATGAGCAAGAATTAAAGTTGGTTTTTTAACTTCTTCGATTAAGTTTGCAATTGTAAAAGTTTTTCCAGAACCTGTAACACCAAGTAAAACCTGCTCTTTTTCATTAGACAAGATACCTTTAACTAATTTTTTAATAGCTTGAGGTTGATCTCCTGTTGGTTTAAAGTCACTTTTTATCTTAAATTGCATATTTAAATATCTAAAATTTTAATCGTAGAAATCGAATTCAACCAAACTAAAATTATTCAGAAAACGAAAATAAACAATATTTAACTATTAAATATCGTTATTATTTAAAGAAATGTATATATTTGATTTTTAAATTAACATTTCAAAAAATTAAAATCATTAAAAAATAAATATTATGAGTAAAAAAGCAATTATTTTCGGGGTTATCGCTTTAGCCGTTTTAAGTTTAAGTTCATGTAGATCTAAAAAGAATACTTGTACAAAAGTAGACTCTCAAGAGCAATTTCAACAAGCACAACAAGAAACTATAGTTGCTTGTGTGGAAGTAGAATAATTTACATAAAACTTATTTTTTAAAAGCGTTTTCTATACCAAAATATATATTCTGGCATGAAACTTGCTATTAAAAATATGAATAATGAGAAGTCATAAACCTTGTTATTTTTTCATAAAAAAATTTGAGTTAATACAAACATCTAATCATCTGATTGGATGTTTTTTTTTGTAAATATCTAACGGCAAAAAAAAAAGAGATCACCATTTAATGATGACCTCTTTCAAAAAAACTACTCACTCACTTACTTTCTTTTTTATATTTTGATAAATTTTGTGTTTAACACTTCGCCGTTTTCTAATTGCGCTTTAATAAAAATAATTTTACCTGCAGCTATATTATTCAAATTCATTTGTTGTGTATTACTACGCTTACTATTTTTATACAATTGTTTGCCTAACACATCGTATAATTTAATTTCTGAAATAATACTGCCTCTTTGAGTTTTTACATTTACAATGGAATTGTTTTGACTAACAATCAAATTTTCATTTTTAAATGAATTATCATTCGTACTCAAAGCGTTTCGACTAAAAATAAGTTCAAACCTTTGACTGATATCTCCAGTAGTGCTATTTGTAAAAACATAATCACTGTTTTTAAGATTGTGAATGGTGTTTTGTACTAAATCGTGTAGTAAAACATCGCTACCTTGTAAATTTTCAAAATGATCAATAGCAATAGTAAACGAATTGTATGCAGCATCACTATAATCAAAACCTAAAGGAATAATCGTATCATCATTAGCAATTACGCCTCTTGTTTGAATCGCCAACTTTTCTGTTTCAATACCAACTCCTTTTGAATAAAAAGAAATAACACTTCCGCCATCAAAACGAGTAGCATCGTATTGCGCATCAAAATTAGCTGAACAAATTGGATTAAAACCAATAAGTATTTGACTGCTAACTGTGGTATTATTAACACTTAAATTCAACCAAATCTTATCTAACGAATCATTAACTGGTCTTAAAAATTGATTGTTTTGATTTTTAACACGCTGTGAATTTTTAAAAGTCAATTGTGGATTTGGATCAATACCACTATTACCAACTACAAAAAATCCTTGACCACTTGCAATGTAAGTTGGAGCTGGCGTAGTAGCATTTCCCGAAGTGTATCCTGTGCCATTATAAATAGCGTAATCATCTACCCAAACACCTAAATTATCAGCATGATCATGTGTCCAAAAATAAAATGCATTTGCTCTTGAATTATCTGTAAATAATGTTGCTGTTACAATTGCAGAAGGATAAGGATTACCTACCAATTCATTATCATCATCAATTCCACCA
>JALSLZ010000061.1 GCA_026988075.1 Flavobacteriaceae bacterium
TAAGAAAACTAATTATACACTTCTTATAAAAATTGAAGTTAATCCCTCAAATAACTTCTTTACAAAGGTAAAACAGATAATAGCTAAAAACAATACCTATTTCTATGTATATTTTGCGCCCTTGTTTTTTACTTTAATTATTGATTTTAAGCACTTTACCTAAAATAAGCGTGTTTTTTTGAAAAATGGACTTTGCTCTAAAAATGCAGATTTTTGCAAATGGACTTATAAAAGTAAAAAAAGCACCTTATTTTGATGCTGAAAACAAAAAGAGAACCAAATTGCTTCGGTTCTCTTTTGCATTAAATAAATTTTCCCCCAAAAAAATATTTAATAATAACTTTATAAGAAAACTAATTATACAACTTCTTATAAAAATTGAAGTTAATCCCTCAAATAACTTCTTTACAAAGGTAAAACAGATAATAGCTAAAAACAATACCTAGTTCTAGGTATATTTTGCACCCTTGTTTTTTTAATTAATTATTGATTTTAAGTACTTTATCTAAAATAAGCGTGTTTTTTTGAAAAATGGACTTTGCTCTAAAAATGCAGATTTTTGCAAATGGACTTATAAAAGTAAAAAAAAGCACCTATTTTAATACTAAAAACAAAAAGAGAGCCAAATTGCTTTGACTCTCTTTATTAAAATATCTTCTTGTAGTTTATTTAGATTTACAAATTAGTCAAGTTTTTTTCTAATATTTCAATTTTTGAAATAGCATCAGACTCTTTTTTTCTTTCCATTTCAATTACTTTTTCTGGCGCATTATTTACAAAACGCTCATTAGATAATTTTTTTTGAACAGATTTAAGAAAACCTTTATTATAATCTAACTCTTCTTTAAGCTTTATTCTTTCGGCTTCAATGTCAATTTTTTCTTCAAACGGAATAAAATATTCATTCGCTTTAATTCTGAATGTCAATGCATTATCAATTTTATTATCCGTTTTATTTATTTCTGAAACATTACACAATTTTTTTATAATAACATCAAAATCGGTATTAAAGTCCTCTTTTTCAGAAACGAATAATTTTAAATTTTCTTTAAATGAAATGTTTTTTTCTTTACGTATTTTTCTAACCGCCGAAATAACCTCAGCAGTATATTCAAAATCTGCTATAATTTTTTTATCAAAGTTTTTTAGTTTAGGATAAGTAGCAATTATTAAAGCTTCTTCTTTAGTTCGGTTATTTAATCTGTGCCAATATTCTTCTGTAATAAAAGGCATAAAAGGGTGCAGTATTTTTAAATTATCTTCAAATATAGCAACTACGGCATTGTATGTTTTTTTATCAATAGGTTTTTGGTATGCTGGTTTTACCATTTCTAATAACCAAGAAGAAAAATCATCACGTATTAGTTTATATATCGTCATTAAAGCATCTGACAATCTATATTTAGAAAAATGATCTTCAATTTCTGCATAAGCAGCCTGAAATTTAGCATCATACCATTGTAAAGCTATTTTACTCGAAATTGGTTGTTCTATATTGTTATCAATTTGCCATCCTTCTAATAAGGAATATGAACTTGATATTTTTTTAGACAAGCCTTTACCTTGTTGTAATTTACTTTCGTCAAACAACAAATCATTACCTGCGCCAGAGCTTAAAAGCATCATGCCAGCTCGAACTGCATCAGCACTATAATCGTCAATAAGTTTTAATGCATCAGGAGAATTTCCTAATGATTTTGACATTTTTCGTCCTTTATCATCACGAACAATTCCTGTAAAGTAAACATTTTTAAAAGGTTTTTCGTTTCTAAACTCATAACCTGCAAAAATCATACGAGCAACCCAAAAGAAAATAATATCTGGACCAGTTACTAAATCGTTTGTTGGGTAATAATAGTTTATTTCGTTATTGTTTGGATTTTTAATTCCGTCAAAGACAGAAATTGGCCAAAGCCACGAAGAAAACCAAGTATCTAAAGCATCATTATCTTGTTTTAAATTGGCTGCTGTTAAATTTGGATTTTTAGTTTTTTCTTGTGCCAGTTTTAAAGCATCGCTACTATTTTCGGCAACTACAAAATCTTCTTTTCCATCACCGTAAAAATAAGCAGGGATTTGTTGTCCCCACCAAAGTTGACGAGAAACGTTCCAATCTCTAATATTTTCTAACCAATGACGATACGTGCTTTCAATTTTTTTAGGATATAATTTAATATCTCCATCTTTTAACACAGATTTCAAAGCAGGTTTTACCAATTCATCCATTTTTAAAAACCACTGATCGCTTAATCTTGGTTCGATAACTGCTTTTGTACGCTCTGATATTCCTACTTTATTTTTATAATCTTCTACTTTTGGTAATGCTCCAAGTTTATTTAACTCATTTGATATTTCTTTACGAACAACAAAACGATCTTTACCTTTATAATGTAAGCCAAAACTATTAAGAGTAGCGTCTTCATTAAAAATATCAATAACTTCTAAATTGTGCTTATCTCCTAAAGCTTTATCATTCATATCATGTGCAGGAGTTACTTTTAAACAACCTGTACCAAATTCTAAATCTACATATTCATCTTCTATAATAGGTATAACTCTATTACAAATTGGCACAATGGCTTTTTTACCTTTTAAATGTGCATGGCGTTCATCATTAGGGTTAATACAAATTGCAGTATCGCCTAAAATTGTTTCTGGTCTTGTGGTAGCAACAGTTAACACTTTATCACTTCCTTCTATTTTATAATTTATATAATATAGTTTTCCGTTTTTTTCAACGTGCTCTACTTCTTCATCAGATAAAGTTGTTTTAGCTTCAGGATCCCAATTTACCATTCTATAACCACGATAAATCATACCTTTATTATACAAATTAACAAAAGTTTTGATTACCGCTTCAGACATATCTGCATCTAAAGTAAATTTAGTTCTATCCCAATCGCAAGAAGCTCCTAATTTTTTAAGTTGTTCTAAAATAACACCTCCATATTCGTCTGTCCAATCCCAAGCGTGTTTTAAAAACGCCTCACGAGTTAAGTCATTTTTATCAATTCCTTGCTCTTTTAATCGTGCAACAACTTTAGCCTCTGTTGCAATTGATGCATGATCTGTACCAGGAACCCAACAAGCATTTTTGCCTTGTAACCTTGCTCTACGAATTAATACGTCTTGTATGGTATTGTTCAACATATGCCCCATATGTAATATTCCTGTTACGTTTGGTGGCGGAATTACAATGGTGTAAGGTTCTCTTTCGTCTGGTATAGAATGAAAATATTTATTATCCATCCAGTACTTGTACCATTTTTCTTCTACTGCTTTTGCATTATATTTTGTTGAACTACTCATTTTGGTATGCTATTTGTAATTAAAGTATTAGTTTGTAGCTTATTTAGTAAACTATTTTACGAACTGACAAAAATACAAATATTTTAACTTTTATATATTAAATATTATACTAACTTTACACCATTAAAATTTTATAATCATGAAAAAAACAGTAAGCGTAATTGCATTATTATTATTTGCATTCACAATGAATGCTCAAGAGTTCACAGTTAAAACCGATCCAAATGCAGGTGTTTTTGAATTTGTTTCTGAAACCGTTGATTATGGTACCATTGAGCAAAATGCAGATGGTAAACGAACTTTTACTTTTAAAAACATTGGTAAAGCACCAATTATTATAAGTAAAGCGAAAGGAAGTTGTGGTTGTACTGTGCCAACAGTACCAAAAAGACCTATTATGCCTGGAGAAACTGCCGAAATTGGTGTAAAATATGCAACAAATAGAG
>JALSLZ010000062.1 GCA_026988075.1 Flavobacteriaceae bacterium
GTTAGCAAGATAATATTTTTATTTAAAAAAACAAAAATATGAAATGATACATTTTACATATATTCACACTTTTATCTGTGAATAATATTATATAAATACAATTACTCGTCCATTAAATAAGCTTGACGTACTTTTTTAAATAAATTAGATGAGTATACAAAATCGGTAACTGCTTTATTATCCGTTTTAAAAATATTTTTACTTGTTCCTTCCCATTCTTTAATACCATGTTGTAAGAAAACAATTTTGTCACCAATTTCCATAACCGAATTCATATCGTGCGTATTGATAACAGTAGTTATTTGATATTCATCGGTAATTTCTTGAATAAGGTTGTCAATCAATATGGCAGTTCTTGGGTCTAAACCAGAATTTGGTTCGTCACAAAATAAATATTTAGGATTCATTACTATTGCTCTTGCAATGGCAACTCGTTTTTGCATTCCTCCAGATAATTCTGCTGGAAATTTTTTATTAGAATCGTTTAAATCTACTCTGTTTAAAACAAAATTAACACGTTCTAACATTTCGGCATGCGATTGATTTGTAAACATTTTTAGTGGAAACATGATATTTTCTTCGACTGTTGAAGAATCAAATAAGGCAGATCCTTGAAAAACCATACCTATTTCTTTTCTTAAATTTCTTCGTTGATCAGTATCCATTTTACTGTAAGTTTTTCCGTTATAGCAAATATCTCCTTTTTCAGGTGTATGTAAACCTAAAAGTGATTTGATAAAAACGGTTTTTCCTGAGCCACTTTGACCAATTATTAAACTTGTTTTTCCAGGTTGAAAAGTTGCAGAGATACCTTTTAAAACATGAGCTTCTCCAAAAGATTTATGTATGTTTTTTACTTCAATCATTAGCTTAATAGTATTTGTGTTAAGAAATAATTTAGGGCTATAATAGTTACACTTGTCCAAACTACAGCTTGTGTACTTGCTCTACCAACTTCTAATGAGCCGCCTTTTACGTAATAGCCATGATATGATGGTACTGTTGCAATAATAAATGCAAAAACCATGGTTTTAATCATTGCATAGGTGTAAAAAAACGGATTAAATTCCAGTTGAATTCCATCAATATAATCTGTAACAGCAAATAAGCCTGTAAGTTCACCAGCAATCCAACCGCCAAAAATTCCTAAAAATATAGCTATTGAAATAATAAATGGATAAAAGAAAATAGTAACAATAATTTTAGGTAAAACTAAATGATTTAATGAATTTATACCCATAACCTCTAAAGCGTCAATTTGTTCGGTTACACGCATTGTACCAATACTTGATGTGATAAAAGACCCTACTTTTCCTGCCAATATAATCGAAACAAATGTAGGTGCAAACTCTAAAATTATTGATCGTTTTGTAGCAAAACCAATTAAGTATTTTGGTATCCAAGCACTGTCTACATTTAAAGCAGTTTGAATAGCAACTACGCCGCCAACAAAAAACGAAATAAAGGCAGCGATACCTAATGATTTATTACCTAAATCGTCTAATTCTCTAGCTAATGATTCTCTAAATATTTTTCCTTTTTGCGGACGTTTAAACACTTGCCCGAGCATTAAAAAATACTTACCTATATGTTCTATGTAATTCATTTGTAAAATAAAGTGCTAATATATGATAAATTCTAATTATTAGTTGAATTTTACAAATCAATCAAAGTTAAATTCAAAATTTGACGGTAATTCAACGGGTTTTTTATCTTTTAAAAATAAACGAGCAGTTAATTTTCCTTTTAAAATAATTTTTTCGCCTTTTACTGCTAACCAACTTCCTTCTCTTAAGCCTAAAACAGGTGCATTATTGTAAATATGAAATTCATTAATGCGAGTTTCTCTGGTTTCGCCTTTATGTGTAGAGTTTGAGTTTGGATCTAAGTAATGTGGATTTATATTAAAATTAATTAAATTTAAAGTGTTAAAACTTGGCGGATAAACAATAGGCATATCGTTTGTTGTTTGCATTGTTGGTCCACAGATGTTGCTTCCTGCACTTGTACCAAAGTAAGGAGTTCCTTTTTCTACTACCTCTTTAATAACAGTAATTAATTCTTCTTTGTATAGTTGGTTAACTAATTCAAATGTATTTCCGCCGCCAGTAAAAATAGCTTTAGCATTAGTTATAGTGTCAATTTTATTTTTGAATTGATGAATGCCTTTAACGGTTATTCCAATTTTATTAAAGGCTTTGTTGGCTATTGCAGTATACTCATCGTAAGTAATTCCGCTAGGTCTAGCAAAAGGTATAAAAATAATTTCATCAATACCACTAAAAAAAACTTTCAACTCAGGTAAAATATATTCTAAATAACCGCTTCCGTAAATGGTTGATGTACTTGCAATAATTAAATTTTTCATATTATAAATCTTAATTGTTCAAAATTACAGATTTTAAATAATTTTTCATCATTTTTGTACTGTAAATTATGAAAGTACAAACCAATATATCTATAAAAAAATACAATACTTTTGGTATTGATGTTCAAGCTGATAAACTGATTGAAGTGAATTCTGTATCGGAATTGATTACAATTTTAAATAAAAAAGAACGATTTTTTATACTTGGTGGCGGCAGTAATATGCTGCTTACTAAAAATATTAAAGAGACAATATTACATATAAATATTAAAGGAATTGAAATTGTAAAAGATAATAAAAAGTCGGTTTATGTTGAGGTTAAAGCAGGCGAAAACTGGCATGAATTTGTATTGTGGTCTTTAAAACATGACTTTGGAGGTGTTGAAAATTTATCCTTAATACCTGGTAATGTTGGCACTTGTCCTATTCAAAATATAGGTGCTTATGGTGTAGAGGTTAAAGATACAATACACCAAGTAAATGTAATCGAAATAGTAACAAATAAAAAAGTGTTTTTTAAAAATAGTGATTGTGAATTTGGTTATCGAAATTCTATTTTTAAAAATAAAGCAAAAAATAAATATATTATTACAAGTGTTGTTTTTAAACTAACTAAAGTAAAACATAAGTTAAACTATAATTATGGAGCAATAAAAAATGAATTGAAAGCTCAAAAAATTGTAAACCCTACGATTCAAGATGTTTCTAAAGCGATTATTGCTATTCGAAAATTAAAATTACCCGATCCAAAAAAAATAGGTAATAGTGGTAGTTTTTTTAAAAACCCTATTGTTGATAAAACGTTGTTTGAAAAAATTCAAAATAAGCATATAGATATACCTTTTTATCAAGTTGCTGATTTGTATAAAATTCCTGCAGGTTGGCTTATTGAAAAAGCAGGATTTAAAGGTAAGCGTTTTGGCGATACTGGCGTGCATGAGAAACAGGCTTTGGTGTTGGTAAACTACAATGCGGCAACAGGAAAAGAAATTTTAGCACTTGCAAAAAAAATTCAATCAGTTGTAAAAAAACTTTTTTATATTGATTTAGAAATGGAAGTGAATATTTTTTAATTTATTTAAATATAGCTGTTGAGGCAATATTTTAGTATATTTATCCTTTATATTATATACCTTTTTTAAAAATGAGAAATAGCTATAAATTTTTGGTGTTGATAATTGTATTGTT
>JALSLZ010000063.1 GCA_026988075.1 Flavobacteriaceae bacterium
GTAACACTTGGAAAAACCAAATCCTTATTTAAAAAGGAATTAGAATGGATGCGTAAACAGCCAAAAGCACGTACCACAAAATCAAAATCTCGTACCGATGATTTTTATAAAATTAAAGAAGCAGCACACAAACGTAGAAATGACCATGTTATGCAGCTTGAAATCAACATGGAACGAATGGGTTCTAAAATTTTAGAACTGTACAATGTTTCAAAATCGTTTGACGATTTGGTTATTTTAAATAAATTTGAATACGTTTTTAAACGAGGTGAACGCATTGGTATTATTGGTAAAAACGGTACTGGTAAATCTACTTTTCTTAACATGCTTACTAACGAACTTGAATTAGATGCTGGTAAAGTTGTTGTTGGTGAAACCATTAAATTTGGCTATTACCGTCAAAGTGGAATTGTAGTTAAAGAAGGTCAAAAGGTAATTGAAGTCATTAAAGAATTTGGCGAATTTATTCCGTTAAAAAATGGTCAAAAATTATCGGCTGGTAATTTATTAGAACGTTTTATGTTTGACCGAAAAAAACAATACGACTATGTTGAAAAACTTTCTGGTGGCGAATTAAAACGTCTGTTTTTATGTACGGTTCTTATACAAAACCCTAATTTTTTAATTTTAGATGAACCAACAAACGATTTAGACATTATGACACTAAATGTTTTAGAGAATTTTTTATTAGATTTTCCAGGTAATTTATTAGTTGTTTCGCATGATAGGTATTTTATGGATAAAATTGTAGACCATCTATTTGTATTTCGTGGTAATGGTGTTGTTGAAGATTTCCCTGGAAATTATTCTGATTATCGTGCTTATGAAGACTCAAAATCAAAAGAAGAAAAAGTAAAAACAGTTAAAGAAGTCGTTGTAAAAGAGCTACCTAAAGGAACACATTCCAGAGAAGAAAATAGAGAATTTAAAAAATTAGAAAAAAACATTGCTTTATTAAACAAAAAGAAAATAGACATCGAAAGTAAATTCGCAAATAGCGAAATTGATTTGAACGACATTGAAGAAATGTCAAACAAACTACAACAGTATAAAGATGAGTTAGAAATCAAAGAAGATCGTTGGTTAGCACTTAGTATGTTGTTAGAATAAGATTATAGCCTGTTTTTAATAGGTATATAAACCACTTTTTTTGTTTCAAAAAACGGATTATCAAACATGGTAGCAATATTATGCAACTCTGCTTTCGGAAATTTTGCAAGTTCCTCTGTTAAATCACCACCTTTTAAATATAGAATTCCGTTTTTAATACTGTGTTTATGTTTTGGTGCTATTTTTTTTCTAACCCAATTATAAAAAGCATCCATTTTTGTTACAGCTCTACTAACAACAAAATCAAATTGACCTTTCACGTTTTCGGCTCTGGTATGAATTGCAGTTAAATTCTCTAAACCAATAGCTTGGCTAACTTCATTAACTACTTTTATTTTTTTACCAATAGAATCTACCAAAACAAATTTTGTTTTCGGAAATAATATAGCAAGAGGTATTCCTGGAAAACCGCCACCAGTTCCAACATCTAAAATACGTGTTTTAGGCTTAAATTCAATAATTTTAGCTATCGCTAAAGAATGTAAAACATGACGTAAATACAATTCATCAATATCTTTTCGTGAAATGACATTGATTTGTGCGTTCCACGTTTTGTACAAATCTTCTAATTTATTGAATTGTTCTATTTGAATCTCGGTCAATTCCATAAAATGTTTTAATATTTCTTCCATAAGTTGGGCAAATTTATCTTTTTGTAATGAACTAATGCTAATAAATGTAAAAAATATGCTAAAAGATGACAAATGTTACATAGAAATAATATAAATTACATACTTTCGTTATTCATAAAAAAAACACATACAATGGAATCTAAAAAAATAACATTTCCTTTAATAGATAAAACTAAGTTTTTTAGAACCTTAAATAAAAGGGTAAATAAACATTTTAAAGACAATAATATAAAAACAACTGGTAACATCAGATTGTATATAAAAGCAGCAGTAATGTTTACTTTATTTATTGCACCATTGGTTATCATTTTTAGTTTTGATTTACCCAGTTGGATACAAGCTTTACTAATGGTGATTGTCGGTATCGGAATGGCAGGTGTTGGTATGAATGTAATGCACGATGCAAACCACGGTTCGTTCTCAAATAAAAAATGGGTTAATAAACTAATGGGAAGTTCTATTTATATACTTGCCGGAAATGATTACAATTGGAAAGTGCAACACAATGTTTTACACCATACATATACAAATATTGTTGGTCATGACGAAGATGTTGATGCTGGACGAATTATTCGCTTTTCAAAACATTCAGAATGGTTAAAAATTCATAAATATCAAAAATATTACGCTTTTTTTCTTTATGGATTATTAACTGTAAATTGGGCAATTACAACAGATTTCAAACAATCTTATAATTACCTAAAAAGAAAACTTTCGTACGGTGATATGCCAAAACCTGTAACACAATGGACAAAATTAATAATTGGTAAAATTTTATATTATTCAATTTGGGTTGCTTTACCTTTATATTTAGGTTATGGTTGGAAAGTTTTGGCTGGTTTTATGATTATGCATTATACCGCAGGCATTATTTTAAGTGTTACTTTTCAATTAGCGCATGTAATGCCTAATACCGATATGCCTTTACCAGACGAGAATGGCACTATGAAAAATACTTGGGCTATTCATCAATTATATACTACATCTAACTTTGCACCAAAAAGTTGGTTGGTAGAATTTTATACTGGTGGATTAAACCGTCAAGTTGAGCATCATTTGTTTGCAAAAATAAGTCACGTACATTATACAAAATTGGCTAAAATTGTAAAACAAACTGCTTTAGAGTTTAATTTACCATACAACGAATATAACACCATGTTTGGCGCTATAAAAGAGCATTATAAACAACTAAAAGAATTGGGTAAAAAACCTGTTTTAGCTTAAAAATCTAATCCATTTAGTTTTTTATGTAATAGTATTGCAGCACTATCTGATAGACTTGCTATAAAATTACAAATATGCATGATTCTTTCGTAAGGTGTATTTTGTAAGGTTTGGTGCTTTTCAGGCAGTAAGCTTATAACTAATTTGTCATAATTT
>JALSLZ010000064.1 GCA_026988075.1 Flavobacteriaceae bacterium
CTAACCAACGACTACACCATAAATCATGGTTTCCTAATATAAATACACAATGCTGTTTTTCATTTAATTCAATTAAATATTGGATGGTTTCTGCCGATTCGCTCCAACCATCAACATAATCTCCTAAAAAAACGAGTGTATCCTTTTTGGTTACTTTTGCGCGTTTTAGTACTTGGATTAAAGCTTGTAATCCGCCATGTATATCTCCTATTACTAATGTTCTTTTCATATTTTTAATTTTTTAGATTTGGTTAATAATCCCAAATTAAACTTTTTTTATTAATTTCTATTTGATATTTTTGAGCTTCCTCAAAAGACATAAAATTCATTTTTTCATCTTTAATAATTTCATTATAAGCTACTAACATTTGCTTTGCTGCTATTTTTACATCCATTTTACCACAACCTGTCGCTAAACCAGGTATAGCCACTGTTTCTATTTTAGGATTATTTTTTACTGTTATTAATATTGCTTTCATTGCCAAATATGCATTTATTGAAGTTGGAATATTAAAATTCATTGGAACTCGCATTGTTGGTGCTGAAATTAAAAAAGGGATTTTATCATCATTTGTCTTTAAAGTGATTGTTTGTCCGATTAATAACTCACCTAATTGAGAGTTCTTTATTTGCTTTTGTAATTCTTCTTGTATATTCCAACCAAACCTTTTAGACAAAGCTAAATCTAACCCTCCATCCATAAACCCAAAAGAGTTAGCAGGACTGACAATAGCATCACATGAAATTTGTGTAATATCATTTTTAATGATTTCAATATTTTTTTCTTCTTTAAAATATTTTTTCCAAGCAAGCCCTAAACGATCTATTTGAAACACTAATTTAATTTTCATAATTTTTAATTCTTAAATTCAATATATTCTACAGGTACATTATTCGTTAACCAAACACCGTTATCAGATAAATATAATTCAAATCCGTTATGATGCATTTCTAACGCTCTAATGCTTAAAATTACAGCTTTTCCTCTTCGGCTACCAACATTTATTGCTGTTTCTCTTTCGGAACTTAAATGCACATGTTGTCTGCTCATTTTTTGTAATCCGTTTTCTTTGATAGGTTGCATAAATTTTGCAACTGTACCATGATATAAATATTGTGGTGGTTCAACTGCTTTAAATTCTAAATCTATATTTTTTAATGAATGTCCTTGATTCGCTCTAATTTTTGTTTTCTCTTCATTAAAACTAAAACGTTTTTTGTTATTTGTTTTTACAACAATTTCTAACTCATCTATGGTTAAGTTTATTTTTCTTTTAGATTTTATTAGTAAATCTTCTACATTTGCCCATCCATTTTTGTCTAATTCTAATTGTATTAACTGTGGGTTATGTCTTAATATTAGACTTAAAAATTTACTTTTTCTTTTTATTTCTCTTTCGTTCATCTTTGTTTATTTTTTTCAAAGTTTAGTAATCATATACATATACTTTGATTTTATTTGCTATTAATGTTTTTTCTATAATTGGTTCTATTTTGTTCCATTTTCCACCTGCTAAACCACAACCAATTCTTGGCATGTGAACAGATGCATCCATTTCTTTTGCTTGTATTGCTAATTTTTCAAGACACTTTTCTACTGCATCGTATCGTATTGGTACACCTTTACTACCTGTTTTTGTACCTTGTTGTGCAATCATATTTGCAACATAGATGTATTTTTGTGCTGCTACAATATCTATTTCGCCTAATTCAAAATTGTTTTTTGCTCGGTTTCTATGCCAAAAACGATATGCTGTTTCTGGTTCTTTCCAACGGTTTGAAATTGCTAGTACAAAACCTTTTCCCCAGCCACCAATATTATTACATATATGTGCTATAATTTTAGTCCCTTTTGCTTGTGGTACTGTTGCATCTCCTTGTAAATAATTTATCTTCATAATATTTCTTTTAGTTCTATTTGAATTAATTTTTCACTTTCTAAATTCTTAAATGAATTTGTAGTAAAAATAGTTTCAAAATGTTTATTTAACTCTTCTAATCCTTTACTAAATATGCCATGGCTAACTGCTAAATATAGTTTGCCAGCATTTTTCTTTTTTAATTCTTTTGCTAAGCCTATAAAAGTCCTTCCGCCATCGCAAATATCATCTACAATTAAACAAGGTTTGTTCTTTAAATCATCTGCATAAACTTTAAAATTGGAAATTTCCCCTGTTTTTATATTTCTTGATTTTGAACATTCAACTACATCATACTTTTGTAGATATTTTGCTACTTTATATATCTTTTTTAATGCACCTCCATCTGGAGAAATTAACATAATATCTTCTTTTATTTTTTTTGTTACTTTTTTAATGAATGTATAATTTTCTAAAACGATGCAGTTGTTTAATAATGCAGGTGTAACATCGGAATGTGGATCAAAAATTGTAACCGTTTTTAATTGTAAATTATTTATTATTTCTGCATAAATTTTTACAGTTAAAGCTTCGCCTTTTATCATTATTCTATCTTGTCTTGCTCCTGGAAAATAAGGTAGAAAAAGGTTTACTTCAGTTATTCCCATATTCTTAAGTGCATTTACTGCAATTAAGAGAAAACCAATATCATTAAAAGATTTTATTCTTTGTGTTATGGTAACTTCTAAAATTTCGTTTAAATTATCTAATATTTTCAGATGTGGTTCTCCTCCTGAAAAAGTAAACAATTCAAAATTGATACTTTTTTCTTTTGGAAAAGGATGAAAGGTTTTATCTAAATTTAATATCATTTGTGTTAATTTTACGCAAATGTAAAATTAATAAATGAATTAAAAAAATATTTTGTGTTGTTTCTACGCAAACTTAATTTCAAAATGAAACCCATTTTGCTCTAACTCTTTGTATTTCTTTTTATTAAACTTAAATAATTTGGCAGGCCTTCCGCTACCAACTTTTTGATATTGATCCGTTTCTTGCAGTATTCCGAAGCTTAATAGTTTTTTTCTAAAATTTCTTCGATCTAATTTTTTGTTTAATATAGTTTGGTATAGGTTTTCTAAATCCGAAAACGGAAATTTTGTATTCAATAATTCAAAGCCAATAGGTTGGTAATTAATTTTTGCTTTTAATCGCTCTAGTCCAACAGCAATAATATCTTTATGATCAAAAGCTAATTCTGGCAAATCGTAAATATCAAACCACTGTGCATCTTTAGCATCAGTATCTGCTTTAAGTATATAATTATTAGGATTAATTAAGGCTAAGTATGCTACGGATATTACTCTAAGCCGCTCATCACGTTGTGTAGCTCCAAAAGTATATAGCTGCTCTAAATAATTTGCTTTTACACCAGTTTCTTCTTTTAATTCTCTAATTACTGCTTCATCTAAAGTTTCTTTATCCAAAACAAAACCACCAGGAAGTGCCCATTGTTTCTTTCCAAATTTTTGTTGAATAAGTAATATTTGTATTTGATTATTATGGTAGCCAAAAACAACGGCATCCACAGCTATTTTTATATTTTGGGTAATTTTCATTTATGTGTACTGTTTACACAAAGGTAC
>JALSLZ010000065.1 GCA_026988075.1 Flavobacteriaceae bacterium
TGTGTGTTTTATTTTAGGAATTAAATTGATATCCATTTTTATGTGTTTTTTTGCAAAGATAGTCTTTTGATGTTTATTTCTTTATTTGAATAAATACTATCTTTGTTTTTAGATTCAAAACAATGGCAAAACAACAAATAAAATATTACTGTCAAAATTGCGGAGCGCAACACGCAAAATTATTAGGTAAATGCACAACTTGTAACGAATGGGGAACTGTTGTTGAAGAGATTGTTCAAAAAGAAACAAAAAACACACGTGCATGGAACTCAAACAATAAAAATAAAAAAGTTACAAAAGCTATTAAAATTAATGATATTTCTATATCTGATGAAGACCGTTTTAAAACAAATAATAATGAATTAGACAATGTACTTGGTGGTGGAATTGTAAAAGGTTCTGTAATATTATTAGGCGGCGAACCTGGTGTTGGAAAATCAACATTAACTTTACAAATCGCATTACAAATACCTCAAAAAGTACTGTACGTTTCTGGTGAAGAAAGTCAAAACCAAATAAAAATGCGTGGCGAACGATTATCAATAAAAGGATTTAGTTTAAGTCAATTAAATTCGGATTGTTTAATTTTAACCGAAACAAAAACTCAAAATATTTTTAAAGCTATTGAAAAACATCAACCAGAAATAGTTATAATAGATTCTATTCAAACATTACATACAGACTTTATAGAATCATCAGCAGGTAGTATTTCTCAAATTAAAGAAACAGCATCCGAATTAATAAAATTCGCAAAAGAAACAGCTACTCCTGTTTTATTAATAGGTCATATAAATAAAGAAGGTGGAATTGCTGGTCCGAAAATTTTAGAACATATGGTTGATGTTGTACTTCAGTTTGAAGGAGATAGAAATCATACTTATAGAATTTTAAGAGCAAATAAAAATCGTTTTGGTTCTACTGCAGAACTTGGAATTTACGAAATGCTTGGTACAGGATTGCGTGAAATTGAAAACCCAAGTGAAATATTAATTTCCGAAAAAGACAGCTCACTTAGTGGAACAGCAATTGCAGCAACTCTTGAAGGTATGCGCCCATTAATGATTGAAGTACAAGCATTAGTTAGCACAGCAGTTTATGGCACACCTCAACGTTCTGCTACAGGATATAACATTAAGCGTTTACATATGATATTGGCTGTTTTAGAAAAACGTGCTGGTTTTAGATTAGGAGCAAAAGATGTATTTTTAAATATTGCTGGCGGAATAAAGGTTGATGATCCTGCAATTGACTTAGCAGTTGTTTGTGCTATTTTATCATCTAATGAAGATGAAGCAATACCTCAAAATTATTGTTTTTCAGCAGAAGTTGGTTTGGCAGGAGAAATACGTGCTGTTAACCGAATTGAACAACGTATATTAGAAGCTGAAAAACTGGGTTTTGACACAATAATAATTTCTAAATACAACAAACTGCCAAAAAAACAATATAATATTGACGTTATTAAAGTGTCAAAAATTGAAGATGTTTTTAATCGATTATTTTAAACATTAAATATTATTTTATATATAATTAACACGTTTAACTTATAGTGTATCTTTAATATTAATAAAAACACACTCGATTAAAGACGAATAAAACTAAAGAAAGTACTTTTTTTATACTAATTAAAAAAGGCGACCTTTGCTCTAAACAAAACAAATGATTCACTTTAATTTTGAAACAGATTTTGATTTAGAAAATCAAAAAAAAATAACAGAATGGGTTAAAAAAACCATTCAGAACGAAGAATATAAATTTGAAGAAATTTCATATATATTTTGTAATGATAAATATCTTTTAGATTTAAATGTCAATTATTTAGATCATGATACTTTAACAGATATTATAAGTTTTGATTACTCTGTAGGTAAAATTATTTCTGGCGATATATTTATTTCAATTGAACGTGTTAAAGAAAACGCAATAAAATTTAATACGGGTTTTAAAGAGGAGTTACATCGAGTTATTATTCATGGTATTCTTCATTATTGTGGATATAAAGACAAAACCATACAAGAAAAAGAAGAGATGCGTAGTAAAGAAAATTATTACTTATCTTTGCTTAAAATTTAATTCATTTACACTATGTTCCACGTGGAACATTTTTAGTTTTCTATATATGATATTTCAAACAAAATACGATGTTATTGTAGTTGGTGGCGGACACGCTGGTTCAGAAGCAGCAGCAGCAGCAGCAAATTTAGGCGCAAACACATTACTAATAACAATGAGTCTTCAAAATATAGCTCAAATGAGTTGTAATCCTGCAATGGGAGGAATTGCAAAAGGACAAATAGTACGTGAAATTGATGCGCTTGGCGGTTATAGTGGTATAATTACCGATAAAACCGCCATACAATTTAAAATGCTAAACAAATCAAAAGGTCCTGCAATGTGGTCGCCAAGAGCACAAAGCGATAGAATGCGTTTTGCCGAAGCTTGGCGTTGGCAATTAGAAAACATTAACGGCTTAGATTTATATCAAGATAGTGTTAATGGTTTACTTTTTAAAAAAGAAAAAATTATTGGTGTAAAAACTGTATTAGGATTAGAAATAAAAGCAACAACTGTAATAATTACCGCAGGTACTTTTTTAAACGGAAAAATACATATTGGCGAAAAAACTTTTGGCGGCGGAAGAGCAGGAGAAAAATCATCAATTGGTATTACTGAAGATTTAGTTAGAAAAGGCTTTGAAGCAGGAAGAATGAAAACAGGAACACCACCAAGAGTTGATGCAAGATCATTAGATTTTTCTAAAATGATTGAACAACCTGGAGATGTAAAACCATTAAAATTTTCATACCTACAAAGCATAAAACCACTAACAAAGCAAAAATCGTGTCACATGACTTACACAAGTAATGAAGTACATAATTTACTTCGTGAAGGTTTTGACAGATCACCAATGTTTACTGGTAGAATACAAAGTACTGGACCAAGATACTGTCCAAGTATAGAAGATAAAATAGATCGATTTGCTACAAAAGACCGACATCAATTATTTATAGAACCTGAAGGATGGTTTACAAATGAAATCTATGTTAATGGTTTTTCAACATCATTGCCAGAAGACACACAAGCAACAGCATTAAGAAAAGTAGCTGGTTTTGAAAACGTGAAGTTTTTACGTTTTGGCTACGCAATTGAATATGATTTTTTTCAACCTACACAATTAAAATATACTTTAGAAACTAAACGAATTCAAAATTTATATTTTGCTGGTCAAATTAACGGAACAACTGGTTATGAAGAAGCAGCCGCTCAAGGTTTAATGGCTGGTATAAATGCCGCTTTAAAAACACAAGAAAGAGAAGCATTTATACTAAATAGAGACGAAGCTTATATTGGTGTTTTAATAGATGATTTGATTACAAAAGGAACTGAAGAACCATACAGAATGTTTACTTCTCGTGCAGAATTTAGAACACTATTAAGACAAGATAATGCCGATATTAGACTTACAGAAAAATCAAATAAAA
>JALSLZ010000066.1 GCA_026988075.1 Flavobacteriaceae bacterium
CAGTTGTACCTACCCCAACTCTGTTAAGACTAGAGTCAACAAATAAACTGCTGCTATCCACACTTAAATCGCCATTATTGCCAAATTGCAAATATAATGGTGTATTATTATTTGTTATAATCTCATCACCATCAATACGTAATCGATTTGCAATTTCTATAACACCACCATTAGTAAAACCACTGGCATCAATATTAGAGGTAACTTCCAGTCTACCATTGTTAATTTGTACAGGACCATTTGTCGCATTTATTGTTCTGCCTAACCCAGGACCACCTTGGTCATAAGCTTGGTCTAGCGTATTACCATCATTGCCAGAATGGATAGATTGCCAAGAACCACCTTGCCAATAATAAAAACCTGGAGTAACACGTAATGCACCAGCGCCAGCAGTACTGGTATTATAAACTAATAGTGAATTAGTTGGTGCTACTATTGGTAAAGCATTATTGGTTGCAAGTAATGCTACTCTTGGTATGAGAATTCCTTTATTTGTTGCGGTAACATCTAATGCAGAAGCTGTACTTGGTGTAATAGTACCAATTCCAACTTGAGCAGATATACCAAAAGAACAAATAATAATAAAAATAAGGGAGAGTCTTGTTTTCATATTTTTAATTTAAAAAAGAAGTTAATTATATGTATATATAATCAAAAGTAATAACAGAGCTTAAGTCGATATTATATAATATTGTAAAGTGTATGTATTATTTTATAGTATGTGTAATTTAAAGTATATTCTGTATTTAGTAAATAATGACTATTTAATTGCTAAATATATATTGATAAGTGTAATCCATGTTAAAAAAAACACCAATTATACAATATTTGACACTTTAAAGTTAAGCACATCTTTTTTGTGAAGTTAAAAAAGGTTTTTGTAAAAATAATAATTATTTATCTAATTCCATTAGATCATTTTGAAAAAGATAATCTGCTGTTTGGTAGTAAGAAATAGTTTCATTTAAAAATGATATATTCATTCCTAACAGATTTAGATTATTGTTTTTTTGATCCCAATTATAAAGATTAGCTGTTTTTACAGTTCCTAAAACTAATACTTTGTTGGCTTTTAACAAACCCAGTTTTTGATAATTACCAATTAAGGCTCGTTCCTGATTTTTAGTTATTTTGGTAATATCCCTACCAAATAATTTGGATTTGTAAGACCAATTTAAGTATCCAAATAAAGTGGGAAAAATATCAATTTGAGAAGTTAATTTGTTAATTTTTTTGGTACCAATATTTGGTAAATTATATAGCATTGCAGGGATGTGGTAGTTTGCAATATCTAATTCAGAACGACCTGCGCTACTTGCACAATGATCCGACATAATTACAAAAACTGTATTTTTAAACCAAGGCTTTAGTTTCGCTTTGGTTATAAATTCTTTTATAGCAAAATCGGTGTATTTTACAGCACCTTCTCTACTTGTACCTGATGGTATATCAATTTTATTTTCAGGATATGTATATGGTCTATGGTTAGAGGTAGTCATAATGAAATTAAAGAAAGGTTTATTTTTTTTATGAGCAATATCAGCTTGCTGTATTACTTTATCATAAACATTTTCATCACAAACACCCCAAGCATTTTCAAAAGTAACTTCGTTATCATTAATATTTGTACGTTTTGCATTAAAACTATCTCCAAGTAAAAAACCACGACCACGATCAACAATATCAAAACCATTGCCACCAAAAAATTGATTCATGTTATCAAAATAACCATCACCTCCATAAAAAAATGTTCTACTGTACCTTTTTTGCTTAAAAATTTCTCCTATAGAAAATAAATTATTGTTGTTTGGACGTTTTACAATACTTCTACCAGGAGTTGGAGGTACAGATAAAATAATTGCTTCCATACCTCTAATAGTACGAGTTCCTGTTGCATAGGTGTTTGTAAAGAAGATACTCTCACCTACTAAATCATCTAAATATGGAGTTATATTTTTTGTATTGCCAAATGTTTTCATAAAATTAGCACTTAAACTTTCAATACAAATTAAAATAACGTTTGGTTTTATTGCTAGTGAATCTGTATTTTTCACAAAATGTTCAATTGTTTTAGCACTTTTACTAATTGCATCATTTTTTGTAGCTACTAATTTTTTAGCTTGAGTAAATGATTTGTTAATATCATTAGTTTTATAAAATTCATTAAAGTTTAATTCATTATTTCTAAAAGCAGAAAAGAAAGAATAAATTCCAGATTTTGATAGCTCGTTTTCATACCTATTTGTTGACCATTCAGCGCTTTTATTTTGAATAAAAAGTCCAAAAATTACAGCAATAACAAGCCAGAAACTAGCTGGTATAAGTTTTGTTTTAAAACCATCCTCATTATGAAATGTTTGTTGAAACGATTTTTTCTTTTTTGCAATAAAAATTAAGACTAAAGTAATTAATATTACTCCAGTAATTAATAATGGTAGAGGGTAAGATTGGTTAATATTTTCTATTACTTCGTAAGTATAAATAAGATAATCTACAGCAATAAAATTAAATCTACGTTTAAACTCTTCCCAAAAGGTAATTTCAGCAAAAAAAGTAAACACAAAAATTAAAACACCAACAAAATAAGCAAAATTGATTATTAGTTTGTCAATCACGTTTCCATAAAATTGCTTTGGAATAAGTAAGAGATATAATACAAACGGAATTGTAAAAAAGGAAATTACTCCCAAATCAAAAAATAAGCCAGTAATAAATGTTCTTAAAAATGAAATAATGGAAAAATCAATTTCATTAAAAGACCAGATATAAAAAAACAACCTAACTACAAACGAAATACTTAAAAAAGTAAAAATGTATGATTTTAATAATGTAAAACGTTTGGGGAATAATTTATGCATCAAAATATATTTTGGCATAAAAATAAATATTTTTTTTAAACCTTTTAAAATTATTACAGTCTTATTATAAACTTAAAAAATTTATTGATGAAAAATTTAGTTTTAACCTGAGTTCGACTAAGACTTCTATTTACAGAAAATGAAGAAATGGTGAGATTTGAAGCATAAATTTTAAGGAATAACCTGTTATTTCTTAAAAATTATTCAAAAAAGATTGCCTTTTATTTGTTTTCCCTTCGGGTTTGATTATTTTTTTCATAATCTCGCTAAATTTCTTTGAATTATCTAGATAATCCTTCTAAAATTCATCTTCGACTATAAAAAAAATAATTTAAACTGTAAACGAATTATTAGTCGAACTCAGGTTTTTAGTGTTGATTATTGCATTTTCTTTACAATATTGTGTTGTTAGACCACATAATCATAACAAAATAGTTTGCCAAAAAGCACCTAATACCAAGTACATTTTGAAATAAGCCAGGGCAAACTCATACTTTTATTTTTAGCACTTTCAATAAATATGGATTATCCCAACCTGCTTTTAGTCTTTTTCCTTTAATTCCTTGCTTTTCTGTTTTCTCATTTTTTAAGAGATTTAAAGCAAT
>JALSLZ010000067.1 GCA_026988075.1 Flavobacteriaceae bacterium
ATTAAAGAGGCTTTGCCTTATTTTACAAAAGAAAACACTACTTGGTTTAGCTTTGGCTTAAAAGCCGATGTTTTTAACTCGTATTTTGATTTTTAGTATGAAAAAATCCTTTGAATAATTGTATTCAAAGGATTTTACACACTCATTTTTAAAACTTATTTTTTTATAGGAGTACTTTTGTAGTTAAATAAATAATCAATATCTAATTCTTCTACCTTACCTAATTTTTCTAAGGCTTTCATATTCATGTCTTTTTTATTTCCGATTACCAACGATGTATAATTACTACCTTTAATATTATCGGCAAAGAAAACAGCTAAATCTTTCATTGTCATTTTTTCAATTTCATGATAGATTGCTTCTCTATTATCATTTTCAATACCTCTATCTTTTAAATTTTGATATGTCCAAAAAATATTTGATTTATTAATACGCTGTGCCGCTATTTTTTTAAGCGTTGCTTTTTTAGCAGCTTCAAATTGTTGTTTTGCTTCTGGCATATTATTCATTAAATCTAACATAGCATCAACAGCTTGTGGTAATTTGTTTGCTTGAGTACCTACATAAGCATAAATATAATCTGAATCGTCTTTTTTTCTTGCATTAGAATATGCCGAAAAAGCAGAATAGGCTAAGGATTTTGACTCTCTAATTTCTTGAAAAACAATAGACGACAATCCGCTACCAAAATAGCTATTAAACACTCTTGATAATGCCAATTTTTTAGCATCAAAAGTATCCTTTTGGGCTACAAAAATCATTTCGGATTGCACCATGTCAAAATCAACAAAATTGACTTTATTACCAGTTGCTAATTCTTTATATTTTACAGCTTTTGGATAGTCTTTTAATTCTGCTGGCACTTTATGCAATTTATTTAATGCTTGTGTAGCACTTGCCAAGTCTTTACCATAATAAAAAATACGCTGTTTGTAGTTTCTTAAATCTTTAATAAGACGAACCAATTCAGTTGGATTCATTTTAGCTAATTCTTCGGCATTATAAATATTTCTTAAACGAGAGTTTTCGCCATATTTTGCATAATTAAACAAACCATTCCATAAAATATTTCCTTTTTGTGTTTTGCCGTTACTTCTACCTTTAAGTATTTTTTTAACATATTTATCGTAAGTATCTTGGTCTGCAACAGCATTTGACCATAAATTTTCTAACAAATCTAAACCTTTATACAAATTATCTTTAATTCCAGAAATGTAAACATAAGATCGGTCGCCGCCAGTTTGCACTCCATAATCAATACCTAATTTATAGAACTCTTTTTTTAGTTCTTCTGGTGTGTATTTATCGGTTCCTAAAAAGTCCAAATAACCAACAGCTAATGCTAATTTTTTATCATGATCTTTTCCCATATCAAAAATTATATTCAAATCAAATAAATCATTGTTTTCATTTTCTATATGCGCTAAAGGCAATCCGTTTTTTAACTTACTACGTTTAATTTTTTCATTATAATTAATAAATAGCGGCTTAATTTCATCGGATTTCATTTTATTAAACGACTGAATAAATGTTGATTTTTTATCTCTATTTAATTTAACTGGAGTAATACCTGGGTTTTCAACTTTAGCAATGGCGTTATCTTTTCCTTTACGTTTATAAGTAACAACATAATTGTTTTTATAAAATCCTTTTGCAAAATCGATTATTTCTTGCTTTGTTATTTTACGTAAATCACTTATAAATTTTACTTTATTTTTCCAATCTTGTCTATGAATAAAAGCGTTATAATATTCGCCTGCCAAAGCCGTACTTTTTTCATACTGTTGTGTTTGACTTAACTTTAAATCATTAATTACAGCATCTAACATCCATTCGTCAAAGTTTCCTTTTTTTAAATTTTCAATTTCTGCTAACAATAAATCTTTAACCTCATCTAAAGTTTGCCCTTCTTTAGGCGACCCATTAAAAACATGGTAACCATAATCGTTTAAAAATGTAGGCGAACAACCACCACGCTGCATGGTCTGTTTTTGATTGATGTTTAAATCTATCAAACCTGCATTACCATTAGCTAAAATCATGTCTGCCATAGTTAGCAACTTTTCTTCTTTAGTACCAATACCTTGCGACCTAAACGCAACGGTTACAGTTGGTGAATTTGGACCAAAAACTTCTTTTACAATTGGTGCTGTTATTGGTGATTCTTTTGGTAAAACAGGATGCGTAACCTCTTTGCGTTTCAGCTTACCAAATGTATCATTTATCATGGTAATAGTTTGATCAAAATCAATATCGCCAACCAAAACCATTGCCATATTATTTGGCACATAATACTTATCAAAGTAATTATGAATATCTACCATTGAAGGACTTTTTAAATGCTCTGACGTACCAATAGTCGTCTGTTGTCCATAAGGATGCGTTGGAAAAAGACCATCTAACATTGCGGTGTATCTTTTACGCCAATCACTATCTTGACCACGATTAAACTCCTCATAAACTGCTTCTAATTCAGTATGAAATAATCGTAAAACCAATTCGCTAAACCTTTCAGATTCTAATGTTAACCACTTATTTAATTCGTTAACTGGTATTTTATTTTTATAAACAGTTTCTTCAAACCAAGTATGTGCATTTGTACCGGTTGCGCCAAGCGAACCAACCATTTTATCATATTCATTTGCAATTGCGTAATTTGATGCTTTTAAAGACACTTTATCAATCTCTTTATAAATTTCTTTTTTCTTTTCAAGGTCTTTTTCTGCACGTTGTTTTTCGTACAAATCTGATATTTGTTTTAAGATGATTTTTTCTTTTTCCCAATCGTATGTTCCTATATGTGAAGTCCCTTTAAAAACCATATGCTCTAAATAGTGTGCCAAACCTGTAGACTCTTTCGGATCATAAATTGAACCTGCTCGCACTGCAATATATGTTTGCACTTTTGGTTCGTCTGTGTTTTTACTTAAATAGACTTTTAATCCGTTTTTTAATGTATATAAACGTAAACCAGTTGGATCGTTTTCAACTGTTTCATAATTATTTCCGTTGGCATCTTTTTGTGTTTTTACTTCGTAAGTTTTAGCAATTTTATTATCCGTTTGCTTACAAGCAAGCAGAACAAATGCCAAAATTAATACTGAAAAACTAAGTTTTAATTTCATTTTTTAAGGTTTTAGGTTAGTAGAATTTCTTCAAATATAGTAAATAACTGTAAATGAGCTTATTTATTGTTTTATTTATTATTATTTTAACTAAAAAAGCTACCCAAAATGGGTAGCTTCCTAAAATAAATTATTTATTTTTTATTCTTTAATGATCTTTTTAAAAGCAATTTGATTAAATTGATTAACTATTTTAATTAAATAAACACCACTATTCAACTCAGACACATCAAGTGTATTTGTTTTATTTTTATCTAAAATCAATTCGCCTAATAAATTATATATAGAAATGTAATCAATAGTTGAATCTGATTTAATTGTTAATTCATCATTCATAGGGTTTGGATATAAAGAAATACTACTTCTAAATGCCATATCGCTAATATTTGCCGTATTCTGTGCAGAAATTTTAAAACTATCTACAGTCCATCTTGTTGGACCTGCAGCATTTACATAATATCTAAATGCTACATAAGCATCTTGTGTTAAACTGCTTATATCTGCATTACTAATTACCTGTATTACTTCAGTCGAACTACCATCGTGCGTATCAATAGTAATATTTGGCATAGCTGTCCAAGTATAATTTACAGGGTTTCCTACACCATCGTAATTGGTTGAATACAATAAATCTAACGACATAGAACCGTATTTATGTATTAAATAAACAGATAATTTTTCATTAGAATATTGAGAAAAATTAATTGCATTGTCAGTAATTAACCAATCTTTACTTGCCACATCATCTTGATAACCATTCATTTGAATGCAAGCTGAGTTATTTTCGCCGTATTGATTTGAACAAGTCCAGTTATTTGTACTTGCCTCACTAAAAGGAACAAATGCAGATGTGGTTCCGCAATTATCAAAATTATCATCAACTAAAAAAATAAAAGCATTTAATGTAGTTACATTAATTGTATTACTAATACCTGAAAAATTTTGAGATGCATCGTAAGCTTTAACATAAAATGAATAGCTTGTATTTGCTGCTAAGTTAGCAACTGAAAAACTGTTGGTTGGCGAAGAGCCTATTAAACTTCCGTCTTTATAAATTTCATAACCTGCAACACCTGTATTATCTGTTGAAGCTGTCCACATTAAATCAACACTAACATCTGCTAAATTAGCGTAATTTAAATTTGTTGGTGTACTTGGAACTTCTGTATCTGGAATAGGATTCCAAATAGCATTTACCCATTCTGGATGACTAATAAACGGATTTGCATTTCCTTGATAATCATAAGCAGCGTTATTTCTATCAATTTCACGTTGACTAACTGGGTCTTGAATATGCCATTGATACAAAACATCAAAATACCAATTTTCAAATACATGATCTGAAGAACCGTCTAAAACTGCATTAGAGCTTGCATTAGCACCTTGCCAAGAGCCAATTTCATTTTCATAACGTGTAGCCATATAAAAATAAATACGTGCTACATCGCCTTTAAACTCATCTATTGGTTCAAATACTGTTCCGCCATAACCTGCATCAGCACAAGCACCTCTTTTAGAACCATTTTGAGATGTCCAAGAAGCACTCGAAACATCTGCTAAAGGATAATTACCTCTTTGCCCATTAACTTTACCATCACTTGGCACAACATGATGAATATCGCTTTTCATAGGCTGAGCAGAATTAAACCAACTTTGTGGCATTAAATGCTCTCTATTATAACAATCACCTTCATTAGAATAACTTCCACATTTATTATTGTTATGTGTATAATTATATGGATCTGTTCCATTTGGATTTTCAGAATAAATATCTAAAACCGTACCATCATTTTCATAATAATTATCTGTATCGGTTGTTATATATCCATTATAAAGATTATTATATCCATGGTTTATATGTCCGTTAGATATTATTGTCCGTAATTGTGATTTTAAAGTGTAACCAGATAAACCATTAGCAGTATTGTAATAATTTGCTGGAATTTGTGCATTGATTGTAACACTAACTATTAGTGATATAAGTAATACTATTTTATTCATGTTTTTTGTTTTAATATTTTATTTATTCTATTCTTTCTAACAAAGCCATATAAAAGCCATCATAGCCAGATTTTTGAGGCGATATTTTATTTTCTGTTATAAATTTATATTCTTTATGATTCTCTAAAAATTTAGCTACTTGATCTTCATTTTCTGATGGGAAAATAGAACAGGTTGCGTAAACAAGTTTTCCGCCTACTTTTACAAGCTGTGAATAAGAATCTAATATTTCGGCTTGGGTTTTCATAATGCTTTCCATGAACTCAGGTTCCATTTTCCATTTAGAATCGGGATTTCTTCGCAAAACACCTAAACCTGTACAAGGTGCATCAATTAAAACTCTATCGGCAGATTTTTTTAACTTTTTAATTACCTTAGAATTTTCAATAGGTCGTGTTTCAATATTATGAGCACCATTTCTTTTTGCTCTACGTTTTAATTCTTTCAACTTATTGCCATAAATATCTAATGAAATAATAAGTCCTTTATTATTCATTAAAGAAGCTAAATGCAATGATTTTCCGCCTGCGCCTGCACAAGTATCAATAACACGCATACCTTCTTTAACATCTAAAAATGGTGCAACTAATTGTGATGAAGCGTCTTGTACTTCAAAATGTCCATTTTGAAACACTTCGGTTCTAAACACATTTTTGCGTTCTACCAATTCTAAAGCATCTGGATAATTATTTAACGGTATTGTTTCAATACTTTCTGCTAATAAATCTTTTTGAAGTTTATTTCTATTTGTTTTTAGGGTATTAACTCTTAAAATAACCTTGGCTTGTTTATTTAAAGCATGTATTTCTTTATCCCAAGATTCGCCTATTTCTTTCATTCCTAATTCATCTAACCAATCTGGTATTGATTCTCCAAATTTTCTAATTTTAGACAATTCGTCAAACCTTCCTTTAATTTTTCGAACAGGTGTATCTAAAAATTGATTCCAATCGGGTAATTGATAACCTTTAAGCACGGCAAATACAGCGAAGTTTTTCCATAAATTTTCAGCAGTATAATGTCCTTTTGTTCCTGCAATTTCGTTATACAAGCGTTTCCAACGTACCATTTCGTAAATGGTTTCTGCAATGAATTTTCTATCTCTCGAACCCCAACGTTTATCTCGTTTTAAAACTTTTTCAACAACTTTAGAGGCATATCTATCTTCATTAAAAATTAATTTTAACGAATCTATTACCGCAAAAGCAAGCGTTCTATGTAATCTTTTATCTTTTGACATTTCTTAATTTAAGTAAGCGTACAAAAGTACAAAAACAAATTAATTCAACATTCAATATTTAACATTTATAATTCAAAGCAAAATCACTATATTTGACCTCAAATCAAAAAAGAAATGAATAATTTACTTGTCGTTGAAAATGTAACCAAACAATTTGGTGATTTTACAGCCCTAAACAATGTCTCTATAAGCGTTCCTAAAAACTCAATTTTTGGTTTATTAGGTCCAAACGGAGCAGGAAAAACTACACTTATTAGAATAATTAATCAAATAACAATGCCAGATTCTGGTAAAGTACTATTTGACGGAAAACCTTTAAAGCCAGAAGACGTACATACTATTGGCTATTTACCTGAAGAAAGAGGTTTGTACAAAAATATGAAGGTAGGCGAACAAGCTATTTATTTAGCAATGCTTAAAGGTATGTCTAAAAAAGACGCAAAAGAAAATCTAAAATATTGGTTTGACAAATTTGATATTGCAAGTTGGTGGAATAAAAAAATTAGTGAACTTTCAAAAGGTCAAGCACAAAAAATACAATTTGTAATTACCGTAATGCACAAACCAAAACTGTTAATTTTTGATGAAGTTTTTAGTGGTTTAGATCCAATCAATGCAAATTTAATTAGAGATGAAATTTTAGAATTAAGAAAAAACGGCACTACTATTATATTTTCTACCCATAGAATGGAATCGGTTGAAGAGTTATGCGATCATATTGCTTTATTAGACCATTCAAATAAAATATTAGAAGGCAATCTAAATGATATTAAAAAGGAATTCAAAACCAATACTTTTGAAGTTGGCTTAAATTCTGACAATAATGACGCGCTTGAAAAAGAAATTTCCGAAAGATTTTCTATTTCAAAAGCATCGTATAAATCTTTAGAAAACGATTTAAAACTAAACATTAAATTAGGTGTTAATAACACTTCATCAGATTTAATACAGTATTTATCGAGCAAAGCACAAGTTAATCACTTTGTAGAAATTATTCCAAACGCAAGTGACATTTTTATTCAAGCAGTTAAAAACAATAGTAATGAAGGGTAAATTAGGTTTAATTATAAAAAGAGAATTCAACGCTAAAGTTCGTAATAAATCGTTTATTATTATGACAATACTTGCACCATTTTTAATGGTAGCAATGGGTTTTCTAATCATCTATTTAGGAAAAGCAAACGACAGTAAAATTAAAAAAATTGCTTTTGTCGATCAAGCTAACTTGTTAAAAGAAAACACGTTTGAAGACACAAATGCTGTAAAATATATTGATTTAACTTCTATTGGTGTTGAAGCTGCTAAAAAAGAGTCAGAAGACAAAGAATATTATGGTTTATTAACCATACCAAAACAAGACAGCTTAGAATTATTAGCTACAGACATTAGTTTTTACTCTAAAAAAACACCAAATACTATTGTAGTAGAGTCTTTAGAGAAAAAAATTGAAAGCAATCTCAGAAACAAAAAACTACATCGTTTAGGTATTGATATTGCTAAAATTAAATCCGCTAAAATTAGTGCAGACATTAAACTTACAAATTTTTCTGGCGAAGAAACTTCTAAGTTTATGAATAGCATAAAAGTAGGTATCGGTTCGTTTGCAGGTTATTTAATTATGATGTTTATTATGATTTTTGGCACTTCGGTTATGCGAAGTGTAATTGAAGAAAAAACAAGTAGAATTATCGAAGTAATTATCTCATCAATAAAACCATTTCAATTAATGATGGGAAAAATTATTGGTAACGCTTTAGCAGGTTTAACACAATTCGCTATTTGGGGAGTTTTAATCACTATAATTAGTATTGTTGCTTCTTTTGTTTTTGGTATAAGTTTTGGCGAAATGCCAGCAACAAATGTTTCTACACAACAAATGGAAATAGCAAAAGAAATAATGGCAGATGGAAAAATACAGTCATTAATAACCGAATTAAGAAGCCAATTGCCTTGGGTTTCTATGCTAGTTTATTTTATTCTTTACTTTTTAGGAGGTTATTTATTATATAGTGCTATTTATGCGGCTATTGGAGCCGCGGTAGATAGCGAAACAGACACACAGCAATTTATGCCTATTGTTATGATGCCATTAATGTTAGCTGTATATGTTGGTTTTGTTGCTGTAATGAAAGATCCTAACGGACCAATTGCTGTTGCTTTTTCAATAATACCACTTACATCACCTATTGTAATGTTAATGCGTATTCCGTTTGGAGTTCCAATATCTCAAATAATAATATCACTAATCTTACTTATATTAAATTTTGTTTTATTTGTATGGTTAGCGGCTAAAATTTACAGAGTAGGTATTTTAATGTATGGTAAAAAGCCAAGCTATAAAGAAATTTATAAATGGATGAAGTATAAAGGGTAATTCGCTGTATGTATTAGTTGGAAGTTTGGAAGTGGGAAGTTTGGAAGTTGGAAGTTTGGAAGTTGGAAGTTTGGAAATTTCTTAGAAAATCAATAATTAAAGACACACCTAATTGTACATATTCAATAAAAATATAAAATTATAATAAAAATAGCATATAGAATCTGCCTAAAATAAACATTTTAAAATGAGCAAAATATTAATAATAGAAGACGAAGCAGCAATACGTAGAGTATTGGGTAAAATTATATCCGAAGAGAATAAAGCGTATAACGTTGAAGATGCTGAAGACGGTTTACAAGGCTTAGATATGATCACAAAAAATGATTACGACTTGGTATTGTGCGATATTAAAATGCCTAAAATGGATGGCGTAGAAGTTTTAGAAAAAGCACAAAAAATAAAACCTGAAATCCCTTTTATAATGATTTCTGGTCATGGCGATTTAGATACTGCTGTAGAAACTATGCGCAAAGGTGCATTTGACTACATATCTAAACCACCAGATTTAAACAGACTTTTAAATGCTGTTAGAAACGCATTAGATAGAAAAGTATTAGTAGTTGAAAATAAACGCTTAAAGAAAAAAGTAAATAAAAAATATGAAATGATTGGCGAAAGCCCCGAAATTACTCATATTAAAGAGATTATAGATAAAGTTGCTCCAACTGATGCTCGTGTTTTAATTACTGGTAGCAATGGTACTGGTAAAGAATTAGTAGCACATTGGCTACACGAAAAAAGTCCACGTTTTAAAGCTCCAATGATTGAAGTTAACTGCGCTGCAATACCAAGCGAATTGATTGAAAGTGAGCTTTTTGGTCATAAAAAAGGGTCGTTTACTGGCGCAAGTAAAGATAGAGCTGGAAAATTTGAAGCTGCAAATGGCGGTACCATTTTTTTAGATGAAATTGGAGACATGAGCTTATCTGCTCAAGCAAAAGTATTACGTGCTTTACAAGAAAATAGAATTAGCCGAGTTGGTTCTGATAAAGACATAAAAGTAGATGTGCGTGTTGTTGCTGCAACGAATAAAGATTTAAAAAAAGAAATTGCAGCTGGTAAATTTAGAGAAGATTTGTACCACAGATTGGCTGTAATTTTAATAAAAGTTCCGTCTTTAAATGATAGACGTGATGACATACCTTTATTAATAAATCACTTCGCAAAAAAAATAGCAAACGAACAAGGAAATGTAGTAAAAACTTTCTCGAACAAGGCAATTGAACTACTTAAAGAGTACGATTGGACTGGAAACATTAGAGAATTACGAAATGTAATTGAAAGGTTGATAATTCTTGGCGAAGCTGAAGTTTCTGAAAAAGATGTGAAATTATTTGCAACCAAATAACAACTTATTTATAACTATTAGATGGCTTTTTTAAATAAAACAGTTTGGATTACTGGCGCTTCGTCTGGTATAGGCAAAGCATTAACTCTTGAACTATCAAAACAAGGTGCAAACCTAATTATTTCATCTCGTAATATAAAAACATTAGAAAAAGTTAAAAACAAATGTGCTTATCCTGATAAAGTAAAAACGTTACCATTAGATTTAAATAATTATTCCAATTTTAATACTATCGTAAAAAATACTATCAATTTATTTGGAAGTATTGACATACTTATAAATAATGGCGGAATCAGTCAACGTTCGTTAGCAAAAGACACAAGTATCAAAGTAGATGAACAAATAATGAACACCAATTATATTGGCACTGTTGCGCTTTCAAAAGAGCTACTTCCTTATTTTATAAAGTCGAAAAATGGTCATTTTGTTGTAATAACAAGTGTTGTTGGAAAAATAGGGACTCCATTACGATCTTCGTACGCCGCTTCTAAACATGCTTTACACGGTTTTTTTGACAGCTTACGTGCCGAAATTTATGATGACAATATTAAAATAACCTTAGCTTGTCCTGGTTTTGTAAACACAAACGTTTCAATAAATGCTTTAATTGGTGATGGTTCAAAACAAAACACGTTAGACAATGCTACTAAAAACGGACTTCAACCCAAAATCTTTGCTAAACGACTACTTAAAGCTATTTTAAAGGAGAAGCATGAAATTGTAATTGGTGGAAAAAAAGAAATATTAGCAGTTTATGTAAAACGATTCTTTCCTGAAATATTAGCAAAAATAATTAGAAAAATGGATGTTGTTTAATTATGGAAAATATCGAATGTTAAATTATAAATAATGCAATAATGAAAATAACAAAACCTATAAAACTCATAAACGTTCCTACTTTATCTATTCATAATAACGCTAAAGCGGAATTAAAAAAGGTTCGTAAAAAAATTAGTATTCTTCAAGATAAATTATATGCACATGGAAAATATAGTGTATTGGTTTGCTTGCAAGGAATGGATACTTCGGGCAAAGACAGTTTAATACGTGAAGTTTTTAAAAATGTTAATGCCAATGGCGTTAAAGTAACCAGTTTTAAAGTTCCAAGTACAATTGAATTAAAACATGATTTTTTATGGCGACATTATATTGCATTACCAGAAAGAGGCGTTATTGGTGTTTTTAACAGAACACATTATGAAAATGTTTTAGTTACAAGAGTCCATAAAAATTATATTTTTGGCGAAAACATTCCTTCAGTAAAAAATGAAAGTCATTTAAATGATTCTTTTTACGAAAACAGAATGAAAAGCATTATTAATTTTGAAAACCATATTGTTGACAACGGAACAATTGTTTTAAAATTCTTTTTAAACATTTCAAAAGAAGAGCAAAAAAACAGATTACTAAGACGATTAAATACCTCTGAAAAGAATTGGAAATTTTCTGCAGGCGATTTAAAAGAACGCAAATTATGGAATGAATATCAATTTTGCTATCAAGATGCCATTAACAAAACCTCTACAGAAAAAGCTCCTTGGTTTGTAATACCTGCCGATGATAAACCAACTGCAAGGCTATTAGTTGCTCAAACAATTCTAAACACTTTAGAAAAATATACTTCCATAAAATATCCTGAATTAGATACAAAAACAAAAGAAAATTTACAACTATACAAAGACGAATTATTAAACGAATAACTACAACTCTAACATACTTTCTTCTTCGAAAAAGGGTTTATCTTGTTTAGGTTCAGTTACTTTACCAAACAATTTTCCTTTCCAATCTGTCCAACCGTATTTTTTTGAAAAAAATAATAGTATTAAAGGATATATAATTAAAACAGGTATAAAAATTTGGAAACCCATTCTTGGTTCTGAGGTATCTAATAATAAAGCTTCCGTTTGAAAAACCGTCCAGTTTGTAGTGATAAATATAGCAGCTACTATATTATTTGCCGCATGAAAACCAAGAGAAAGCTCCGAACCTTCGTCCATTAAAGTCATAATTGCAAGTAAAAAGCCTGTACCAATATAAAATACCATTACTATCGGTCCGAGTTTTTCAACTTCAGGGTTAAAACCATGCATTACTCCAAAAAGAATGGACGTAAATAATAAAGGAAACCATTTGTTTTTAACTTTTACACCTATTTCTTGCATTAAATAACCTCTAAATAACAACTCTTCAAAACTGGTTTGCAAAGGCATAAATAATAAGGAAATGATTACCAAGCCAACAAAAGGATACAAATCAAAATTCCATTCAAAATTTTCTGGCGCCGATAAATAATCAACTCCAAGCATTGCTGTAGAAATCAAAAACCAAAAACCAAAGGCAAAAAATACACGTTTCCAATCTGTTTTTTTTCTACTTGTAATTAACGAAGTTACACTTCTTTTGTGCAAAACTCGAACAAGAACAAACAGTAAACCTAAAAAGAACGCAAAAGTCACCAAGCTTGTAAGTAAATCAAAATTACTATTCATACTACCATTTTCTTCCATTGCTTTTTCAAACAATTCGGGCAGTAATAAGTAAAAAGCAATATTTAAAATAAAGGGCGACATCACTATTAAGGTAGTAATTACAAATCGCCAAACACCTTTTTCACCTTTATATGCTTGTTGAATATAATTCATATTATTTAAATTTTAAATCAATTATTGCATAATGCGAAGCGTTAGCTATTACTTTTTTATTTTTAATTACTATTAATTGTGGCGACTGATGTGCTACGCTAAAATTTTGAGCAATTGCATTTGAAATGTTTCTAAAGGCAATTAAATCTAAAAAATAAAAATCAATGTTTTCGGTATTTTCATTTAGTTTTTCAAATTCCTTGATTACACCTCTACTAACAGCGCAACGTGTACTGTGTTTAAAAATAGCTTGTGTTTTCTTATCAGAATTAATTACAATTTCATTTAATTGATTCATTTCTAATAAGGGAATCCAATTAAAATCTGAAAATTCATCTTCTTGTTTTTCGAATAATTTACTAAAAAAGCTCATTGTTTGTTTTTTCAGCAAAAGTAAGTAAAGTTTAACGATAATGAAATTTAGTTACACTTTAGTTAAACATGAAAAAAAGTCAGTTTCTTACGTCTTTTACAGTCATTTTGTCTGTTTTTGGTTAAAGGAATATTGTTTGATGATTAAATAAATGAAAAAACAAATCAATGATTTAACATTTCAAGATATTAACCTTTAAAAAATAAAAAAATGAACATAAATAATTTTACTATAAAATCACAAGAAGCCATACAACAAGCACAACAAATTGCGCAAGGTTATGGACATCAACAAATAGAAAATGCACACGTTTTAAAAGCCTTATTTGAGGTTGATGAAAACGTAACACCATTCGTTTTACACAAATTAGGTGTAAATACCGATTTGTTTAAACAAACCTTAGAGAATATTTTAAAAAGTTTCCCTAAAGTAGAAGGTGGAGAAATTCAGTTTTCAAGAAATGCAGGAACTATGCTAAATGAAGCAAGTATCATTGCTAAAAAAATGAAAGATGAGTATGTTTCTATTGAACATTTATTATTAGCCATGCTAAAATCAAAAGGAGCAACAACTCAACTTTTAAAAGATAACGGAATCAATTCAAAAGATTTAAAAGCAGCTATTGATGAATTACGAAACGGAGAACGAGTAACTTCACAATCTGCCGAAGACACGTACAATTCCTTAAATAAATACGCCAAAAATTTAAACGAATTGGCAAATACAGGTAAATTAGACCCTGTAATTGGTCGTGATGAGGAAATACGTAGAATATTGCAAATTTTATCACGAAGATCTAAAAATAATCCCATTTTAATTGGAGAACCAGGAACAGGTAAAACCGCTATTGCGGAAGGATTAGCACACCGAATTGTAAAAGGAGATGTACCAGAAAATCTACAAAATAAAACCTTGTACTCCTTAGATATGGGTGCTTTAATTGCAGGCGCAAAATACAAAGGTGAATTTGAAGAACGCTTAAAATCTGTTGTAAAAGAAGTAACCTCTGCAAATGGCGAAATTATACTTTTTATCGATGAAATTCACACTTTAGTTGGTGCTGGAGGCGGACAAGGAGCAATGGATGCGGCAAACATCTTAAAACCTGCTTTGGCTCGTGGAGAACTACGTGCTATTGGAGCAACAACTTTAGATGAATATCAAAAATATTTTGAAAAAGACAAAGCACTTGAAAGACGTTTTCAAAAAGTAATGGTTGATGAACCAGATACCGAAAGCGCTATTTCTATCCTTAGAGGAATTAAAGAAAAATACGAGACACATCATAAAGTACAAATTAAAGACAGTGCTATTATTGCTTGTGTAGAGTTATCACAACGCTACATTACCAATCGGTTTTTACCAGATAAAGCCATCGATTTAATGGATGAAGCTGGCGCAAAAATACGTATGGAAATAAATTCTAAACCAGAAGAATTAGATGTTTTAGATAGAAAAATAATGCAATTAGAAATTGAATTAGAAGCGATAAAACGTGAAAAAGACGATAAAAAAATCAGTCATATCAATAAAGAATTGGCAAATTTAAAAGAAGAACGTGAGAGTATTTATGCCAAATGGAAATCTGAAAAAGATATTGTAGATGAAATTCAAACAGCCAAAGAAAATATTGAAAAATACAAATTAGAAGCTGAAAGAGCAGAACGTGAAGGAAATTATGGCTTGGTAGCCGAAATCCGTTACGGAAAAATTCAAGTAGAAGAAGAAAAGCTAAAAGAATTGCAAGCTAAGTTTGCTCAAAATGAAAATGCTTTAATTAAAGAAGAAGTTACTAGCGAAGATATTGCTGAAGTTGTGGCAAAATGGACAGGTATTCCCGTACAAAAAATGCTACAATCAGATAAAGAAAAACTCTTACATTTAGAAGATGAATTACACAAAAGAGTTGTAGGGCAAGAAGAAGCAATTCAAGCAGTTTCTGACGCAGTAAGACGTTCAAGAGCAGGATTGCAAGACAGCAATAAACCATTAGGCTCATTCTTATTCTTAGGAACAACAGGAGTTGGTAAAACAGAACTTGCTAAAGCTTTAGCCGAATATTTATTTGATGATGAAAGTGCTTTAACCAGAATTGATATGAGTGAATATCAAGAACGCCATGCTGTAAGTAGATTGGTTGGTGCGCCTCCAGGATATGTTGGTTACGAAGAAGGCGGGCAATTAACTGAAGCAGTAAGACGTAAACCATATTCTGTAGTCTTGTTAGATGAGATTGAAAAAGCACATCCAGACACATTTAATATCTTATTACAAGTTTTAGATGAAGGTCGTTTAACAGACAATAAAGGAAGATTAGCCGATTTTAGAAATACCATCATTATCATGACTTCTAATATGGGAGCGCACATCATTCAAGATAAATTGGAAGGTTTAGATATGAAAAAACGCTTGGAAGTAGTGGAAGAAACAAAAGTGGAAGTTCTTGGTATGCTAAAACAAACTGTTAGACCAGAGTTTATTAATAGAATTGATGAGATTATTATGTTTACTCCTTTAAATAAAGAAGAAGTAAAACAAATTGTAAAAATTCAAATCAATGGTTTAACAAAAATGTTAGCACAAAAAGGAATTCAATTTAACGCTACCGAAATCGCTATTGAAAACCTTGCAACAATAGGGTTTGATCCTCAATATGGAGCAAGACCAATTAAACGAGTAATTCAACGAGAAGTTTTAAATAAACTGTCTAAAGAAATTTTAACAGGACGCATTACAGCGGAAAGTCATATTAAATTAGATTATCAAAATAACGAGTTTGTTTTTGGAAATTAATATTCAATTTGGGTTTCACTTTTAGTGAAACCCAAATTTCTACAAACAAAAAAAACACACTTCACTCATTCAAAAGCTGCATTCACTCATTTACGTTTTTTAAATATAATATTTGCCCTTAGTTTTGAGGTATAATTAACCTAAAAACTCAAATATTATGAATAAAATGATGACATTGGTTTTTGTAATCGGATTTACATTAACCGCTTTAGCACAACAAGAAAGAACAATAACAGGAATAGTTTCTGATGACATGGGACCAGTTGCAGATATTTCTGTTAAAGTAATCGGCACAAATAAAGGAACGGTAACTGATTTTGACGGAAATTACTCCATCAAAGCAAAAACTGGTGACGTATTAAAATTTACACATATATCTTACATTACGACAACTAAAAAAGTAACGAAAAATAGCATTATTAATGTGACCGTTGGAACAAGTGGAAATGCATTAGAAGAAGTTATTGTTACTGCTTATGGAAGAAAACGTTCAAGTAGAATACGCAGTCACTCTACACGTCAAATTAATCGAAAAAACAAATACAACACATCAATTACCAATACACTACAAGGTAAAATAGCTGGCATTCAAGTTACATCAAATTCTGAATCAACTGGTAATTCATCCAAAATAATATTAAGAGGCACAACTTCTATAACACAGAACAACGTCCCTTTATATGTAATAGATGGCAAACCATCAAATTCAAGCACATTGAGTAGCCTAAACCCAAAACACATCAAAAATATAAATGTATTAAAAGGAGCTAATGGAGCTGCATTATATGGATCACAAGGAGCAAATGGTGTAATTGTTATTACCACCAAACAAGGTGTTTATAAAATATTAAATAAAAACGAAAGCAAAAAACTTTATATTATTGATGATAAAGAAATGTCATTTAAAGATTTTAATAAAATAGCTCCAAACAAAATTAAAAGCATCCAAACTTTAAAAAACAAATCATTAATAAAATTATACGGTCAAAAAGCAAAACATGGCATAGTTTCAATAACAACATTTAAAACTGATGAAATGCAAAATGAAAGTTATCAAGAAATTGATGAAAATCAGTTTAAACATGTCTATTTTGCTCCGCTTTCAACCTTTTCTATTGATGTCGATAAAGCATCGTATAGCAATGTAAGACGAATGATAAATAACGGACAAGCTATTTATCCAGACGCAGTAAAAGTAGAAGAAATGATTAATTATTTTGACTATCAGTACAAACAACCTAATGGAGAACATCCTTTTTCAATTCAGACAGAAGTAGCAAATTCACCTTATAATAAAGATGCTAAAATTGTAAAAATTGGTTTACAAGGAAAAAAAATAGCTAACGAAAACATTCCTGCTTCTAATTTAGTTTTTCTAATTGACGTCTCTGGTTCAATGAGTGCTTCAAACAAATTACCTTTACTAAAATCAGCATTTAAAATATTGGTAAAGCAATTAAGAAACAAAGACAAAGTGGCTATTGTTGTTTATGCTGGCGCTGCTGGTGTTGTATTAAATGCGACATCTGGTGATGATAAAAATAAAATATTAAATGCGCTAAACAAACTTAAATCTGGCGGTTCAACAGCTGGCGGACAAGGCATTGAACTGGCATATAAAATTGCAAAAGAAAATTTTATAAAAAATGGCAACAATCGAATTATATTAGCAACTGATGGTGATTTTAATGTTGGAGCAAGTAGCAATAAAAGCATGGAAGATTTAATTGTTGAAAAAAGAAAAACAGGTATATTTTTAACTGTTTTAGGTTTTGGAATGAGCAATTACAAAGATTCAAAATTAGAAATATTAGCAGACAAAGGCAATGGAAATCATGCTTATATAGATACTATGCAAGAAGCTAAACGCATTTTAGGCACCGAATTTGGAGGCACATTATATACCATTGCAAAGGACGTAAAAATTCAAGTAGAATTCAATCCAAACAAAGTGCAAGCCTACCGATTAATTGGTTATGAAAATAGATTATTAGCAAATAAAGACTTTAAAGACGATACCATAGATGCAGGTGAATTAGGAAGTAATCATACTGTAACTGCTCTTTATGAAATTATTCCTACTGGAGTAGAAAGCAAATACCTAAAAAATATTAGTGATTTAAAATACACAAAAGTAAATGCTACTAACTTTAATGATGAGCTATTGACTGTAAAATTTCGCTATAAAAAACCAACTGAAAATAAAAGTAATGAAATTATTCATGTAGTAAATAACACCAATGAAACTTTTCAAAATGCAAGTAATGACTTTAAGTTTGCTACTTCGGTTGCTATGTTTGGCATGAAACTAAGAAAGTCTAAATTTACAAAAAGTGTTAATTATAAAGACATTATTACTATCGCAAATAAAAGTAAAGGTAAAGATACTCATGCTTATAGAGCTGAATTTATTAGATTGGTAGAAACCGTTGCATCGGTTCAATAACACCATTTAACCATCTTACAAAAGCCTGTTAAAAAATAACAGGCTTTTTTTATATGTAACAAAAATTACTATAATCAAATTATAATTTTATATTTTGTAGGCAAATAAATTTTACGATATGAAAATAAAAAGAATACTAGTTGCAAATCGAGGAGAAATAGCAATACGCATTTTTAGAGCATGTACAGAAATTAATGTAGAAACCATTGCCGTTTACACCTATGAAGATCGCTATTCTGCACATCGGTATAAAGCAGATGAATCCTATCAAATAGGCACAAACGACAATCCGTTAAAACCGTATTTAGATATTGATAAAATTGTAAACCTTGCTGTTTCTAAAAACATTGATGCTATACATCCAGGCTATGGTTTTTTATCTGAAAACTCTAAATTCGCAAGAAAGTGTGCCGAAAATGACATTATATTTATTGGTCCAGATCCAAAAATAATGGATGCTTTAGGCGATAAAATTAAAGCTAAAGAAATTGCTATAAAAAGTAATGTTCCAATTATTGAAAGCAGTAAAAAAGAATTAACCTCATTAAAAATTGCACTTAGTGAAGCCGAAAAAATTGGCTACCCTTTAATGCTAAAAGCAGCTCATGGCGGCGGCGGAAGAGGAATGCGTATTCTTAAATCTAAAGAAGATTTAGAAAAACAATTCCATTCATCAAAAAACGAATCATTAAATGCTTTCGGCAACGATACGGTATTCTTAGAAAAATATGTTCAAAATCCCAAACACATAGAAATTCAAATTGTAGCTGACAATCATGGCAATATTCGCCATTTATACGAAAGAGATTGTTCGGTACAACGCAGGTATCAAAAAGTTGTTGAAATGGCACCATCTTACAATATATCTGATAAAATTAAACAAAAATTATATGATTATGCCATTGCAATTGCCAAAACAGTAAACTATAATAATGTTGGTACTGTCGAATTTTTAGTTGATGATGACAACAGCATTTATTTTATTGAAGTAAACCCACGAATTCAAGTTGAGCATACAGTAACCGAAATGGTTACAGGCATTGATATTGTAAAAACACAAATATTCGTAGCTGGCGGTTACAAACTTGCTGATAAACAAATCAAAATTTACAATCAAGACAGCATAAAACCAAATGGCTTTGCCATACAATGTAGAATTACTACCGAAGATCCTGAAAATGATTTTACGCCAGATTATGGTACAATTACAACATACAGAAGTGCTGCTGGTATGGGTATTAGACTTGATGTTGGTAGCATTTACCAAGGCTCATCGATTTCGCCATTTTTCGACTCTATGCTAGTGAAAATTTCTGCTCAAGGTAGAACATTAGATGGCGCAGTGAGAAAAATGACAAGAGCCTTAAAAGAATTTAGAATTAGAGGCGTAAAAACAAATATTCGTTTTTTACAAAATGTAATTAATAATACCACATTTAGTAAAGGTGAAGCAACCGTTAATTTTATTGCAAATAATTCATCTCTTTTTAAAATAAAAAAATCTCAAGATAGAGCTACAAAATTAATTGAATGTATTGGCGAAGTTGTTGTAAATGGTAATAGTGATGTGAAATATATTGATTCAAATAAAAAATTTAGAAATCCTATAGTACCAAGTTATGATATAGTTGCGCCATATCCAAAAGGAACAAAAAATTTATTAACTAAATTAGGCGCTGATGAATTTAGTAAATGGTTAAAAAACGAAAAACAAATACACTATACAGACACTACACTTCGTGATGCACATCAATCACTTTTAGCTACAAGAATGCGTACTATTGACATGCTTGAAGTAACAAAAAGTTTCGCTAAAAATCATCCTAACACATTTAGTTTAGAAATGTGGGGCGGAGCAACTTTTGATGTCTGTTTACGTTTTTTACATGAAAACCCATGGACAAGATTACGCCAAATACGTAAAGCCGCACCAAATATTTTATTACAAATGTTATTACGTGGTTCAAATGGTGTTGGCTATGCTGCATATCCTGATAACTTGATTGAAAAATTTATTATTAAATCTTGGGAAAACGGCATGGATATTTTTAGAATATTCGATTCCTTAAACTGGGTAAAAGCTATGGCGCCAAGTATAGAATATGTTCGCAATAAAACTGGAGGAATTGCAGAAGCTGCCGTTAGTTATACTGGCGATGTTTTAGATAAAAGTAAAACAAAATTCAATCTAAAATATTACAAACAATTAGCGATAGATTTAGAAAATGCTGG